>NZ_JBHUIW010000006.1:0-176104 GCF_042682915.1 Rhodoplanes azumiensis | reverse complement strand
AGAATCAATGCCGTGCACCTCTTCAAGCACAATCCGTGCCGGACAGCCGTGGGCTCGTCCCGGCCATCCACGATCTGGCCGAACACACGGTATTAGACGTGGATGCCCGCGACGCGCGCGGGCATGACGGGTTGCGATGCGGGGCGCCTCCTGTAAGACAGGCCGTCACATCCTGACGAACCCGGGCGGCCCCTCGCGCATGAACATCCTGCTTCTCGGCTCCGGCGGACGCGAGCACGCGCTCGCCTGGAAGATCGCGGCGAGCCCCCTCGTCGATCGCCTGTGGTGCGCCCCCGGCAACGCCGGCATCGCCCAGGAGGCCGACTGCGTCGCCCTCGACCCGGTCGACACCGACGCCGTGATCGGCTTCTGCCGCGGCAACGCCGTCGATCTCGTGGTGGTCGGCCCCGAGGCGCCGCTGGTCGCCGGCCTGGTCGACGCCCTGACGGCCGCCGGGATCCGGGCGTTCGGCCCGACCGCCGCGGCGGCGCGGCTCGAAGGCTCCAAGGGCTTCACCAAGGCGCTGTGCCGGGCGAACGGCATCCCGACCGCCGCCTACGAGGTCTTCACCGCCGCGGCGCCCGCCAAGGCCTATGTCCGCGCGAAGGGCGCGCCGATCGTCGTCAAGGCCGACGGGCTCGCCGCCGGCAAGGGCGTCGTCGTCGCCGAGACGATCGGCCAGGCCGAGGCCGCGATCGACGCGATGTTCTCCGGATCGCTCGGGGCCGCCGGGGCGAGCGTCGTGGTCGAGGAGTTCCTGGCCGGCGAGGAGGCGTCGTTCTTCGTGCTGTGCGACGGCGAGACCGCGCTGCCGCTCGCCTCGGCCCAGGATCACAAGCGCGCCTTCGATCTCGATGTCGGCCCGAACACTGGCGGCATGGGCGCCTACTCGCCGGCTCCGGTGATGACGCCCGAGATCACGGCCCGCACCATGGACGCGATCATTCGCCCCACCCTGAAGGCGATGGCCGCCATGGGCTGCCCCTACAAGGGGGTGCTGTTCGCCGGCCTGATGATCACGGCCGAGGGGCCGAAGCTGATCGAGTACAATTGCCGGTTCGGCGATCCCGAGTGCCAGGTGCTGATGCTGCGGCTCGACTCCGATCTCGTGCCGGCGCTCGTCGCCACCTGCGACGGAACCCTGAGGGACGTGTCGCTCGACTGGAACGACGCCGCCGCCATCACGGTGGTGCTGGCCGCCAAAGGGTATCCCGGCGCTTACGAGAAGGGCAGCGTCATCGACGGCCTGAGCGACGCCATGGCGGTCGACGACGTGGAGATCTTCCACGCCGGCACGGCCGAGCGGGACGGCCGGATCGTCGCCGTCGGCGGAAGGGTGCTGAACGTCGGCGCGACCGGCAAGACGCTCGCCGAGGCGCGCGCGGCCGCCTACACGGCGATCGGCGAGATCCGCTGGCCGGGCGGCTTCTGGCGCCGCGACATCGGCGCCAAGGGGCTCGCCCGGCGCGGGTGAGGGCCGGGCACGGCCCGGCCGAGGGCGCGGCTTCGACAGGGCGGCTTCGACAGGCTGCCGGCGGCGCCTATATAATCGGGGCTGCTGCAACCCGGAGGAGCCGCCGATGGGAATCGTCATCGACGATCCACAGATCGAGGCAAAGATCAGGGAGCTCGCCGAACGGACCGGCGAGACGCCGCAGGCGGCCGTCGCCCACGCCGTGGATGTGCGGCTGGCGGAGCTGCCGACCCGTCCGGCCGAGGAGAGGCTGGACAACGATCTCGCTGCACGCAGGAAGCGGATCAGAGAGACCCTCGCCTATTTCGACTCTCTGCCGAGGATCAACGAGAATCTGACCGCCGACGAGATCGTCGGCTACGACGAGAACGGGTTGCCGACCTGATGGTTGTCGATACGTCCGCTCTGATGGCCATTCTGCTCGGCGAGGACGAGCGATCCGTTTTCGAAGAGATCATCCTGAGCGTGCCCACCTCGGTGATGTCGGTCGTAGCGGTTGTCGAGGCGACGATCGTCCTGTGCGGAAAGCGCCGTGAAGCCGAGGCTGAACGGCTGGAGGGGCTGCTGACGGACTATGGCGTCGAGATCTCCGGTGTGGACGCGGACCAGGGCGCGTTGGTTCGCCAGAGTTTCCTTCGTTACGGCCGCGGGCGTCATCCGGCAGCACTGAATTTCGGCGATTGCTTTACCTATGCGCTCGCCAAAGCGCGTGACGATACCCTTCTCTTCAAGGGCGACGACTTCGCGAAAACCGACATCGTCCCGGCCTGGCGCCCCTGACCGAAACCGCTTTCGCGGAGAGTCCCATGTCCGATCTCGCCGACCTCTATCCCGGCTTCGAGTCGCACTGGATCGACACCAGTGCCGGCAAGCTGTTCGCCCGCTCCGGCGGCAGCGGGCCGCCGCTCCTGATGCTGCACGGCTATCCGCAGTCGAACGTGATCTGGCACAAGGTCGCGCCGGCGCTGGCGAAGCATTTCCGGCTGATCCTGCCGGATCTGCCGGGCTACGGCTGGTCGGCGGCGCCGCGCTCGGGGCCCGACCACGCGCCCTACACCAAGCGCGCCATGGCGGCCGCCATGATCGACCTGATGGAGGCGCTCGGCCACGCGCGCTTCTCGCTCGTCGGCCACGACCGCGGCGGCCGGGTCGGCTACCGGCTCGCGCTCGACCATCCGGGACGACTGGAGAAGCTCGCCGTGATCGACATCGTCCCGACCTGGGCGATGTGGCACACCATGGACCAGACGCTCGCCTACAAGGTCTGGCACTGGACTTTTTTGGCGCTGCCGGCGCCGTTCCCGGAGACCATGATCGGCAAGGATCCGATCTATTACCTCGACTGGAAGATCGCGAGCTGGTCGGGCACCAAGGATCTCACCCCGTTCGATCCGCGCGCGCTGGCGCACTATCGCGCGGCGTTCCAGGATCCCTTGCGCATCCACGCGAGCTGCGAGGACTACCGGGCCGGCCGCACCACCGATCTCGCCTTCGACGAGGCCGACCGCGCGGCGGGCCGAAAGATCGCCTGCCCGATGCTGGTGCTGTGGGGCGCGAAGGGAATCCCGAGCGAGAACGCGCCGCTCGCCACCTGGCGCGACTGGGCGAACGACGTGCGCGGAGAACCGATCGATTCCGGCCACTTCCCGCAGGAGGAAAGCCCCGCCGCGACCCAAAAGGCGCTGTTGGCGTTCTTCACGGAGGGCCCGTGAGGGGCTCGTTCGAACAGTCGGACTCCCTGCCCCGTCATGGCCGGGCTCGTCCCGGCCATCCACGTGTTTGCGGACTTGCCGTGAAGGCGTGGATGCCCGCGACGAGCGCGGGCATGACGGCGTCGGGCGATCGGCAGACGCCATGAAAACCTTCGCGCTCGCGCTCGGCGCCGGCGGGGCGCGGGGGCTCGCCCACATCGCCGTGTTCGAGGCGCTGGACGAGCTCGGCGTGAAGCCGGTCGCCATCTCGGGCTCGTCGATCGGCGCCTTGATGGGCGCCGCCTACGCGGCCGGGATGAGCCCGCGGGCGCTGCGCCGCCATGTCATCGCGACGCTGGAAAATCGCGGCGCGCTGATCACCCGGCTGCTCGGCACCCGCGCCGCCGGCTTCGCCTGGTCGAGCCTCTTGAAGGTGCCGTTCGGCCACAACCCGGTGCTGCTCGATCCGGCGAAGTTCTGCGCCGCCTTCCTGCCCGAGGCGATCCCCAAGTCGTTCTCGGACCTGACGATCCCGCTCCTGGTCGTCGCCAGTGACCTGTTCGGCCAGGCCGAGGTGGTGTTCTCCGAGGGGCCCCTGCGGCCGGCCATCGCCGCCTCGATGGCGATCCCGGGCCTGCTGCGCCCGGTGGAATATGGCGGCCGCGTGCTGGTCGACGGCGCCGCGGTCGATCCCTTGCCCTTCACCCAGCTCGCCGGCCGCGCCGACGTGGTCGTAGCGGTCGACTGCTCCACGGCCCCGCGCGAGAACACCGCGGTGCCGGAGGCGTTCGACTCGGTGTTCGCCACCCTTACCGTGATGGGCCACGCCCTCGTCGCCGAGAAGCTGAAGCGGGTGCGGCCCGACCTCCTGATCCGCCCCAACGTGGCGATCTTCCGTCTCCTCGACTTCCTCCAGGCGATCGCGATCATCCGGGCCGGCGAGGCCATCAAGGACGACATCAAGCGGGATCTGACGGCGTTGCTGGAGGGGTGACGGCTGCCCACATCTTGCGCGATTGTAGTAACGTTTCTACATTGGAATGCACGCTGGACCCAGGAGGTGGACGATGCGTACCACCATGACGAGCCGCGAGTTCAACCAGGACACCAGCAAAGCCAAGAAGGCTTCGGCCGATGGCCCCGTTTTCATTACCGACCGCGGCCGGCCGGCGCACGTGCTGCTGTCGATCGACGACTACAACCGGCTGGTGGGTCGGGCCGGCCGTGTCATGAGCCTGGCGGAGGCTGTGGCTCAGCCTGGTGACGACGCCGATTTCGAATTCGATCCGCCGAAGCTCCAAGGCTTCATCAAGCCGGTCGATTTCGACTGATGTTTCTGCTCGACACCAACATCCTATCGGAACTCCGGCGACCCCGACGGGCAGACCCCAACGTCCTCGAATGGGCCGCCGGCATGGATATCGAGCGGTTCTATCTCTCCGTCATCACAATCATGGAAATCGCGGTCGGCGCTCTGCGTCTCGAACGGAAGGATCCGGAGCAAGCCGACGCATTGCGGCGATGGATCGACCAGAACCTTCTCCCCGACTTCAACGATCGCCTCGTACCAGTTGACCTCGCAGTCGCCCGGCAGTGCGCCCGCCTCCATGTGCCCGACCCGCGTGCCGAACGTGATGCTCTCATCGCCGCCACGGCACTGGTCCACGACATGACGGTCGTGACGCGGAACGTGCGGGATTTCGCGCCTCTGGGCGTCCGAGTTCTGAACCCCTGGCTGCCAGGGGAATAACCTCGGCGGCCGTCCGACGAGGCCGCCCCTCACCGCCGCTCCCTGAAAAACCGCCGCAAAATCTCCGCCGCCGCCGTCTCGCCGATGCCGGAATAGACCTCCGGGCGGTGGTGGCAGGTCGGTGACGCGAAAAGCCGGACGCCGCTCTCGACGGCGCCGCCCTTGGGATCGCCGGCGGCATAATACAATCGGCGGATACGGGCGAGGGAGATCGCCGCCGCGCACATCGGGCACGGCTCCAGCGTGACGTAGAGGTCGCAGTCGGGCAGCCGCTCCGAGCCGAGCACCGCACAGGCGGCGCGGATCGCCACCATCTCGGCATGGGCGGTCGGGTCGCGGTCGGCGAGCGTGCGGTTGCCGGCCGCTGCCACGACGACGCCGTCGCGCACCACCACGCAGCCGATCGGCACCTCGCCGGCGTCGCCCGCCGCGCGCGCCGCGGCGAGCGCCAGATCCATGAAGGAGGTCTTCTCGGCCGCCACACCCTCTGCCCTCGTCATGCCCGGCCTCGTGCCGGGCATCCACGCCGGGCCGAATCGGGACAAAGATCGTGGATGGCCGGGACGAGCCCGGCCATGACGAATTCTCGTCACGGCTCGTTCCCGCGCGCGAACTCTGCTATCAGGCTCGCTCCTTATCCAAGATCGAGACCATGCCGGACAAGCCCCGAGACGATTCAGCGCCCGAGACCGCGCCCGCGCAGCGCCCCGCCCCGCCCGACGGCGAGCGCATCGCCAAGGTGATGGCGCGCGCCGGCCTGTGCTCGCGCCGCGACGCGGAGGCGTGGATCGAAGCCGGCCGCGTCGCCGTCAACGGCAGCGTGATCACGTCGCCGGCCCTCGACGTCACCCGGACGGACCGCATCACGGTCGACGGCGAGCCGCTGCCGGCGGCCGAGCGCACGCGGCTGTTCCTCTATCACAAGCCGGTCGGCCTGGTGACGACGAGCTTCGACCCGGAAGGCCGGCCGACCATCTTCGACTCGCTGCCCGAGGATCTGCCGCGGCTGATCAGCGTCGGCCGTCTCGACATCGCCACCGAGGGCCTGCTGCTGCTCACCAACGACGGCGGCCTCGCCCGCCAGCTCGAACTGCCGTCGACCGGCTGGCTCCGCCGCTATCGCGTGCGCGCCCACGGCTCGGTCGACCAGGCCCAGCTCGACCGGCTCAAGAACGGCCTCGAGGTCGACGGCATCCAGTACGGCCCGATCGAGGCGACGCTCGACCGCAGCCAGGGTGCCAATGTGTGGATCACGATCGGCATTCGCGAGGGCAAGAACCGCGAGGTCCGCAACGTCCTCGACACGCTCGGCCTGCAGGTGAACCGGCTGATCCGCGTCTCCTACGGCCCGTTCCAACTCGGCGAGCTTCTGGACGGCGACATCGAGGAGGTCCGAACCCGGGTGCTGCGCGAGCAGCTCGGCGAGCGGCTGGCCGCCGAGGCCGGCTGCGACTTCTCCGGCCCGATCACGCCGCGCGCGCCCTCCGAGGAGGACCGGCGCGAGCGCGCCGCCCGCGGCGCCCGCGGCACGCCGGGTCCGCGCGCCGAGCGCGGCGATGCCCGCAGCCCGCGCGGCCGCGACGAGCGGCGCCCCGCCGGCCGCGACCGCGACGAACGCGCCCCTGGCGGGCGTGGCGGTCCCGGCCGCTTCGATGCGGGCGGCGACAAGCCGCGCTTCCGCCGCCGCGACCGCGACGAGCCGCTGGAGCCGCCGGTCGGCCGACCGCGCCGTGGCCATGCCTGGCGCTCGGAGGATTCGCCGCTGCGCACCCACTACAAGGGCGAGCGCAGCGAGACCGGCAAGCCGTCGCGGGAGGAGCCGACCGGCCCGAAGCGGGCCGGCCTGCTGACCGACCGCAAGGGCCGCAAGGTGCTGGTCGAGCGGTTCGGCGAGGCGAAGCCCGAGGGGGCGGCGCCGCCCAAGCGCGCCTTCCGCGGCAAGCCGGCTGGCGACCGGCCCGACCGCGTCGCCGGTGGTGGCCGGCCGGCCGGTGGAAAGCCGTTCCGCGAGCGCAGCGGCGACGACCGTCCGCGCCGCGACCGCGTCGCGGGCGACCGCCCCTATCGGTCGCGCGCCGAGGGCGATCGCCCGTTCCGAGCGCGCAGCGAAGGTGATCGCCCGTTCCGGGCGCGTGCCGAAGGTGATCGGCCGTTCCGGCCGAAGCGCGCCGTGGGCGAGCGCCCCTTCCGGGAACGTCCGGCCGGCGACAAGCCGTTCCGCAAGCGCAGCGAGGGCGACCGGCCGCAGGGCGACCGGCCCTTCCGGGCACGGGCCGAGGGTGATCGGCCGTTCCGGGAGCGCCCCGCCGGCGATCGCCCCTTCCGGGAGCGTCCCGCCGGCGACAAGCCGTTCCGGAAACGCGCCGAGGGGGAGCGTCCCTTCCGCGAGCGCAGCGAGGGCGACCGGCCGCAGGGCGATCGGCCGTTCCGGGCGCGGTCCGAGGGGGGCGGCAAGCCGTTCCGCGACAAGCCGGCCGGTGACCGGCCGTTCCGGCCCCGCGGCGAAGGCGGCGGAAAGCCGTTCGGCGACCGCAAGCCGTTCGGCGACCGCAAGCCCGGCGGCTTCAAGTCGGGCGGCAAGCCGTCCGGTGCCAAGCCGTTCGGCGCCAAGCCGTCCGGTGGCAAGCCGTCCGGTGGCAAGCCGTCCGGAGGACGGCCCTTCGGCGGCAAGCCCTCCGGCGGCAAGCCGGGCGGCCGCGGTGGCGGGCGGCCGGGCGGGTCTCGCTCCGGGCCGCGGGGCGGCTGATGCGCATCGTCGGCGGCCGGCTGCGCGGGCGGTTGCTCGCAGGTCCGCGCTCGGCCGCGATCCGGCCGACCGCCGACCGTCTGCGCGAGTCGCTCTTCAACATCCTGATGCACGCCTATGGCGATCCGGTCGCGGACGGCCGCGTCCTCGACCTGTTCGCCGGCACCGGCGCGCTCGGCCTGGAGGCGACGTCGCGCGGGGCCGCTTTCACGCTGTTCGTCGACGACGGCGCCGAGGCGCGCGCCCTGATCCGCCAGAACGTGGAGAACCTCGGGCTCGGTGGCGTGACGAAGATCTACCGCCGCGACGCGACGAAGCTCGGCATCGCCCACCCGATGCCGCCGTTCTCGCTGGTATTCCTCGATCCGCCCTACGGCCGCGGCCTCGCCGTCCCCGCGCTGAGCGCCGCCCGCGACGGCGGCTGGCTCCGGCCCGAGGCGTTGATCGTGGTGGAGGAGGCGGCCGACGCCCCCCTGCCGGCGCTCGACGGCTTCGCGGAGCTGGAACGCCGCGTCTACGACGACACCGCCGTGACGTTTCTCAGGGCGGGGTGAGCTCGGTTCGTCGAAGCGGGGGGAGGCCGCTGGCGGCCCGCCGGTCGTGCGGGATCAGGCAGACGACGAGGACCACGAGCGGACTCGCCAGCGCCGCCCAGGACACGGCCCACCAGACGCCGCCCCCGCCGATCAGCGCCGCGAGCAGCCCGACCAGGGTCGACACGGCCAACACGATCGGCCACCGCCACTGCCGCACGGCCTTATCCGGCGCCCTCATTCGACCACCTCGGCCGGAACCGGCCTGGTTTCGTGCTCCGTGCCGGACGCCACGTCCGCCGACGACCGACGTCGCCCCGGCCACCAGAGATACAAGCCGCTGACCAGCACCACGATGGTCGCGACGTCGAAGAGCGCCCAGAGGATCTTCAGCGGCAGCCCGCCGTAGTCGCCGAAATGCAGCGGCTGCGACATGAACAGCATCGTCGCGTACCACGGCATGTCGCGCACCGCGATCACCTGCCCCGTCGCCGCGTCGGCCAGCGCCGGCTTGAGGACGCGGCTGGTGATCGGCGTGTCGCCGGTCAGGAAGATCGCGACATGAGCCTCGGTCGAGAACGGTGTTCCCGGAAACGCGACCGTCGTGATCGCCATGCCGGGCACGGCGGCGCGGACGTTGTTCAGCAGCGCGTCGATCGAAGCGCGCTGGCCGCGGTCGCGTTCATGCTCGGACGGTGCCGGGGCCGAAGCCGGTTTGGCCTGCGCCGCCATCTCGACCAGCTGGCCGGCCTGCCAGGCGAGCTCGATCGGCGCCGCGAGCGTGTTGATCACGCCGGTGAGGGCGACCACGCCGAACCACGCCAGCGTGACGATGCCGAACAGGTTGTGCAGGTCGAGCCACTTCAGCCGCCGGCTGCCGCCGCGGCGAACGGTCCCGAAATCGAGGCGGCGGGTGAACGGTCCGTAGAGCACGACGCCCGACACGATCGCGACGACCAGCAGCAGCCCCATGCCGCCGAGAAAGAGCGTGCCGGGCACGCCGGCGAACAGATCGAGATGCAGGCGCAGCATGACGTTCATGAAGCCCTGGTTGGGCTGCGAGACGTCGAGCGCCGCGCCGGTGCGGGTGTCGAACACGAGATAATGGAACGCCGCCGGCTCCGTCGTCATGCGCGGCGCGGTCGGCACCTTCACGATCGGCCGGTCGCGATCGAAGAACAGGTACGGTACGACGTGGCCCGGTCGGGCCGCCATGGCCTGCGCGATCATCGCATCGACCGAGGCGGGCGGCCGATCGGCCGGCACGTCGGCGAGCCGCGGGCTCGGACCGAGCTCGTCGTGAAAGACGAGCGGCAGCCCGGTCAGGCACAAGAGCAGCGCGAACACCGTGCAGATCAGGCTGCTCCAGCGATGAACCCACGACCAGACCCGGACGGTGCGCGGCGTCATCGCGGCCGCTCCGGTCGGCGGCCGAACCGCGATCGAAGCGTGGTCACCATCGGTAGCGCAGCCCGGCCAGGATCAGCCTGCGGTTCGCGAACTGGCAGTAATAGTTCGACGAGCAGCTCGAATAGTACTCCTTGTCGAACAGGTTGGTGACGTTGAGCGTGAGCTCGGCGCCTTTCAGCGCGGGCCGGAGGTTCTCGAGGTCGTAGCGCATCGCCGCGTCCACGACCGTGTAGCCCGGGTTCTCGATCGTGTTGGCGTCGTCCGCGAAGGTCGGGCCGACACGACGCACGCCGCCGCCGAGCGTGAGACCGGTGAGCCCGCCCGACTTGATCGTGTAGTTCATCCAGATCGAGCCGAAATAGTCGGGCACGGCCTGCGGACGGTTGCCGATCAGGCTCGCGGTGGCCGATTCGGTCACCCGCGTGTCCAGGAAGGTCAGCGCGCCGATCAGCTCCAGGCTGTCGGTCACGTTGCCGCGCGCCTCGAGCTCGAGGCCCTGCGAGCGGATCTCGCCCTGCTGGACGTTGAATCCGGTCACGGCGGACGGCGTCAGGACGTTCTTCTGGCGGATGTCGAAGGCCGATGCGGTCAGCAGAATCGGGATCGCGGCAGGCTGGTACTTGATGCCCACCTCGACCTGCTCGCCCGTGGTCGGCACGAAGGGCGATCCGTCGACGCCGACGCCGATCACCGGCTCGAACGAGGTCGAGTAGCTCGCATAGGGCGCGATGCCGTTGTCGAACAGATAGAGGAGACCGGCCCGGTAGGTCGTCTTGTCGGCCGACTGGTCGCTGGTGGTGGCGGCGAGCCGGTTGTCGGTGCTCTGCTTGGTCCAGTCGTGCCGAACGCCGAGCGTCGCGCGCCAGCCGCCGAGACTGATCTGATCCTGGACGTAGACTCCGGTCTGGGTCAGCGTCTGGTCGTTGTCGATCACGCTCGCGAGCGACCCCACCGGCTGATAGTAGAGCGGGTTGGCGACGTCGAGCGAGGTCGCCGCACCGAGCTTGTAGACCCAGCTGCTGCTGCTGTTCTGATAATCGACGCCGGTGAGGATCTTGTGCTTCACCGGACCGGTGGCGACGTCGAACTGCAGGCGATTGTCGGTCGACACCCCGTCGACCGACTCGATGGAGCGCACCGCCCAGCGCGGCAGGACGCCGGTGGACGAGAGCGGCCCATTCATCTGCAGCGACTGCATGTCGACGTCGACATGGGAGTAGCGCAGACCGGAATGGACGCTGACGACGTCGTTGAACCGGTGGTCGAACTTGTAGCCGATGCCGTACTGCTCGCGCTTGAAGGCGTCGAATCCCGGATCGCCGACATTGAGCGTGGAATTGAGGAACGGCCGATACTGCGCCGGCGCCAGGAACGTCGGATAGAGCGAGTTGAAGTAGCCGCCCTCCGGATCGCGCTGATAGTAGCTCAGGATGGTCAGCCGCGTGTCGGCGTCGGGCGCCCAGGTCAGGGCCGGGGCGACGGCGACGCGCTTCTCGTCGACGTCGTCGTATCGCGTGCCCGACGATCGGCCGATCGCGGTCAGGCTGTAGAGCCAGTGCCCCTCCTTGTCGATCGCGCCCTGGCTCGTCACGCCGGACTGGATGCGCCCGTGCGAGCCGCCCTCGAGCCGCACCTCGTTGTAGGGGGTCGCGCTCGGCATCCGGCTGATCTGATCGACGAGGCCACCCGGGCTCGTCTGACCGTAGAGCAGCGCCGACGGCCCTTTCAGCACCTCGACCCGGTCGAGCAGGAAGGGATCGATCGCCGTGTTGGCGAAGGCCTGGCCGCGCGGCAGCTTCAGGCCGTCGAGGAAGCCGACATAGTTGGTCGACGTGCCGAAGCCACCGAAGCCGCGGATGAACACGCTGTCGTAGCGCGCGTTGGTGTCGGCGTCGGACAGCACGCCGGACGTGTAGCGCAGCGCGTTGCCGACCGTCTGGGCGTTCTGGTCGTCGATCTGACGGCGCGTGACGATCGAGATCGACTGCGGCGTCTCGACCACCGGCGTGTCGGTCTTGGTCGCCGCCGACGAGGTCTTGTCGAGATAGCTGTCCCGCGTGTCGGTCGCGCCGCGATCCGCGTCCACGACGATGGGCTGCAGCGCCGTCTCGGCCGAGGCGGAGCTCTGCGCCCGCCCCTCGCCGACACCGGCCGTCACGGCGGCGAGCGCCGCCCACACGACAACTGCACGATCGATCGCCATCTCGACACCCGCTCACTGTCACCTTGCCCGACGACGACGAATAAACGGGACGGGACCGTCCTGTCCAGATGCATTGCCATCGCGAGAGCAAACATGTAATTGGAATAATTCGAGAATTGCTTCGGCCAACAGAGCTTGACGAGCATGCCGCGGTCAGTGAACGAGCCCGAGCCGGAGAAGCGCGATCGGCGGATTCGCGCGCAGGACCAAGCGATGACTCGGCGGACGGGGCGGCCCTCCAAGGTCGACGGCGAGGCGAAATCGGCGCGCATCATCGAGACCGCGTCGCGCCTGTTCGCCGAGCAGGGCTATGCGGCGACCTCGGTCGAGCAGGTGGTCGCCGCCTGCGGGGTCGGCAAGGACACGGTGTACCGCCGCTTTCCCTCCAAGCTCGCGCTGTTCGAGGGCGTGGTGGATCACGCCCGCAAGAAGACCCAGGCGCGCTTCCAGGCGACCGTGGCGGCGCAGACCGGCGACGTGATGAGCCGCCTGCGCGGCGCCGCGCGCTGGCTCCTGTCGACCAATCTCGATCCGACCCTCATCGCCTTCCAGCGGATCGCGCTGAGCGAGGCGCTGGTGGTCGGGCAGGCGGTGGCGCGCAATCCTCACGATCCGATCATGGACCGCATCGTCGCGCTGATCGCGGAGGCGCAGGAGGCGGGGGCGCTCGGCGCCGGCGACGTGCGGTTCCTGGCCGGCCAGATGCTGAACTGCATCGCGGTCGGCCCGACCGTCGACGCGATGCTGGGGCGGACGACCTACGCCACGACCCGCGCCCAGAACGCCTATTTCGAGAAGGCCTGGGCGCTGTTCCTCGACGGCGCGCGGCAGCGTCCCGCATGAGACCGGGCGGGGCGGCCGTCCGACCGCCCCGATGCGAACCGGACGTCCCCTACTCGACCTTCAGGCCGGCGGCCTTGATGGCCGGGGCCCAGCGGTCGATCTCGCTCTTCACATAGCCGGCGAGATAGTCCGGCCCGCGGCGCTCGGGCGGGACGATCGACAGGCCGAGCTCGTCGAGGCGCTTCTTCACGGTCGGGTCGTCGAGCGTCTGGTTCACGGCGGCGACGAGCTTCTTCACGATCGGCTCGGGCGTGCCCTTGGGCAGGAAGATGGCGTTCCAGGCGTCGGCCTCGACACCCGGCAGCCCCGCCTCGGCGGCGGTCGGCACCTCGGGCAGCAACGGCGAGCGGGTGCCCGACAGCACGGCGAGCGCCTTGACGTTCTTCTGCTTGACCTGCGGCACGGCGGTCTGGATCGAGTCGCACATATAGTCGGTGCGGCCGCCGATCACGTCCTGCATGGCCGGCGCGGCGCCGCGATACGGCACGTGCGTCACGGTCACGCCCATCGCCTGGTTGACCAGCAGGCAGGGGATGTGGGTCGCCGAGCCGAGCCCGCCGGAGCCGAAGCTCATGGTCGCGTGGTTGGCCTTGGCGAAGGCGACGAAACCCTTCAGGTCGTCGGCCGGCAGGGTCGGCCGCGCGACCAGAAGGCGCGGCGATTCGGTGGTCAGGCCGACCGGCTGGAAGTCGGCGACCGGATCGTAGAGCGGCTTGGCATACAGGGTCGGGTGATAGGCGTGGGTGCCGACATTGCCCATCACGAAGAGGTAGCCGTCCGGGGCGCCGCGGGCGATGCGCTGGGCGCCGAGCGCACCGCCGCCGCCGCCGACATTCTCGACCACCACGGTCTGGCCGAGGATTTCGCCGAGCTTCTGGGCCTGCACGCGGGCGATCACGTCGATCGGGCCACCGGCCAGGAACGGGACGATCAGGGTGACGGGCCGGGTCGGCCAGGCGGCGGCGTCCTGGGCGGCCGCCGGCTCGCCGGCGACGGCGGTGGCGAGGACGAGAGCGGCGGCCAGCCGGGAGGCGGGGCCGAGAAGTCGTCGCATGCGGGTCTCCATCGTGAACGAAAGGCGAGGGCGTGAACGAGCGGCTGGTGCGGGACCGAACGGTTGGCGGCGGCGCGCCGGACGGGCGAGGCGGGACGAACGGGACCGGGTCGTCGGCAGGCGGCGGCGCGGAGAGGAGCGTCTCGAATGGTCGCACGAGCCTGCGGTCGCTGACCAGCGGGTCTTTCACGTGGCCGCCGTGCACGCGGCGACCGTGGCGGGCCGGCGGACCGGCCGTTGGCTTCCGCCCGATCACGTCCGCCCGAACAGGCGCTCGATGTCGGCGAGCTTCAGCTCGACATAGGTCGGACGGCCGTGGTTGCACTGGCCCGCGTTGGGCGTCTGCTCCATCTCGCGCAGGAGCGCGTTCATCTCCTCCGGCCTGAGCCGGCGCCCCGCCCGCACCGAGCCGTGGCACGCCATCGTCGCGGCGACGTGCAGAAGGCGGCGCTCCAGCGGCAGCGTCGTGTCCCACTCGGCGAGATGCTCGGCGAGATCGCGCACCAGCGCACCGACGTCGAGGCGGCCGAGCAGGCCCGGCGTCTCGCGCACCGCGACGGCGCCGGGGCCGAACGCCTCCAGCACCAGGCCGAAGCCGGCGAGCTCCTCGGCACGCGCGACGAGGCGATCGACATCCGCCTCGTCGAGCTCGACCACCTCGGGAATCAGCAGCAGCTGGCGGGCGATACCGCCCGCCGCCAGCGCCGCCTTCATGCGCTCGTAGACGATGCGCTCGTGGGCGGCATGCTGGTCGACGATGACGATGCCGTCGCGGGTCTGCGCGACGATGTAGGTCTCGTGGAGCTGCGCCCGCGCGGCGCCGAGCGGGCGCTCGTCGAGGCCGGCGTCAGGCGCCATGTCGCGCGGCTGGAACGCGCTGGCCCGCGCGTCCGCCGACGGCGGGCCGACGTCGAAGCTCGCCTGCGGCAGCGCGGTGAAGCCGGGCGGCAGCGCCTGGTCGTATCCGCCCGGATCGAACGCGTCGTGATCGGATTCAGCCTGATCGGCTCCCCCCGGCGGCCGCGCCGGCGAGCCGCGCCAATCCCACGATCCCGGCCGCGGCGTCGTCCAGGCGGACGGCGGGCGCACCGCGACGGACGAGGCCGCCTGCGGCCGCAGCGCCGCGAGCGTCGCGCCGCCGCCCGTGGTCGCGGCCCGGCCGGCGCCGGCCGTCAGCGCGTCCATCAGGGCGCGCACCAGGGTGGCGCGCACCAGGCCGGCGTCGCGGAACCGCACCTCGGCCTTGGCCGGATGGACGTTGACGTCGACCTCGCGCGGATCGACCTCGACGAACAGCGCGACGACGGGATGGCGGTCGCGGGCGAGATGATCCGCGTAAGCCGCCCGCACCGCGCCGAACAGGAGCTTGTCGCGCACCGGCCGGCCGTTGACGAACAGATACTGCGAGAGCGAGTTCGCCTTGTTGAAGGTCGGCAGCGCCGCGAAGCCCTCGACGAACAGGCCGTCGCGCCCGCCCCGCACCGGCACGGCGTTCTGCGAGAACTCGGCACCCAGCACGTCGGCGAGCCGGCGCAGGCGGCCACTCGACGCCGTTCCACCGACGTGATCAGAGCCGAGCAGCGTCGGGTCGGCGGCCGGGAACGTCACGGGTGCGCGCTCCTCGCCGGCGAACGTGAAGGACACGTCGGGCCGTGTCATCGCGAGGCGGCGCATCACGTCGCGGATCGCCTCGGTCTCGCTGCGCTCGGCCTTCAAGAACTTCAGCCGCGCCGGCGTCGCGTAGAAGAGGTCGCGCACGTCGATGCGGGTGCCCTGCGTCAACGCCGCCGGCTTCGGGGCGCCCTTGCGGCCCCCCTCGACGGCGAGCGCCCAGGCGTGCGGCTCGTCGGCGTGTCGGGTCGTGATCAGGAGCTTCGCCACGGCACCGATCGAGGGCAGCGCCTCGCCGCGGAAGCCGAGCGTGCGGATGTCGAGCAGATCCTCGTCGTCGAGCTTGGAGGTGGCGTGGCGCTCGACCGCGAGCACGAGGTCGGGCCGCGTCATGCCGCAGCCGTCGTCCGTGACGGTGATGCGGCGCCGGCCGCCGCCTTCGGTGATCACGTCGATGCGGCGCGCCCCGGCGTCGAGCGCGTTCTCGACCAGCTCCTTGACGACGCTCGCCGGCCGCTCGACCACCTCGCCGGCGGCGATGCGGTTGATGACGGCCTCGGTGAGCTGCCGGACGGGCATGGTGCGACTCGGGGTTTGGGACCGGGATATCTATAGGGCGAAGACCGCCGCCACGCACGCGGTCGCCCTGTCCCGGCGTGTACGCATCGTTTCGTCTCTCGGTCGTCCCGGGTCGGCGCGCAGCGCCGAGCCCGGGATCCATAGCCCCTGTCTATCGTGAGCCAACAGCACCGGGAGTATGGATCCCGGGCTCGCGGACGTTAAGGTCCGCGCCCCGGGATGACGGGGGATGAACCTACTCCTCCGGCCGCCCTTGACGCAGGCTCTTCACGGTGGAGCGGCGCTTCTTCGCCTCGACCCGGCGCTTCTTGGAGGCCAAGGTCGGGCGCGTCTTCACCCGCGGGGTCGGCCGCACGGCCGCCGCGCGGATCATCTCGAACAGGCGCTCGCGAGCGTCCTCGCGGTTGCGCTCCTGGGTACGGAAGCGCTGCGCCGTGATCACCACGACGCCGTCGTTGGTGAGGCGGGAGCCGGCGATGCGCATCAGCCGGATCGCCACGTCGTTCGGCAGCGAGCGCGAGCCGCGCACGTCGAAGCGCAGCTGCACGGCCGTCGCGACCTTGTTGACGTTCTGCCCGCCGGGACCGCCGGCGCGCACGAAGCTCTCCTCGAGCTCCGCCTCGTCGATCTCGATATGGTCGGTGACCCGGATCATGCCGCCCTTGAAGGCGAGACCGCGGCCGCGGTCAAGAGCAGGGTGCGTGGATCACCTCGACGCGTCGTGCCGAGGTTACCCCCCCTCCCTGTCCCTCCCCCACAAGGGGGGAGGGAACGCAGGAGCCGAGAGCGCGCCGAAGATCGAAGTGTCGCAACGTCTGTCCCATCGCAGCGTCTATGCACTGGGCCGGCGCCCGCTGCAGCGTGCTCCCTCCCCCCTTGTGGGGGAAGGCTGGGGAGGGGGGTGAGCGCCGGGCGCAAACGTCCGCGAAAGTTACTCCGCCCGCCCTGCCGTAAGCCACCGCCCTACTGCGCCTTCACGGCCGGGGCCGGCTGGGCCGCGGCCGGGGCGGCGGCGGTGGCCGCCTCGGGGCGGCCCGCGACGGTGGCGAGCAGCTTGCCGGACAAGAGGCGCTTGGCCACGCGCTTGGCGTCGTCGAGCGTGACAGCCTCGATCAGGCCGTTGCGGCGATCGATGTAGTCGATGCCGAGATCCTCGAGCTGGATCAGCACGAGCTGGTTGGCGATCTTGGCCGAGGTGTCGAAGGACAGCGCGTAGGAGCCCTTGAGATACGACTTCGCCTGGGCGAGCTCGTCCGCCGTCGGCCCCTCCTCGGCCATGCGGCGGATCTCGGCCTCGATCACGTCCATCGACTCCTTGACGCGGTCGGCCCGCGTCGCCGTGGAGACGAAGAACAGCGCCGTGCTCTTCAGCGGCACCAGCGACGAGGAGACCCCGTAGGCGAGGCCCCGGGTCTCGCGCACCTCGCGATAGAGCCGGGACGAGAACGAGCCGCCGCCGAGGATGTGGTTGACCACATAGGCCGGGATGAAGTCCGGATCCTTGCGGGCGATGCCGGCGCCGCCCAGCATCAGGGTCGATTGCGGCACATCGACGTCGACCTGGACGCGGCGGCCGAGATCCTGCGGCATCGCCTGCGGCACCACGCTAAGCTGCGCCGTCTCGGGCAGCGACCCGAACGCCTCGTCGACGAGCCGCGACGCGGTGGCCGCGTCGACGTCGCCGACGATGCCGACGACGAGGTTGTCGCGCGCCAGCACGCGGCCGACATAGGCCTTCAGGTCCGGCACCGTGATGGCCTGCACGCTCTCCACGCTGCCGCGGGTGACGCGGCCATAGGGATGCCCGGCGAAGGCCGTCTCCCAGAATTTTCGGCCGGCGAGATCGTTCGGCGTGACGGCGTCGCGGCGCAGCGCCGCGACGATGCCGGTGCGGATGCGCTCGACCGCCTCGGGATCGAAGCGCGGCGCGGTCAGCGCCAGCTTCAGGAGCCCGAACGCCTCGTCGCGATTCTCCGACAGCGTGCGCAGCGAGCCCATCAGCGAGTCGCGATAGGCCGACATCGAGAACTCGATCGCCTTCGATTCCAGGCGCTGCTGGAAGGCGCGCGCATCGAGATCGCCGGCGCCTTCGTCGAGCAACGATGCCACCATGTTGGCGAGGCCGTCGCGGTCGGCCGGATCCTGGGCGCTGCCGCCCCGGAAGGCGAACTCCATGGCGATCATCGGCAGCGAGGGCTCGCGCACCAGCCAGATCTCGATGCCCTTTTGGGTCTTCACCCGCTCGATCGTGGTGGCGTGCGCGGCCGGAACCGAAGCCAGGGAGGCGAGCGCGATCGCGACGACGGCGAAGAACGCGGCCGCGAGACGGCGGAGGGACGTGATCACGAGCGCTTCTCCTCGGAGGCGGGCAGCGACTTGACCAGATAGCCGGTCGCCGACCGGCGCTTGTCGAGCCAGGTCTTGGCGGCCTCGCGCACCTGATCCGCCGTCACGGCGCGGATGCGGTCCGGCCACGACAGCACGTCGGCGACCGTCGAGCCGGTGGAGAGCGCGGTGCCGTACCAGCGCGCCATGCTGGACTGGTTGTCCTGGGCATAGACGGCGTCGGCGATCATCCGGGTCTTGGCGCGCTCCAGTTCGTCGGCCGTGACACCGTCGGTGATCGTCTCGGCGATCACGGCGTCGATCGCCTTCTCGACGTCGGCGAGCGTGTGGTCCGGGGTCGGACGGGCGTAGACGCCGAGCCGCGTCGCGTCGACGGCCGAGCCCTGGTACCAGGCGCCCGCCGTGGTGGCGAGGCGGCCCTCGGCGACGAGGCGCCGGTACAGCCGGCTGTTCTGGCCGCTGCCGAGGATCTGGGCGAGCACGTCGATCGCCTCGGCCTCGCCGCGCTTCGCCGTGGTGTAGGACGGCACCAGATAGCTGCGGTTCAGGCTGGGCTGCGCGACGCGCGGATCGTCGAGCGTCACCTGGCGCACCGCGACGGGCGGCGGCTCCTGCGGCCGCTTGCGCGGGCCGATGTCGCTCCTCGCCGCGATCGCCCCGTAGGTCTTCTCGGCCAGTGCCTTGACGGCGTCGGGCTCGACGTCGCCGGCGATCACGACGACGGCGTTGTTCGGCCCGTAGAACTGCTTGTAGAAGGCGAGCGCGTCCTCGCGGTTGAGCTGCTCGATCTCGGCGCGCCAGCCGATCACGGGCCGGCCGTACGGGTGATTCAGATACAGGCTCGCCGCCACCTGCTCGCCGATGCGGGCGTCGGGGCTGTTGGCGACCCGCATGTTGTACTCTTCCAGCACCACGTCGCGCTCCGGCAGCACGTTGGCGTCGGTGAGCACCAGCCCGGTCATCCGGTCGGCCTCGAAGGCCATCACCTCGCCGAGATGCTCCTTCGGCACGCGCTGGAAGTAGCCCGTGTAGTCGGTGGTCGTGAAGGCGTTCTCCTGGCCCCCGATGGTGGCGAGCATCTTGGAGAAGCGCCCGCTCGGGTTCTTCTCGGTGCCCTTGAACATCAGGTGCTCGAGGAAATGCGCGATGCCGGACTTGCCCGGCGCCTCGTCGGCCGAGCCGACCTTGTAATAGATCATGTGGGTGACGACCGGGGTGCGGCGATCCGGCACCACCACGACCTCGAGCCCGTTGGCGAGCTTGAAGTCGGTCACCTTGGCGGCCTGCACGGGCTGCGACGACGACGGCGCCGTGGCGGGGCGCGGCAGCGGCGCCGGCACGGTCTGGGCGGGCGCCGCCTGCGCCGTCGTTTGGCCGATCCTCGCCTTCGCGCCGGCCGGGCCGCTCTCGGCCCGGCCGACCGCCGTGGTCGAGAGCAGCGCGACCGCCACGGCGAGGGCGAGCGACGTCGGGGCGGATCGGATCATGCGGCGGGCCTTTCTGGGACGACGGCGGGCATTGTTCCGGAAACGATCCGGCGGCTCAAATGACAAATCGGTCAGGTTCTTGGCGGAATTCGGGGCGCGGCGCGGGAGCTGCGGGGCCGGTCGCAAATGCCGCACCGGCAGGGCGGCGGCCCGCGTCAGCCGCCGAAAACGACGACGCGCACGGCGGCGGGCCGTGCGCGTCAAGATCGGGGCGGTGCCGGAGGATCAGCGCTGCTCGGCGCTGCCGGCCGCCTGGTCGTAGCTCTTCGCCTTGGTCGGGCGCTCGATCGTCTTGCCGACCCCGTAGGGTTGGTTCGGCGAGGGCGTCAAATAGCCGGGCGGCGGCTGGGTGAGGTCGCTGCGCGGCGGCTCCTTCTCGAAGGTGCCGACCTCCTCCTTCGGCTCGGCGCCGACGAAGTTCCGCCAGTTGAAGAGGCCGCCGGCGTAGCCGAGCTCGGATGGCGACTTCTGGTTGATCGCCTCCTCGCCCGACTTGATCGGGGCGCCGCCGGCCGACGCGGTGCGGGGGGCGCCCTTTCGGTTCAGCTCGGCCGGCGTCAGCGCGCGCGACTCTTCCTCGACATTGATCGACTTGCGGGCGTTCTTCTTGGCGTCGCGGCGCGCCTTGACGTCCGGATCGTCGGGCCAAGCGGGATTGCGCTCGGCGAGCGAGGCGGCTTCGGGCGGCGGCAGGTCACGGCTCGGCGGAATCACCAGCGGCGACCGCTCGCGGTATTCGATGTTGGCTTCCTCGCCCGGACGCTTGAGGCCGAGGCCACGCATGATGCTGCGCATCACCTTGACGTCCGGCAGCTCGTCCTCGTCGTCCTCGGCGCGGGCCGGGCCGCTGCCGAGCACCAGGCCGAGCGCGAGAGCGCCGGCCATGGCGGCGCAGGTGCAGGCGCTCAACACGGACGCGCGCCGAGACGACGCGCGCATCGAGGGAGCGCGCATCGAGGGAGCGCGCGTCGAGAATGCTCGCATGTGGTTTCCCCGTGCATGGACGCGCGACGAAGCCGCCGGCACGTCCCCCGATCGCTCTTGTATATCGCGGATCAGGGCGCTTTTGCGGCGTCGGGGGCGACCAGGGTCTCCCACAGGAGCAGAACCACGCCGGCGACGATGGCTACGTCGGCGATGTTGAAGACGTACCAGTTGAATCGCCAGGTCGCGGTAGCGACGTACAGCAGGACGAAATCGAACACGGCCCCGAACGTCGCCCGGTCGATGGCGTTGCCGATCGCCCCGCCGATGATCAGGCCGAGCGCCAACGCGCCGGCGCGGCGGTCCACCCGGGTGAGCCAGATGCCGAGCAGCAGCACGGCGATCACCTTGAGGCCGAGCAGCGCCCACTGGCCGAACGGCCCGGTCTGCGGGAACAGGCCGTAGCTGATGCCGGTGTTCCACACCACGACGAGGTCGAGCCCCGGCAGGACGTGCAGGGGCGCCTTGTCGGGCAGCGCGAAGCCGTAGAGCAGCCACAGCTTCGACGCCTGGTCGAGGCCGACGACGAGCGCCGCCGCGAGCAGCCCGAGCCCGGTGAAGCGGCCGAAGGAGAGGAGGATTTTGGACGCCATGGTCAGCAATTTACGTAGGGTGGGCAAAGGCGCGAAGCACCGTGCCCACGCAGTGGCGCCGATCCGACCGAGGCGCTGATGGTGGGCACGCTTCGCTTTGCCCACCCTACGCGCTGTCGGCGTGTCATTCCGCCGCCGGGGAGAGGGCGTCGAGCTCGCGCAGCGCCTGGGCGTCGCGCGGGGTGACGTCGGGGTACTGCGGATCGGAGCCGACCGCCGGCGAGATCTTCCACGAGCGGGCGCATTTTTTGCCCTCGGCGCGGCGCGGCGACACGGCGACGCCCGGCACCTCGGCGAGCCGGAACGCATCCTCGGGCCCGTCGCCCTCGATCAGCGAGGCGCCCGACGTGATGCAGATCTCGGCCAGGTCCAGATCGACCACGGCGCGGAACAGATCGTCGTCGCTCACATAGACGAGCGGGTCGGCCTCCAGCGACGAGCCGATGCGCTTGCCGGCGCGCTCCAGCTCCAGCGCTCCGGTGACGACGCGGCGCACCGCGCGCGCCTTGCGCCAAGTCTCGGCCAATCCCTCGTTGCGCCAGCTCTCCGGCACCTCGGGGAAGGTCTCGAGATGCACCGAGCCGTCGAGCCCCGGATAGCGCGCCAGCCACGCCTCCTCGGCCGTGAAGCAGAGGATCGGCGCCAGCCACGTGACCGTGCAGCGGAAGATCTGATCGAGCACGGTGAGGCACGCCTTGCGGGTCACCGACGAGATCGGATCGCAGTAGAGCGCGTCCTTGCGGACGTCGAAATAGAACGCCGAGAGATCCACGGTCATGAACTGGCTCAGGACCGCGAAGATGCGCTTGTAGTCGAAGTTCGCGTAGGCCTCGCGCACCGTCCCGTCGAGCTCGGCGAGGCGGTGCAGCATGTAGCGCTCGAGCGACGGCATGCGCTCGAGCTTGACGCGATCCTGATCACGGAAATGCGCGAGATTCCCGAGCATCCAGCGCAGCGTGTTGCGCAGCTTGCGATAGGTGTCGACCGTGGTCTTGATGATCTCCGGGCCGATGCGCTGGTCGTCCCAGTAGTCGCAGGAGCCGACCCACAGGCGCACGATGTCGGCACCGTGCTGCTTGATCAGATCCTGCGGCGCCACCGTGTTGCCGAGCGACTTCGACATCTTGCGGCCCTGCTCGTCGAGCGTGAAGCCGTGGGTGACGACGACGTCGAAGGGCGCGCGGCCGCGGGTGCCGCACGACTCGAGCAGCGACGAGTGGAACCAGCCGCGATGCTGGTCCGAGCCTTCCAGATACATGACCTGATCACGACCGCCGTCGACCTTGCGGCGGATGCCGGCCAGCGTCGCGAAGTTCTGCGGATCCTCCAGCACGAAGGCGTGCGTCGAGCCACTGTCGAACCAGACGTCGAGGATGTCGTCGACCTTCTGCCAGCCTTCGGCCGCGCGGTCGCCGAGGAAGCGCTCGCGCGCGCCTTCCGCATACCAGGCGTCCGCCCCTTCCTGCTCGAACGCCGCGACGATGCGGGCGTTGACGGCCTCGTCCTGAAGAATCTCGACCTCGCCGTGGCCCTTGTCGCGGATGAACACCGTGATCGGCACGCCCCAGGCGCGCTGGCGCGAGATCACCCAGTCGGGCCGGCTCTCGATCATGCCGGTGATGCGGTTCTGGCCCTGCGGCGGCACCCAGCGGGTCGCCTTGATGGCCTTGAGCGCCCGGGCGCGCAGCGTGTCGCCCGCCGCACTTCCCTTCACCTCTCCCCAGGGGGGAGAGGTCGACGCCGCAGGCGTCGGGTGAGGGGGCTCGCGCCGTCGAGAGGTGGGCTCCCCCTCACCCGGAGCCCGCGCCGTTTGCGCGGGCCCCGACCTCTCCCCGCCGGGGAGAGGTGACGAGGAGCCCGCTGCCGCGATGTCCTGGTCCATGGCGATGAACCATTGCGGCGTGTTGCGGAAGATCACCGGCTTCTTGGAGCGCCACGAATGCGGATACTGATGCTTCAGTTTTCCGCGCGCCAACAGATTGCCGGCGTCCACGAGGGCCTTGATGACGGCCTCGTTGGCATCGCCCTTTTCCCCTTTTTCGGTGATGACGCGGCGGCCTTCGAAGCCTGGTGCATCCGCCGTGTAACGACCGTCGGCATCCACCGTGTAGGGGATTCTCGTGGAGATGCCGCGCTCCGAGAGCCTGCGGCCGTACTCCATCCAAATTTCAAAATCCTCGCGGCCGTGGCCGGGGGCGGTGTGGACGAAGCCGGTGCCGGTCGAGTCGTCGACATGATCGCCGTCGAGCAGCGGGACGGCGAAGTCGTAGCCGCCGACGGACTTCAGAGGATGGTCGCAGACGAGCTCGGCCAGCACGTCGGCCGACACGGCTCGCACCTTCTCGAAGGCGACGACGCGGGCTTGTTTTAAAACGTCCTCGGCGAGGTTGTCGGCGAGGATCAGGCGATCGCCGGTCTTCGCCCAGTTGTCGGCGGGCGCATCCGTGACCTTGTAGAGGCCGTAGCCGATCTTGTGCGAGAAGCTGATGGCGCGGTTGCCCGGCAGCGTCCACGGCGTCGTCGTCCAGATGACGACGGACGCCCCTCTCAGCTCTCTGTGAAAGTCGCCGACTATCGCCCTTCGCTCTCCGTCCTGGTCTGGCCGGATCGTCGCGGAACGAACCACCGGAAACTTCACCCACACGGTGTCGCTGATGAAATCCTCGTACTCGACCTCGGCCTCGGCGAGCGCGGTGCGCTCGACCACCGACCACATCACCGGCTTGGAGCCGCGATAGAGCGTGCCGTTGGCCGCGAACGTCATGATCTCGCGGGCGATCTGCGCCTCGGCCGGGAAGCTCATCGTGGTGTAGGGGTGGTCCCAGTCGCCGACCACGCCGAGCCGCTTGAATTCTTCGCGCTGTACGGAGAGCCAGTGCTGCGCATAGGCGCGGCATTCCTGGCGGAACGCGATCATGGCGGCGGGGTCCGACAGGTCGGGCTTCGACTTGCCCTTCTTGCGGTAGTTCTCCTCCTCGATCTTCCACTCGATCGGCAGGCCGTGGCAGTCCCAGCCCGGCACGTAGTTGCTGTCGAAGCCGAGCATCTGCTGCGAGCGCGTCACCAGGTCTTTCAGAACCTTGTTGAGCGCGTGGCCGATATGGATGTGGCCGTTGGCGTAGGGCGGCCCGTCGTGCAGGACGAATTTCGCGCGCCCCTGCGAGGCCTGGCGCAACCGACCGTAGAGGTCGATCGTCGCCCAATGGGCCAGGATGTCCGGCTCCTTCTGCGGCAGACCCGCCCGCATGGGGAAGTCGGTCACCGGCAGAAACAGCGTTTTCGAGTAGTCGCGGGTCGTCGTCACGGCATCGGTCATGGCGCGCCGTTCTTAACAAGGCGCTCGCGGCCCGTGAAGGGCAAAGGACCGCGTCATCCTCCCCTCGAGGGGAAACGGCGATGCCCTTCTGCGTGGCTTCCCCCCACCCCCGACCCCTCCCCGCCACTCGCTTCGCGAGCGGGGGGAGGGGAGCAGGGGCGCCGTGCGCGACTGGAGAGTGGGCTCAACGAACGACGAAGCCCCTCACCTCCCCTCCCCCCGCGCCCGCAGGGCGTGGCGGGGAGGGGGCGGGCGTGGGGGGCAAGCGGCAGATGCCGAGGATGCGGCCCCTACCCGCGCCTCGCCACCGCGACGTCGGCGAGCTGCGGGAACGCGTTGCCGGCGCCCGCGAGGATCTGGCGGGCGGATTTCGAATCCTCGTTCATTCGATCGATCAGATCCTCGACCGAACGGAACTTCAGCTCCGGCCGCAGGAAGGCGTAGAAGGCGACGTCGATCGTCTTGCCGTAAAGATCGCCCTTGAAATCGAACAGGAACGCCTCGAGCAGGGTGACGCCGGTGTCGAACATCGGTCGGCGGCCGAAATTGGCGACGCCGTCGTAGCGCTTGCCCTCGACCCCGACCCGCACCGCATAGACGCCGTGGCGCAGCTTGCAGTTGGGGTCGAGCTTGAGGTTGGCGGTCGGATAGCCGAGGTCACGGCCGCGGCTGTCGCCATGCACCACCTCGCCGGACTGGAACCACGGATAGCCGAGCAGCCGCCAGGCGTGCTCGACCTCACCGCGCGTCAGCGCCGAGCGCACGCCGCCCGACGACACCCGCTCGCCGGCGTCGAGGAGTGGCGGGGCGATGTCGACCGCAAAGCCCAGCCGCTCGCCCTCCTTGCGGAGGAACTCGGTGGTGCCGGCCCGGCCCTTGCCGAACTGGAAGTCGAAGCCGGTCGCGACGCCCGCCACCTTGTAGCGCTCGACCAGCACCTTCTGGACGAACTCGGCCGGGGTCAGCGCGGCGAGCGCCTTGTCGAAGCCCATCACGATCGCCCCGTCGAGACCCGTGGCGGCGAGCAGCCGCACCTTCTCGTCGACGCTCGAGAGACGGAACTCCGGCGTCTCCGGACTGAACAAGACGCGCGGATGCGGCTCGAACGTCATCGCGGCGGCCGGCTTTCCGAGCGCGCGGGCGCGTGCCTCGGCGGCCTGGATGACGGCCCGGTGGCCGCGATGGACGCCGTCGAAATTGCCGAGCGCGACGACGGCACCTTCGAGTCCCGCCGGGGCGGGCCCGTCGAGGTGGTCGCGGATCAGCCGGAACGAGGTCGCGGGAAACGAGATGTCGGTCATGGATGCGGTACGGTCACGGGTTGCGGACGAGCGGGTGACGAACGTGCGGGTGACGAACGAGCAGGTGGCAAACGAGGGGGAGATGTCGGCACGCGATGGTGGCACCGCGCGGCGGCGGAGTGCGACGACGAGGCCCGGGAACGGGGCTGCGGGCCGATTTCGAGGACTCCGGTGTCATGTTCCGAATCTGCGGTTAACGAATCTCGACGACCGCGGCTAAACCACGAGCAAACTTAGGTCTTCTCGTTTGCCACAAATCCGCCCGGAGGCCTGCCTCCGCGATCTCCTAGAGGCTCGATTAACCGGATATTCAAAGGGCCCGGCTAACGTCCGAGCAGTGGGGAGAAACCTGGGTGTATCTCGGGCGGTGGGACCTGTCCACATGCCGCACAAGCGACAGGACACTGCGTACTCCCGGTTTGTTGCGTAACGGAGTGAGGACATGGCGATCGACCTTTCGATGCCCGTGCTCGTCGTGGACGACTACAACACGATGATCCGGATCATCCGCAATCTGCTCAAGCAGATCGGTTTCGAGGATATCGACGACGCGGCCGACGGGTCCGCGGCGCTCGGCAAGATGCGCGAGAAGCGTTACGGCCTCGTCATCTCCGACTGGAACATGGAGCCGATGACCGGCTACGAGCTCCTCAAGGAGGTTCGCGCCGATCCGAGCCTGTCGAAGACCCCGTTCATCATGGTGACGGCCGAGTCGAAGACCGAGAACGTCATCGCGGCCAAGAAGGCGGGCGTGAACAACTACATCGTCAAGCCGTTCAACGCCCAGACCCTGCAGAGCAAGATCCAGGCGGTGTTCGCCGACTAGCCGTCCGGGCCGCCGTCGCGGCGGCCCCGGGCCACCGGTCCGGCGCCCCGCCCCCGGCACGCCGCAGCACAGCCCAAGGAGAGCTCGCGATGGCGAGGGTCAAGACGCAGCAGCTCGAGAGCCTGATCGAGTGCCTGCACCAGAAGAAGGGCGAGGACGTCTCGCTCGCCGATGTCCTCTCGCTGGCCGAGATCACGGCGAAGTCGCTGCACGTCTTCTTCGAGGCGATGGACACGGCGATCTACCGCGAGATGCACGAGATCGCCGGCTACATCGAGCGGATGCGCGGCGAGATCGGCGCCCTGCGGGTCGACGAGATCAAGCAGAACCGCATCCCGGCCGCCGGCCACGAGCTGAGCGCGATCGTCAAGGCGACCGAGGGCGCGACCAACACGATCATGGAATGCGCCGAGACCCTGATGGCCGCCGACACCAGCGATCCGGCCACCTTCCAGGCGCTCGTGCAGGACAAGATGCTGGTCATCTTCGAGGCCTGCTCGTTCCAGGACATCACCGGCCAGCGCATCGCCAAGGTGATCGAGACGCTGCAGAACATCGAGAGTCGGGTCAGCCGCTTCGCCAGCGTGGTCGGGCCGACCGGCGTCGAGGCTCCGGCCTTCGCGAGCGACGAGGAGCGCGCCCGCGCCGAGCGCAAGGAGCGCCTGCTCCTCAACGGCCCGCAGCTCGACGGCTACGCCATCGACCAGAAGGCGGTCGACGACATGTTCAAGTGAGTGGGTTCGAGTGACCGGGCCGGCCCGAGCGGCGCGCCGTCACGCCACGACGAACGACCGAAGGCCGGGCATGCCCGGCCTTTCGCGTTTCGGGCGCTCCTCAGCAGGAGACGCGGCTCACCACGCCAGGCGGCGCGTCACCGCGGTGGGCAGCACACCCGCCTCGGTGAAGATCGCGGCGAGCGCGCCGTGGTCGACGGTCTCGCGGCCGCCGAGCTCCTCGGCGTGGATGCCGGCGGTGACGAACAGGCAGTCGATGCCGAACGCCACCGCGCCCTTGAGGTCGGTGCGCACCGAATCGCCCACCGCCAGGATGCGCCGGTGCGGCACCGCGGCGCCGCGCAGCCGCTCGGCGCAGGCGAGTGCCCGCTCGTAGATCGGCCGGTAGGGCTTGCCCGTGAACATCACGGCGCCGCCGAGGCTCTCGTAGAGATCCGCCACGGCGCCGGCGCAATAGACCAGCCGATCGCCGCGCTCCACCACCCGGTCCGGATTGGCGCAGACCATGAACAGGTCGCGCGCCTTCATGGCGACGGCGAGGGCGCGATAGTCCTCCGGCGTCTCGGTCTCGTCGTCGAACAGGCCGGAGCAGACGGCGTAGCGCGCCTCGTCGACCGTCGTGAACCGCAGGTCGAGCCCGTCGAACATGGAAAAATCGCGCTCCGGGCCGATGTGCAGCACGGGCTGGTCGCGGCGCGCCTCGATCTCGGCGCGGGCGACGTCGCCCGAGGTGACGACCGCGTCCCAGGTGTCGCGCGGCACCTTCAGGCCGTCGAGGAAGTCGGCCACCACGTCGCCGTCGCGCGGCGCGTTGGTGAGCAGGACGACGCGGCCGCCACCGGCCCGGAAGCGCTGCAGGGCGTCGATGGTCTCGGGAAACGGTGCGATGCCGTTGTGCACCACGCCCCACACGTCGCAGAACAGGACGTCGTAGCGGCTCGCGAGCGGCGCGAAATGGTCGGTCAGGATCGGAAACGGGATGCTCATCGTGAACCGGTCGGTCGGAGGGAGCCGAGGTCTATCCGATCGGCATGGCGCCGTCACCCCGTGGGCGTGACGCCGCCCGCCCGCGCGCACCGGCGCTGCGCTCAGGTGTAAGGTACAGCCTCCCGGTGGTCGTCACGTCACCCGTCCCGGCGGACGACCCGGTATCCACCGCCCTTCGTCGTTCGAGTCGAGACGTTTCGGCGTACCGGGCGCTCCGCCGTCGCGGAGCATGGCGACCGAGAGGCTTCGGACCTGACTTGGCGCCACTGCGCCCCCGAGGGCCGATCAGCCGCCCGTCGTCGACTTGCGGGCCATCATGCCGCGGGCGATCTGGGCCAGCACCGTGCCGGGATGACCGCGCGCCGCCGAGCCGGCGCGGCGGTCGCCCGGGATGGTCGGCGGCAGCACGGCGGGTGCCACCGCGGCGGACGGCGGGCTGCCCGACGCGACGAGGGTCGGGACCGGCGGAATCACCGGCAACTCGGCCGCCTGGTCGGGCGACGCAGCGGGCGGCGCGGCCGCCGCGGGCGGCGGCGCTGCGGCGGGTGCGGCGGCCGGCGTGAGCGTGGCGATCGGCACGGCGCCGCTCATCGACAGGGCGCCGGGCGGCATCGTCGTGGTGACGGGCGCCGCGGCGGACAGCGACGCGGGCGCCGCCGGGGCCGGCGCGATCGGGGTGGCGACGGGGGGGATCACCGCCCCGGGCAGCGGCGTCGCGAGGGCCGCCGCCGACGGCACCACCACGGCCGGGCGCAGGCCCAGGATGGAGGCGAGGCTCGCCGCGGGCGACGACGGCGCCGCCGGAGCGGCGACCGGAGCCGGAGCCGCGGCTGGCGCCGACGGGGCGGGCGCGAGAACGGGCGCCGCGGCGGGTGCCGCGAGAGCCCCCGGAACGGGCGCGGCCGCCGACGCCAGCGGCATGGAGCCGAGGGCCGGACCGCTCGCCCCGACCGCCGTCGGCCGGTTGTCGAGCATGCCGAGATCGCCGAGCCTCTCGGCGCCGCCCTGCAGCACCTCGGGCCGCACCGGACGGGGCGGCGAGAACAGGAAGCCCTGGCCGTATTTCAGGTCGTAGTCGAGCAGGTCGACGACCGTCGCCTCGGTCTCGATCTTCTCGGCGATCAGCTCGATGCCGTAGCGGCCGAGCAGGCCCGAGAGGTCGGCCGGGTGGATGTCGGTGGTCGCCGTGTGGCGGGCGAGCAGCAGCGAGGCCGGCACCTTGACGAAGCGGAAGCCGCGCTCGGCGAGGTCGCGCGGCTCGAACCGCATGTCGACGACATGGTCGAGCGAGAGGCGGAAGCCGCGGTCGGTGAGCGCGGCGAGGCTCTCGTTCTCCATCGGCCCGAAGGACCGGTAGGCGTCCTGCCGGAACTCGAACACGAAGGACGGCGCGATGGCCCGGTTGGCGTCGACGAACTCGTTGAACTGCGTGAAGAACTGCGGGTCCACCAGGGTCGCGGCCGAGACGTTGCAGAACAATCCGATGTCGCGGTTCTTGCCGATCAGCCGGCGGACGATCTGGACGCAGCGGAACAGCATCGCATTGTCGAGCCGGGCGACCAGGCCGGCCGCCTCGGCGACCGGCAGAACCTCGGCCGGCATCAGCACCTCGCCGTCGCGCGAGCGCAGCCGCGCCACCGCCTCGTAGAAGCGCACCTTGCGCTGCGGCAGCATCACGATCGGCTGCAGCAGGAGGTCGAGCCGGTTGGCGTCGAGCGCCTCGCGGACCGTCTCGATCGCCGCCTCGCGGGGCAGCCGCGAGAAGCGGCTGCCGGTCGCGGCCGGCGCCGCCGCCGCGGCCGAGCCGGTCTCCGTCGCGCCGGGAACCACGGCCGGCGCGACGACGCCGGCCTCGGTGGCCGGAGCATCCGGCGCGCTCGCCGGCGCGGCCGCGACGGCGAGCCCCGGGCCGGACGACTCGGCGCCGGCGGGCGCCGCCTTGTAGGGGCTGCCCGGCGCGCCGGAGCGCAGCAGCGTGTCGTGGGTGGCGACCGTTTCGGCGAGCTGGCTCAGCAGCGCCCCGAGCTCGCCCAGCTCGTCGGACAGGGGCTTCGCCGCCTCGCCGACCCGGTCGAGGACACCGTCGAGGCGCGATTCCATCGTGGCGACGCGGCGACCGAGATCGAGCACCTGGCGGGCGAGGTCGGTGGTGCCGCGCGACAGGTCGGCGAGCGAGCCCGTCGCGTCACCGCCGCGATCGCGCGCCTTGAGGGCGACGGCGTTGTAGACGGCGAGCCCCGTGAAGGCGACCAGCGTGACGATCGCCGTCTCGGCCGCGTTGGTGCCCACGTAGAGGTACATCAGCGTGCCGAGCGAACCGGCGATCATCGCCATGCACAGGCCGACGAAGACGGCACCGACGCGGGCCATTACGAGCTCCGAGAACACCGAGACAGGTTGCGGGATATCAAGGTGATTCGCCGCGCCGCCTCACACTCTCGACAACCGTGCCGAGGGGTGCAAGCGCGTCGGGACGAAATCTGTCGATATGCCGTCATACGGCCACAGCAACCCTTGCCGCGCGGGTCGTGGCGACCCAGGTGAGACAGGAAGAAAGGTCTAGAGCACCATGGTTACGTTGAATGTCACCGGGATGACCTGCGACGGCTGTGTCCGCGCGGTCGAGCGAATCATCAAGGCGCAGGATCCGCAGGCGAGCGTCACGATCGATCTCGGCAGCGGCCGGGTCGAGGCGACGACCTCGGCGGCGCCGGCCGCGCTGGTCGAGGCGATCGAGGCCGCGGGCTTCGGCGCCAAGGCGGCGTGAGGCTGAAGCTGGAAGACCCGAAGCTGGAAGACCTGGGCCTTCCGGGGCGGCGCGCCGCGCCGAACCCGGACTCCAGCCGACGGTTCCGAGCTTCCCACTGGATTCTGGAATCCGGATTCCGGGTTCGCGGCTTCGCCGCGCCCCGGAAGGCCCCGGAGATCCGAGCAGCCCACCCCCACCGGCCACGATCGGATCACGCACTCCGGGCGACGCTGCTTCGGGCGTCGCGGGCGGAAGCCATCGACGCCGCGAGGGTGTCGAGCATCGCCTTCAGACTGCGCGACAGCTCGGTCGGCGTGACCGACCCGTCCCCGTCGTCGTCGAGCGACGCGAAAATGCTGTCGGCATCGTCGCTCGTGTCGCCGCTCGCGGTCGCCAGGTCTTCCAGCTCGCTCTGCGACAGCGCGCCGTCGCCATCCGTGTCGAGGGCCGCGACGATGTCGGAGGCCGTGCCGTCGAGGCCGCGGCCGCCAGCCGGCCCGCCCGGCGGCGGCGGCGGCGGCGCCCCGATCGCCGAGACGAACTGCGATTCCGTGAGCGAGCCGGACCCGCTCGTGTCCAGCATCGAGAACAGGCTCTCGCCCAGCTCCTCCGAGCCGCCGAGCGCCTGGACATAGGTCGAGAACTCGGACGCCGTGATGCTGCCGTCGTCGTCGACGTCGATGGTGTCGACCATCTGCCGGAGCGGATTCTCGACGGTGGCCGCGGCGCCGGTCGACGGTCCGGCGCCGCCGACCGCCGAGACGCTCGAGCCGCTCGACGCCGCCGCCGAATCGTCGCGTCCGGCGCCGGAGACCTGCTGCAGCATCATCAGCATCGCCATCACCTCGCCGCCGAGACTGCGGCCGGAACCCGCGCGGCCGTCGCGACCGTCGCCCGGGGGCGGCGACGCCTCACCCGCGTCACCGAGCATGTCGAGAAAGGACGAGCCGCCCGACATGCCGATCGCGGCCCCTGTCGCGCGGCTCGATGCGCTGCTCGACGTGCCGGCCGCGCTGCTCGCCTGCAGGAGCCGCATCAGCGACCACAGGCTCGTGGTATCGGTCGCGCTGGAGGTGGTGGACATCCGGTTCTCCCGAAGCGCACGTCGCCGCCGCCGGGGCGCGTCGGGGGCGCAGGCCCGGCCCGGCGAGGATCGTCCGCGTGAGCGTGTACGCGGCTTATACGGGCGGGGACGCGGGTTCCGGCAGCGCGCGACAGGGCGGCGGTCCGGAAATGCGTTTCGGAGTGTGTCGGCGGTGCCGCGGCGACGGCCCCACTGCGACGGAGTCGTCGAGCGGACGAACTCGTCGAGGGGACGGAAACGTCGCAGCGACAGTCTCGCCGGCGCGTCAGGACAGATGGCCTGACGCCGGCGCCGCTCACGCCGAGGCCGAGAACGGCGGCCGTCGCCCGTCGGCCCCGAGCGTCGCCTCCGCCGTCTCGGCCGACTGACGCAGCGCCGCGGCCATGCCGTCGCGGGTGATGAAGCCCTGCGCCGTGGTGTCGATCTTGGTGAACATGCGTTCGGCGAAGCTCGTCGAGCCGCCGCGCGCCTCGATGAAGGAGACGAACTCGGCACGGCCGATGCGGCCGTCCCCGTCGGTGTCCATGGCGCGGAAGACCTGGTCGATCCGGCCGTCCGCTCCGGCTCCGGCCTCGCTGCCGCGAGCCCCCGTCCGCACCCTGCCGGTCCCGTCGGACGCGGTCTGCTGGACGGTGAGCAGGAACGCCATGGTCTCGCTGCTCAGCGAATACTTGCCGGCGCCGCCCGGACCGTTGACGTCGACGGCGGCGCCGATGGCCGGCAGGAAGCCCTGCCCGTGCTCGGTCGAGCCGGGCGGTCGCTGCAGCTCGCCCCGGACCGCGCCCTTGCGCGAGAGCAGGTTCAGCAGGGTCTCGGTGTCCGCCATTCCGGCGGACGTGATTCTCGCGCTGGACATCCACCCTCCTGGCCAGGACGGTCCAAGTCCCGATCGTCCAAGTCCCGATCGTCCAAGTCCCGATCGTCCAAGTCCCGATCGTCCAAGTGCCACTCTCGGGGGCTTCGTGAGGAGCGTCTGCCCAGCGACCTGCCCGCCGGCAGAGGACGCGTGACGTGGCGCTCCCGCTCAGTGCGCGATACGAGGTCTGGCGCCCGATGCCGACACCGACGGTTAACCAACCTTTAACGGCCGACCCACCGCTTTCAGGCGCGCGCCGGCGCAACTGCCCTGCGGACCGGCCGGCCCGTCGGTCCGACCCCGCCCACGACCCGCGAATCAGCTCGCACGGCGAGATGGTTTCCGAGTCGTAAACATTCTACAGCACGTTGGGAAAAATGCAAATTTCACGCCATCACGCGGGCGCGGAAACGCTCGCACCGACGCGGCACGACGCCATGCGGAGCCGCGACGATCGCGGAACCGTGTGGCCGTGAACCGTGAGGCCGCGGCCCCTACTCCACGTCCTCGACCTGCTCCGGGCCGCCACCGAACGCCTTCTGGGCGAGCGTCGCCTCCATGAAGCGGTCGAGGTCGCCGTCGAGCACGCCGCCGGTGTCGGAGGTCTGCACGCCGGTGCGCAGATCCTTCACCATCTGGTACGGCTGCAGCACGTAGGAGCGGATCTGGTGGCCCCAGCCGATGTCGGTCTTGGCCTCGAACTCGGCCGCGGCCGCCGCCTCGCGCTTCTTCAGCTCGATCTCGTAGAGGCGAGCGCGCAGCATGTTCCAGGCGGTCGCCCGGTTCTTGTGCTGCGAGCGCTCGGCCTGGCAGACGACCGCCAACCCGGTCGGGATGTGGGTGAGACGCACCGCCGATTCGGTCTTGTTGACGTGCTGGCCGCCGGCGCCGCCCGACCGCATCGTGTCGGTGCGCACGTCCGATTCCTTGACGTCGATGACGATGCGGTCGTCGATCACCGGATAGACGTCGACGCTGGCGAAGCTCGTGTGCCGGCGGGCGTTCGAATCGAACGGCGAGATGCGCACCAGCCGGTGCACGCCGCGCTCGGTCTTCAGCCAGCCATAGGCGTTGTGACCCTTGATGATGAGGGTGGCCGACTTGATGCCGGCCTCCTCGCCCTCGGTCTCTTCCAGGTACTCGATCTTGTAGCCGTGCTGCTCGGCCCAGCGCGTGTACATGCGCAGCAGCATGTTGGCCCAGTCCTGGCTCTCGGTGCCGCCGGCGCCGGCATGCACCTCGAGATAGGTGTCGTTCGGATCGGCCTCGCCGGACAGCAGCGCCTCCAGCTGGCGGCGGTCGACCTCGGCCTTGAGCCCCTTGAGGGCCGCCTCGGCCTCGCCGACCACGCCCGCGTCGTTCTCGGATTCGCCGAGCTCGATCAGCATGATCTGGTCGTCGAGCTCCTGCTCGATGCGACCGATCGCGGTGAGGCTGTCTTCCAGGCTGGTGCGCTCCTGCATCAGGCGCTGGGCCTTCTGCGGGTCGTTCCAGAGCTCGGGATCCTCGGCGAGCTTGTTCAGCTCCGCAAGGCGCGCGCGGGCCTTGTCGAAGTCAAAGATGCCTCCTCAGCAGCCCGACCGACTGCTTGATCTCTTCCACCACGGACTGAGTTTCCGCGCGCATCGCCTGTCACCTTCCCGGCCGTCTCCGGCCGCCGAGCCGTCTCCGGCCACGGACCTCGTGGAGCTGCCGCGGCCGGGCGGCCGTGGCGTCGTCTCGAATGCCGGTGCCGCATGTAGCGGCCCGGGCGCGCCGGCGCAACCCACGCGGCGGCGGGCCGCACGCCGACGGACGGCAGGCGGCGCGCCGGAGCCGATCGCTGCGTCGGGTGGGGTCAGTCGAGCAGCATCACGGCCGTCCATAAGCCGCCCGAGACGAGGAAGACGGAGAGGCGCGGCGTCGACATCAGGGCCGAGGCGGTGAGCGCGGTGGCGAGCGCCGCCGCCCAGCCGGCCAGGAGAACGATGAGGCGTGCCAAGACGAATCCCATGGCGTCTCCCCGCCTGTGGCGCTTCGTCGCCCGCGGGTCTGCCCCGCGAGACGTGACCGGACGTCCCCCGTCGTCACGGTGCCGATCATCCGGGCGGCGCGCAACCCCGACGGCCCCGGCTGGCATGCACATTGCCGCGAGCCGGCCGCAACGGCCGGCGAACGAACAGAGCTTTTGATTCACTTCTTTCCTGCGACTTTCCTGCGACGCCCCGAAGCCTGCTTCGAATCGAGAATTTCGCGACGCAACCAAAAATTAATCAATAAAATCTTACTTAAATCCTTGCCATTGCTGCGCCGCAATATCAGATCATGAAGGATCCAACGACCCCGGACACGCCGACTCGCGGCGCCTTCGGCGATCGATGACCGAAAATGCGATCAGGAGCGCTATAAGAATGATTCATGCTTCGACTCCCGGCACGGCCCCCACGCACACCCGCAAGGCCACCCTGCTCGGCCGCGCCATCGCCGGCGTCGGCTCGATGCTGGAGGTGCTGCGCGAGGCCCAAGCCATGCGGGCGGACGCCCAGCGCCGGTATCCCTTCGTCGAAACCTGACGGGCGGGCCGGGCCGGCGTGATCCGCCGGCCCGAATGCCGCGTATCGTCGTCGATCTGTCCGACAACGCCTGCAAGGCCGGCGCCCGGAGCGGGTCCGCGCCCAGGGCCGATGAGCGCGTGCCCGAGGCAGGGCCGGCACGGGACGTGGGCCTGCAGGGTCGGATTAGGTCGGTCCGAGACGGGGAATTAGACGAATAGTCCAGGATTGTTGAACACACGGCAAATGTGCATGCGCGAAGCCGGGGTTTTTCGACCGTGCCCGTGCGGCCATATGAAGCGAGACAAACAGCGGTGAACCGCTGCTTCAAGAATTCGAGGAGCCGACCATGACCGACTTCGCCATCCCGACCCGTCCCACCACCGGTGGTGCCGTGTCGCGCGCCGTCGCGACCGTGAAGGCCGTTTTCGGCGAGGTCAGACGCAGCTTCGCCGAGGTCTCCCGGATGCGCCGCGAGGCCGCCGAGCGCTATCCGTTCGTCCAAGACTGAACGAATCAGGGTCGCGAGCCGCCGGGCGCCGTGACGCCGGCGGGCCGGGCGACCTCTCGACATCGGAGCCCCGACGCCCCCGCGCGGGAGCTCCGAGCAAAAGACCCCCGCACCGGCGGGGGTTTTTTGTTGTCTGCGGATCCGGGTTGCCGGCGGATCACGGACCGGGCGCGAGACCGCCGACGTCCGCGCAGCGGCGGCTCAGTACAGCCCGCCTGTGCCGGTGCGTACCGCCCGGTCGACCTCCGGCGTCACTCCGAGCGGCTGACCGTCGGGACCGAGCGTGCCCGCATAGGCCGTCGATTCGGCCGGCGCCGTGCCGGGCTTGTAGGCCTCGAGGATCGCCTTGGTGGTGCCCGGGCCGGCGCGCGTGCCGCTCGCCGCGTCGATGCGGATCAGCTTGATGCCGGGCGGCACCCGGAACGGCACCGGTGCCTTGTCGGCCAGCGCCACCTTGAGGAAATCCCGCACGATCGGCGCCGCCATGTGGCCGCCCGAGGCGCCGCGGCCGATGTGGCGCGGCTTGTCGTAGCCGAGATAGACGCCGACCGCGAGCTCGGGCGTGAAGCCGACGAACCACACGTCCTTCTCGTCGTTGGTCGTGCCGGTCTTGCCGGCCACCGGCTTGCCGACCGCGGCGACCGCGTTGCCGGTGCCGCGCAGCACCACGCCCTCCATGATCGAGGTGATCTGGTAGGCCGTCATCGGGTCGAGCACCTGCTCGCGCCGATCGATGAGGCCGGGCTCGGGCTGGTTCTGCCAGGCATCGGCGTCGCAGCCGCGGCACTCGCGTTGGTCGTGCTTGTAGACGGTCTTGCCGGTGCGATCCTGGATCCGGTCGATCAAGGTCGGGGTGATCCGGCGCCCGCCATTGGCCACCATCGAATAGGCCGTGACCATCCGCATCACGGTCGTCTCGCCGGCGCCGAGCGCATAGGAGAGATAGGGCGGCATGTGGTCGTAGACGCCGAACCGCTTGGTGTATTCGGCGATCAGCGGCATGCCGATGTCCTGGGCGAGCCGCACCGTCATCACGTTGCGCGAGTGCTCGATGCCGAAGCGCAGCGTCTGCGGGCCGTAATACTTGCCGGTCGAGTAGTTCTCGGGCCGCCACACCCCGATGCCGGGCCCCTGATCGATCTCGATCGGAGCGTCGACCACGATGGTGGACGGCGTGTAGCCGTTGTCGAGCGCGGCGGCATAGACGAGCGGCTTGATCGACGAGCCGGGCTGCCGCATCGCCTGGGTGGCACGGTCGAACTGGCTCTGGTCGAACGAGAAGCCGCCGACCAGCGCCAGCACGCGGCCGGTCACCGGGTCCATCACCACCATGGCGCCCGAGATCTCGGGGATCTGGCGCAGCCGGAACTGGCCGTCCTTGCCGGCGACCGGCTCGACATAGACGACGTCGCCCGGCTCCAGCACCTGCGACGTCCTGGCGACCGCCTTGCCCTTGTTCGGGCCATTGAGCGGCCGCGCCCATTTGAGGTTGTCGAGCGGCAGGATGCCGACCTCGCGCTCGCGCTTCACGGCGCCGCCGGGCTCCCGACCGGGTTGCAGGCCGATGCGGGCCGCCTGATCGGCCGTCTCCAGCACGACGGCGAGCCGCCACGGCGCGACGTCGCTCAGGGCGCGCACGTCGGCGAGCCGCGGGCCCCAGTCGCCGGCGACGTCGATCCTGGTGACCGGCCCGCGCCAGCCCTGCGTCTCGTCGAAGCGGACCAGCCCGTCCGTGAACGCCTTGCGGGCGACCACCTGCAGCTTGGGATCGAGCGTCGTGCGGATCGACAGGCCACCCTCGTAGAGGCGCTTCTCGCCGAACTTCTCGAGGATCTCCCGGCGCACCTCCTCGGCGAAGTACTCGCCGGCGAAGATGTGGGCGCCGGTCGGCCGCGGCGTGACGTTGAGCGGGCTCTTCTTGGCGGCCTCGCCGTCGGCGGCCGTCACGTAGCCGTTCTCGACCATGCGATCGATGACGTAGTTGCGCCGCTCGACCGCGCGGTCGCGCTGGCGGAACGGGTGGAGCTGCGACGGCGCCTTCGGCAGGGCCGCCAGATAGGCCGCCTCCGCGACGGTGAGGTCGTTGACCGACTTGTCGAAGTAGAGGAGCGAGGCGGCCGCGACCCCGTAGGCCGAGAAGCCCAGATAGATCTCGTTGAGATAGAGTTCGAGGATGCGGTCCTTCGAGTAGGTCCGCTCGATCTTGAGCGCCAGCAGCGCCTCCTTGATCTTGCGGTCGAACGACACCTCGTTGGTGAGCAGGAAGTTCTTGGCGACCTGCTGGGTGATGGTCGAGGCGCCCTGCGGGCGCCGGCTCGAGCCGATGTTCTGGACGAACAGCAGGCCGGCGCGGGCGATGCCGGTGAAGTCGAGGCCGCCGTGCTCGTAGAAGTTCTTGTCCTCGGCCGAGATGAAGGCGTTGATCACCCGCTTGGGGATCGCCTGGATCGGCAGGTAGAGCCTCCGCTCGCGGGCGTATTCGGCGAGCAGGGCGCCGTCGACCGCGTGGACGCGGGTCATCACCGGCGGCTCGTATTCCTGCAGCTGGGTGTAGTCGGGCAGATCCTTGGAGAAATGCCAGATCATCCCGGCGGCGGCCGCGATCCCCACCAGGAACACGATGGTCCCGAGCGTGAACAGGAAGCCGAGAAACCGCAGCATCAATCGCATCGCCCCATCCCCGTTGGCGCTGCCCGGAGGCGGCCTGACCGGCTGCCGGCGGTGTCGCTCGTGCCCGGCACGGCCCTGACGCGCCCAGCCCGCCTTGCCACGAACCGTCGGCCGCCCGGGCGGAATCCACCCGTCGTGCCGCCCGTAGGTCGCCCGGTTTTATGGTCAAACTGAGGCTTGGCGCGGTTGAGACGAGCCCGTAGCCCGGGGTGAGCGAAAGCGAGGATCGGCAGCATGGACCTTGCGGCAAGCCTACAGGCAGCTTATTTTCAAGAGAGCGGTTGGGAGGTTCGCCGATGCGATCCGTCGGGGAGTTTTCCCCGCCCGGCCGCCTTTTTTGTATTTGACATCGTCATCTATCTTATTCTCTAGCTAGCGTTTGTTGATTCATATGTATCTGTTATATCTCGATGATTCCGGCTCTGCAGGCAACTTGGCCGATCGTCATGTGATATTGGCCGGCGTCGCCTTGTTCGAGCGGCAGCCGCACTGGTTCAGCGCAAAGCTCGATGCTATCGCCCAGCGAATTTGGCCCGACAGTCCGGCGACTCTCGAGTTCCGCGGCGGAGACATGTTGAGCGGTCGAAAACATTGGCGCGGAGTTCCAAAGAGCGATCGGACAGATGCGCTAAAGGAGGCGCTGGGCATTCTCGGCAATTCAAGCTTGGTTCATTTGTTTGGCGCTGCCGTGCATCGGGCAGCCGTTTCGCCAGACGATCCGATGGAACGGGCTTTCGAGCAGCTCTGCAATCGCTTCGATAAATTTCTTGGACGTTTGCACCGTCGGGCAAATACGCAACGCGGACTTATCATTCTGGATAAATCGACTTGCGAGACGTCGCTCCAAGGACTGGCCAGGGATTTCCGCACGATAGGCCATCGATGGGGACAGCTCTACAATCTCGCCGACGTTCCGCTTTTCGTCGACTCTCGCGCGACCAGAATGGTTCAATACGCCGACATGGTCGCATACGCGACGCGGCGTTACTTCGAATATGGCGATGGCACATTCTTCGACATCATTGCGCCTCGATTCGATTCGGAGGGTGGCGTCGTCCACGGCTTGACGCACTTGAAGCCGACGACCGAACTTTGCAACTGCTTCTGCTGCAAACAAAAACGATTTTGATCGTCGATCGAGCCAAGCTTTTCCTCGGCGCCAAGCAGGCTCCAATATATAGTTCGTTGTTCAATTCCCCCCCGCCCCGACCCCTGCCCCGCCGGCGGCTTTGGCTTCGCCGGCCGGGGCGGCGAGGCGGGGCTGGAAGAAGGCGTCGACGGCGCGGACGATCGACTCGGCCGCCTTGGCGCGCCAGGCGTCGGACAGCATCTGCTTGAGGTCGGCCTTGTTCGACACGTAGCCGAGCTCGACCAGCACGGAGGGCACGTCGGGGGCGGTCAGCACCCGGAAGCCGGCCGACTTCAACGGGTGCTTGTGCAGCTTGGCGGCCGCCTTCAGCTCGCCCGCCAAAGTGCGGGCGAACTGGTTCGAGTAGTTCTTGGTCTCGCGCTGGGCGAGGTCGATCAGGATGTCGGCGATGTCGTCGGGCTCGGCCGAGAGGTCGACGCCGGCGATCACGTCGGCCTTGTTCTCGGCCTCGGCGAGGCGCCCGGCCTCGGCGTCGGAGGCGGTCTCGGAGAGCGTGTAGATGGTGGCTCCCTCGGCGCCGCCGTCGCGGCGGGCGAGCGCATCGCAATGGATCGAGATGAACAGCGCCGCCTCGCGGCTGCGCGCGAGCCGCACGCGCTCGCCGAGCGGGATGAAGCGGTCGTCCGAGCGGGTCATCACCACCCGGTACTTGCCGGTCTGCTCGAGCTTGTCGCGCAGCATCAGCCCGAAGGCGAGGACGATTCCCTTCTCCTCCTCGCCGCTCGGCGCGCGGGTGCCGTTGTCGATGCCGCCATGGCCGGGATCGACGACGATGATCGGGCGCGGATCGCCATTCGGCTTGGCGTCCGTCTCGGTCCGGCGCGGCTCGCGCGGCAGGCGGTTGTCGATCGCGGCGGCGCGCAGGAAGGTCGCCCGGTCGACGGCGGCGAGATCGAGCACCAGGCGGGCCGGCAGCCCGTCGGCCGGCTCCAGCACGAAGGCGCGCTCGACCCGCACCGGGCCGGTGGTGTCGAGGACGATGCGCGAGCCCCCCGGCATCACGAGGCCGTAGCGGAACGCCTTGACGAGGCCGCGCGCCCGCTCGCCCGTCTTGGCCGGGAGCTGGAACGTCACCTGCGGCATGTCGACGATGACCCGGTAGGGGTCGGCGAGCGTGAACGCCCGCACCTCGATGGTCTTGGTGAGGTCGACGACGAATCGGGTCTGCCCGGCATCGCCGGCGAGGCGCGCATCGGTGGCGACCGGAAAGTCCGGCACCGTGGCCGGAACGGCGGCGCCCGAGGCGCGCGGCGTCTCCGCCGCCCGTGCAACGGGGGCGTGCAGCGCGCCGACAAAGGCGGCAATCCCCAAGGCGAGGGCCAGTCCCCGTCCCACCGCCGCATGCCTCCCCGTGCTGCTTCCCGAATAAACTCTGACGGTTAACGTGGGCTTTCTCGCGGCGGCGCCGGCCCGGGCTCGCCATCCGGTCGGCACCAGAGTGCCTGTCTGCGAGGCAACTGGCTGATCATCAAGCGATTCCCGCCCCACCCTCGCAGTTCCGTGACACGCATGCGGCTTGCCAATAGGGCATGACGCGCCTTAATAAGAGCTGCTGGTGGATCGAGAGAGCCCGAACGCTCCCGTTTCGGCGTCCGGAGCCCTCGAAGGTCCGTCCACCGTTTTCGCCGTCGCCCCGCACGGCGGAACGCGAAAACGGTCGCGAGAGGCTTACTTGCGAGAGGCTTTGCTTGCGAGAGGCTTGCAGCGAACGGCCTGCAGCGCGAGACTTGCAGCGCGAGACTTGCAGCGGGTCCGTCGCGAGAGGCCGCCGCCTTCGAAGGACGATTCGATGCGTTTGCGATCCGGTCGGACGTTCACGCGAGACATCCTCAGCCCCTAAGACCCGTCATGGCCACGGCGCGTGGCCCAGCACCCCAGGATTCGGAGCCGATGTCCGGGACAATGAACGAGGAGCACTTTGCCGGGCGCTGTGAAAGAGCGCCGGCGCTCCCGTCCTCCCGCGGACCGCGACTCGCGCTTCGTGTCGTTCCTGCTTTCCACCCCCCCTTCGGCGCGCATCGTCCGACGCTTGATCCCGGTCCCGCGGGTGGACCGGATCGCGCGCGGCCGCGCCGCAACGAGACACCGACATGGCGAATAAGATGCTCATCGACGCGACCCACCCGGAAGAGACCCGGGTCGTCGTGCTCCGTGGAAACCGCGTAGAGGAATTCGATTTCGAGTCGGCGAGCCGCCGGCAGCTGCGAGGCAACATCTACCTGGCCAAGGTGACGCGGGTCGAGCCGTCGCTCCAGGCCGCGTTCGTCGACTACGGCGGCAACCGCCACGGCTTCCTGGCGTTCAGCGAAATCCACCCGGACTACTATCAGATCCCGGTCGCCGATCGGCAGATGCTGATCGACGAGGAGGAGCGCGCCCACCGGGCCGCCGAGGCCGAAGCCGACCGGCGCGCCGCCGCCCGCTCGGGTGCCCGCCAGATCCCGGCCGAGCGCCCGCCCCATCGCGACGACCGGGTGGCGAGCGAGCCGGTGCCGGAGACCCCCGCCGCCGATGCGCCCGTCCATGATGCGTCCGTCGGCGAGGCGCCCGGGTCGGAAGCACCCGGGTCGGAAGCGCCCGGATCGGAAGCACCCGGGTCGGAAGCGCCCGGGTCGGAAGCGCCCGGGTCGGAGGCGACCACCGCTGGCGCTGCAGCGGCCACGGGCGGCATGGTCGAGCCCCCGCACGTCCCCTCGCCCGGGGAGGCGCAGACCGAGCTCGACTTCGCCCGCTCCGAGAGCGACATCCCCCCGGCCCCGGCCGCGCCGGAGACGCCGCCGCCGGCCGCCGAGGCGGCTGCCACGGAGCCGGTCGTTCCGCCGGGCGACGCCGTCGCCGCCACCGAGACGGTCGCGGTCGTCGTCGCCGAAGGCGAGACCGCGGCGAGCGAGCCGGCCGCTCCGGCCGAGGCCGCGCCCGTCGTCGCCCTCGACGGCGAGGTTCTGCCGCCTGCCCCCGCCGCCGACTCGTCCACGCCCGGCAACGGCCACGACGCCGACGAGGATGACGAGGACGACGAGGACGAGGACGACGAGGACGACGACGAGGACGAGGAGGACGACGACGAGGAGGAAGAGGAGGTCGTCGAGTCGGTCGGCGGAGCCGACGCGCTCGAGGAGCTGCCCGATCGCACCCCGCGCTATCGTCGCCAGTACAAGATCCAGGAGGTGATCAAGCGCCGGCAGGTCATGCTGGTGCAGGTCGTCAAGGAGGAGCGCGGCACCAAGGGCGCGGCGCTGACCACCTACCTCTCGCTCGCCGGCCGCTACTCGGTGCTGATGCCCAACACGGCGCGCGGCGGCGGCATCAGCCGCAAGATCACCAACACGCAGGACCGCAAGCGCCTGAAGGAGATCGCCCAGGATCTCGAGGTTCCGGAGGGGATGGGCGTCATCCTGCGCACCGCCGGCGCGGCGCGCACCAAGACCGAGGTGAAGCGCGATTTCGAGTATCTGCTGCGCGTTTGGGAGCAGGTCCGCGACCTCACCCTCAAGTCCTCGGCCCCGACCCTCGTCTACGAGGAAGGCTCGGTGGTGAAGCGGGCGATCCGCGATCTCTACAACAAGGAGATCGACGAGGTCATCGTCGCCGGCGAGGCGGCCTATCGCGAGGCCAAGGACTTCATGCGCATGCTCATGCCGAGCCATGCGAAGAACGTGAAGCTCTACGTCGAGCCGCAGCCCCTGCTCACCCGCTACGGCGTCGAGACCCAGCTCGACGCGATGTTCTCGCCGACCGTGCAGCTGCGCTCCGGCGGCTACATCGTGCTCAACCAGACCGAGGCGCTGGTCGCCATCGACGTGAACTCGGGCCGCGCGACGCGCGAGCACCACATCGAGGACACGGCCCTCAAGACCAATCTCGAGGCCTGCGAGGAGGTCGCCCGCCAGCTACGCCTGCGCGACCTCGCCGGCCTGATCGTCATCGACTTCATCGACATGGACGAGAAGCGGAACAACCGCGCCGTCGAACGCAAGCTCAAGGAGTGCCTGAAGAACGATCGCGCCCGCATCCAGGTCGGCCGGATCTCGCATTTCGGCCTGATGGAGATGTCGCGGCAGCGCATCCGCACCAGCGTGTTCGAGAGCTCGACCGAGAAGTGCCCGCATTGCGGCGGCACCGGTCACGTGCGCTCGGTCTCCTCGGTCGCGCTGCAGTGCCTGCGCATGCTCGAAGAGACTCTCATGCGCGGTGCCACGCATAATCTCACGATCCGCACCGGCACCGACACAGCGCTCTACATCCTCAACCACAAGCGCGCGCATCTCGCCGAGCTGGAGCAGCGCTTCCGCCTGGTCCTCACCGTGAAGGCCGACGAGAGCGTGATGGGGGCGCATCCGTTCGTCATCGAAAAGAACGAGCAGGTGCACTCGCTCGAGCAGGCGCGCGCCATCGCGGCGCAGTCGGCGGCGGCGCTGCCGGCGCCGCGCCGCATCGACGAGGACGACGAGGACGAGATCGAGGCCGAGGCCTACGAGGCCGAGGTCGAGGAGGACGAGGCGGAGGAGATCGAGGCGCGCGCCGACACCGACAACGGTGACGGCGAGGGCGAAGGTCGCGGCCGCCGGCGCCGCCGGCGGCGGCGCGGTCGGCGCGGCGAGGAGCGCGACGAGCGCGGCGAGCGCGGCCCGATGGTGGCGCGGACGCCGGCCGGCGAGGCCGAGTCGGGCGAGCCGGAAGGCGACGACGAGGCCGAGGGCGACGAGGCCGAGGGCGACGGCCAGACCGCGCGGCACGAGGGCGAGGGCGAGAACGGCGAAGGCGGACGCAGGCGTCGCCGGCGCGGCCGCCGCGGTGGCCGCCGCAACCGCCGGCAGGACGGCACCCCAGGCCCGCTCGGCGGTCCCGAGCCCGGCTTCGATCTGGTCGAGCCCGAGCTCGCCCACGCCATCGAGGATTTCGGCGGCCCGCGCCTCGGCGAGGACATCCCGTCCGGCGAGCAGCCCGAGCTGCCGGCGTCGGCCGACATCGCGGCGACGTTCGACACGGCCGACCGCGAGCCGAGGGTGATGACGATCAAGACCCCGCCGGATGCGCGGGGCGAGCGCGACTCGTTCCCCGCGCCGGTGATCGGGGCCACTGCCAACGCCGACGAGATCGGACCCGAGAACCTGCCCGAGCCGGAGGCCGGCTTCGACGCCCCGCTGCGTCCCGAGCCGCGCCGCGGCCGCGGTCGCGCCCGCCATGTCGACGCGCCCCCGCCGCCGCCGGACTTCGGCCCGGTCGATCCGCCCGAGCCGCTGCAGGCGCTCGCTCCCGAGTCGGTGGTGCAGACCCCGATCGCCCCGGCGCCCGCGCGCATTCCGGCGCCCGAGCCGGCTCCGGCCGCGGCCGAGCCGCCGCGCCGGCGCTCGACGGTGCGCGAGCCGGTGTCCGTCGTGCTCGGCGGCAACGGCCCGTCGTTCAGCAACGGCGATGTGACGCCGCGTCCGGTCGAGCCGGCGCCGACGCCCGACACGCCGGCGGTCGCCGAATCGTCGCCGGAGTCGGAATCGGCAAAGCCGCGCCGCACCGGCTGGTGGGCCCGCAAGCTGCTCGGCGACAAGGGCTGACCGGAGACACGAGCGCTGCGGCTCGTCGTCCGGGCCGAGGCCGAATCCCGAAGGGCGCCGCGCGCGAGGGCGGCGCCCTTCACGGTCCTCCGGCCTCGTCGCCACGTGTCGTGGCCGGCCGGGCTCAGCCGACCGGGACGACGCCGTCGGCGGCGCCGTGGAGCCCGGCTCGCCAGCGGGCGATCTCGTCGAACTCGGCCGGGCGCTCCGCGACCACCTCGGGGCGACCGAGATGGACGGTGCCGCGATCGCCGTCGACCGCGATGAAGTCGCCGTCCCGCACCACGGTCCCGGCGAAGCTGGCGCGCCCCTCGCCGGGGGCGACGAGCAGCCCGGCGCAGCCGACCACGCAGGGCTTCGCCATCTGGCGGGCGACCAGCGCGGCATGCGCGGTGCGCCCGCCCGCCGCCGTGACGATGCCGGCCGCGGCGGCGAACCCGGCGACGTCCGCCGGGCTGGTGTCGGGCCGCACCAGCACGACCGGATCGCCGTCGGCGGCGAGCGCCACGGCCCGGTCCGGCCCGAACGCGGCACGACCGACCGCCACGCCGGCGGACGCCGCGATCCCGCACAGGACCGGCGGACCGGCATCCACCAGCCGGGTGCGCACCAGCGCCGCCGCGTCGATGCCGCCGATCCGCCGCAGCGCCTCGGCAGGATCGATCACCCCGGCCGCGACGAGATCGACGGCGAAGCGCAGCGCCGCCCGCGGGGTGCGCTTGGCGGCGCGCGTCTGCAGGATCCACAAGGTGCCGTCCTCGACCGTGAACTCGACGTCCTGCACGTCGGCGAGCTCGCGCTCCAGGCGGGCCAGCAGGGCGGCGAGCCGGGTCGCCGCCTCCGGCAGCGCGCGGGCGAACGCCTCGCCGGATTGCGGCGTGCGGCGGCCCGACACCACATCCTCGCCCTGCGCCGAGAACAGCATCTCGATCACCGGCTCGGGCGCCCCGGTCGAGGGATCGCGCGAAAAGGCGACGCCGGCGCCGGAGCGCAGGCTGCGGTTTCCGAACACCATCGCCTGCACCGTGACGGCGACGCCGCGCAGGTCGCCGAGGCCCTCCAGTGCGCGGTACGATTCGGCCCGCTCGCCCGTCCACGAGCGGAACACCGCCATGGCGGCGTCGGCGAGCTGGGCCATCGGATCGTCCGGCACCACCGCATCGGCCCGCGCCACGACGTCCTCATAGGCGGCGGCCAGGCGCTCCAGCGCCTCGCCGTCGAGGTCGTCCTCGGACGGCACGCCCTCGCTGCGCAACAGCTCGTCGCGCCGCCCCGCGAACGCCGCGCGGGGGAGTCCGAGCACGGTCTCGCCGTAGGATTCGAGCAGGCGGCGGCGGCAGTCGAAGGCGAATCGTGGATTGCCGGTGGCGCGGACGAGGCCGCGCACCGCGGCCGGCGTCGCGCCGACGTCCAGCACCGTGTCGAGCATGCCCGGCATCGAGCGGGCCGCCCCCGAGCGCACCGAGACGAGCAGCGGGTCGCGGCGCGCCCCGAAGCGGCGCCCGGTCGCCTGCTCGAGACACGCGATGCCCTCGCTCAGCGCCGCCGTCACCTGCGCCTTCGCGCCGCGATCGCCGGCCAGCACGGCGCCGCACATGACGATCGGCAGGACGAAGCCCGGCGGCACCGGCACGCCGAGCCGCATCAACCGGTTCAGATTGGCGGCCTTGGCGCCGATCGCCTCGGCCTCGAATTGCGGACCGTCCCCCGATCCCAGCCTGACGATGGTCATGGACCGCTCCTCACGCGGAGAGATGGGCGAGAACATGGGTGCGGACCAGATGACCGGCCGCGGCGAGCCGGTCGCTCGCCCGTTCGAGGGCGCGGGCGAGCTCGAGCGGGCCGATCAGGACGCGGGCCGGGCCGTCGCCGCGCAGCACCAGCGCCGTGAGGGCGCGCTCGCTCGCATCGCAGGCGTGCTCGAGCTCGGACAGCCGCGCCGCCGCCGCGAGCGCATCGTCGGAATCGGCCCGCCGGCCCTCCGGCACGTCGGCGGCGGCGTCGATGCCCACCGCGGCGGCCTCGGCCGCGCTCACCACCGCCTCGCACAGGCCGGCGAGCTCGCGCAGCACCGTCGTGTCGGTGTCGCGATCGATCAACGAGGCCAGGAACGCCGCCTGCTCGAGCTCGTCGATCGCCTCCTCGACCGTGTCGACGAGCCGCGCGATGGCCTCGCCCGCATTGAAACGCCGGGCAGCCGCGCGCGCCTCGACGGCGATGCGGTCGGCCTTCACCTCGATGCGCCGGGCGAGCGCCGCGAGGGCCGGGCCTTGGCCGGGCCGCCCGGCGACGCGCTCGGCGAGGTCGGCGGCGATGCGGGCGGCGACCTCGCGGGCCAGTCCCGCCTGGCGGACCGCGACGGCGAGGAGGCGACTGTCGGACCGGTCGAGATGACGGGCGAGCTCGGCCTCGACGGCGTTGTTGGCGAGCCGCAGCGAGCGGCCCTCCTGCAGCGTCTCCGTCGCGATGGCGAGCACGCCGACGACGAAGTCGAGCGCCGCCTCGCGGCCGAGCACGTCGTCGAGCCGCTCGCCGAAGCCGATGCGGGTCGGCGCCGCGTGGCGCACCGCCGCGGCGACCAGCTCGGCACCGCCGAGCTCCAGGAAGGCGCGATGCCCGACCCGCATGCGGGCGGCGCGCTCCAGCACCCGCACGGCGTCGCCCTTTCCGAGCAGCGTGCGCAGGATTTTTCGCGCCCGGTTCCAGTCGATCAGGAAAACCAGCGAGGCGCCGAGCGCCTCCAGGAAGGCGGCCTGCGCGGCCACGTCGCCGACGAGCCGGCCGGTGACCAGATAGAACGCCCCACCCTCGCCGAGCCCGGCGGCGCGCGCCTGCTCGAGCCCGCTCCAGAGCACCGGAAACCCGTCCAGGAGGCCGATGAAGAACTGGGCGCGCGACCGGTGCACGTCCGAATAGGTGACCGTGACCTGGTCGCGCGCCACGGCGACGACCAGCACATGCGCATCGGTGGTGCCGATGTCGTTCTGCAGCACCAGGCGCTCGCCGACCCGGGTCGCCAGCGTGTCGAGCCCGGGATGGTCGAACTTGAGACCGCGGGTCGCGTCGACCCCGCGCATGAACGCTTCGACCAGCGGGCGGTCGGCGTAGGTCAGCCCGTGCGCGCGGGCGCCCGCCACCGTCTCCTCGGCGCAGGCGGCGGCGAGGCGGTTGATCTCGCGATGCAGGTCCATCACCAGCCGGTGCAGCGTGTCGTCGTCCCGATCGTGCGGCGCGGCGGTGAGATGGGCGATGTCGGCGAGCGCGATCTGGTCGGGACCGGGCGCCGCGAGATCGGCGGCGACCCGCTCCAGCCGGGCCGTCGCGGCGGCACCGGCCGCCGGATCGGCGGCGGCGAGGGGGGCGATCATCGCCTCGCCGTCGGCGACGAGATCCGCCTTGAGGCGGTCGAGCCCGGGCGCCGCGACGAGCTCGCCCGGCCCGGCGCGGGCGCCGAGCACCAGGCCGCGCAACGCCTGCGCATCGAGCCCGGCCGCGCGGGCCTCGACCACGAGATCCGGCACCGGACCGCCCGGACGCCGGGCCTGCTGGGCGACGGCCTGCAGGACGCTCATGCGCAGCTTGGCGCGATCGTTGGCAGCGAGTGCCTCGGCGATCAGCGACGGCAGCAGAATCTCGGACTGGCCGAGATGCGCGATGATCCGGGTTTTCATGGCGATCCCTCGTCGACGCGGATCGCCCCGATTAGAGCGCGCGCCGACCGGGTCCGCCAGTTCATAAACCCGTCGCAATCGTCGCAGGCGCACCGTTCTCCGGGAGACCGACGCGCGCCGCGGGCGTCGCCATCCGGCGAACGGCGACCGCCCCGGCCTCGACCGCCCAGGCCTCGACCGCCCAGGCCTCGACCGCGCCGACCCGGCCGGGGCGTGCGCGAGCCGCACGGCGACGCGGGCGGACCGGTCCCCCCACCCGTGCGAGCGGGCCGAGCCGCTCCCGCTCGCACGGCCACATGAAGCAAACCCCGCCGCGCCTCGCAGCGCAGCGGGGTTCCGCTGTTCGGGGACCGACGGGCGTCGCCCCGCCGGCGATCGGATCAGAAGTCCTGTGAGGTCGGACGCAGCACGATCTCGTTCACGTCGACATCGGCCGGCTGCTCGATCGCGTAGGCGATGGCGCGGGCGATCGACGAGGCCGGGATCTGGCTGGTCTTGTAGAACTCCTCGAGGGCGGCGCGGCTCGCCGGGTCGCTGCTGCCGAACTTCAGCTCGGACTCGACCGCCCCCGGCTCGATCGTCGTCACCCGGATGGTCCGACCGACCTCGTGCCGCAGCCCTTCCGAGATCGCCCGCACGGCGAACTTGGTGCCCGAATAGACGGTGCCGCCCGGGCTGAACACCTTGATGCCGGCGACCGACGAGATGTTCACGACATGGCCCGCGCCCTGCCGCTCGAACACCGGCAGCGCGGCGGCGACGCCGTACAAGAGGCCCTTCACGTTGATGTCGATCATCCGGTCCCACTCGTCGGTGCGGCGCTGGCTCATCGGCGCGATCGCCATCATTCCGGCATTGTTCACGATGACGTCGAGCCGGCCGAACGCCGCCACGACGTCGGCGACGACCTTGTCGACCTGCTCCTTGCGGGTGACGTCGACCGTGTAGGCCTTCGCCTTGCCGCCGGCCGCCTCGATCTCGGCGACGATCGCCGCGAGCTTGTCGGTGCGACGCGCCGCCAGCGCCACCACGGCGCCGCGCGCCGCGAGATGCCGGGCCGTCGCCTCGCCGATCCCGCTGCTCGCGCCGGTGATCACGACGACCTTGCCGGTGATGTTCTGGTCCATGGATGCCTCCGTGTGTTGCACGGCCCGCTACATAGACCCGACCGGACGCTTTTCACAGATTGACAATGAGCGACACAATGGTGAGTAAGCTTCACCAATGAACCATCGCTGGACCGACCTCGCCGCCTTCGTGGCGGTCGCCGATCACCTGAGCTTCCAGCGCGCCGCGGCGGAGCGGGGCGTCACCCGCTCGGCGCTCAGCCACGCCGTGAAGGGGCTGGAGCAGGATCTCGGGGTCCGGCTGCTCAACCGCAACACCCGCAGCGTGTCGCTCACCGAGGCCGGCCGTCTCCTGCATGCCCGGCTGAAGCCGGCCTTCGGCGACGTCGCCCAGGCGATCGACGAGGTGAGCCGCTGGCGCGACACGCCGGCCGGCACGATCCGGATCACCGTGCCGCGGCCGGTCGGCCTCATGATGATGGGCGCGGTGATCGCCCGGCTGGTGCGCGACTGTCCCGGGCTCGCCGTCGAGGTCTCGTCCGACGACGCGCTCATCGACATCGTCGCCGCCGACTTCGACGCCGGCATAAGGTTCGGCGAGCGGCTGCAGCAGGGCATGATCGCGACCCGCATCGCCCTGCCGATGCGCTTCGCCGTGGTCGGCGCGCCGGCCTATTTCGACGACCACCCCCGTCCCGAGCGCCCCGCCGACCTGCACGCGCATCGCTGCATCCGCTACCGCTTCCCGAGCGGAGCGATGTTCCAATGGGAGTTCGAGAAGGACGGCGAGCCGCTCACCGTGGCGGTCGACGGCCCGGTGGTCTCGAACGACCAGGAGCTGATCGCCGAGGCGGCGCTCGCCGGCGCCGGCCTCGCCTTCGTGTTCGAGGACCGGGTCAGCCGCCATCTCGCCAGCGGCGCGCTGGTGCGCTGCCTGGAGGATTGGACGCCGCACTTCGACGACGTGTTCCTCTACTACCCGCACCGCGCCTACATGCCGGCGGGCCTGCGCGCCCTGATCGACATCCTCAAGGATCCGCGGCGCCGGGATCCGCAGCGTCAGGATCCGCGGCATCCGTGACCGTCGCCCGCCAGGCCCGCATCGGCGCTCCGGGGCGGCCGCGCGCCGCGGCCGCGAGCCCGTAGTGGCGCGCCAGCCGGTCGAGCCCGAGCTGCAGCACCACCTTGGCCGAGCGGGCCGGCCAGCCGCGCTCGCGCTCGATCTCCTCGAGACCTTTCAGGAAGCAGCAGACGTCGAGCAGCAGCCCGGCGAACTCGCTGCCCGACGCCCGCAGCGCCGCGGCGAGACGCTGCCGCGCCGCCAGAACGGCGTCCGTCATGGCAGCCGGCCCCCCTCCCCCGCCCGATGCGCCCGGGGCGAGCGTGGCGCTCCAGTCGACCGTCACGCGGGGACCGAGCTGGGCGAAGGTGAAGTCGGCCCGCAACCGCTCGCCGGCGAGGAGCTGCACCGGCTCGATCATGGCGCGGCCGTCGCGCCCCTTGCGGCGGGCCAGCCAGGCGAGCGGGCTCTCCGCCTCGTCGACCAGCACGGAGCCGGCCGCCGCCGCGGGGTCGGGCCGCCGAGCGAGGCGCAGTCGCTTCGCCCGGAACGGGCCGACCAGGTCGCCCGCGTCGATGGCCGCGGCAGCGGGCGACACCGGGGCGGTCCGGGCAGCGGCCCGGCGCGGCGGCCGGCTCACCACGGCCTCCGCGCGACCAGCGACGCAGCGACCGGTTCGACGGTGCGACGGGCGGACGGACGAAAGAACGAAACCCGATGGCGCATGGCGACCTCGCACGAGATGGATGTAGGAACTTTTACCTATTACTCGCGGCCCGTCAAGACGGTCGGAGGCGACGTCCGAGAGCTCACGATTTCAGCATGAATAAGAATGGTCATCGACCGGATCGGGGTGCCGGCCCGATCGTTGACTAGGATTTTTTTCTAATTTATGGGGTCGCGTCGGAGCGACGCTCCCGACGTCGGCCGCGGGCCTCGGATGCACAAAACAAAAAACCGCCGGGGCCACCCGGCGGTGTCCGTCTCGTCCGGTCCCAGATCTTGTCCGGTCCCAGGTCTTGTCTGGTTCCACGTCTCGCCCGGCCCGACACGCCCGACCGGAACGCCGGGCGTGTGGCCTGTGATGTATGGCGTGATGACGGGACGGCCGGGCCGGCCACCGCGTCACTTCGTGCGACGCCGCCGCTGCTGGCCGAGGCCCATCTGCTTGGCGAGCTGCGAGCGCGCCGCCGCATAGTTGGGCGCCACCATCGGGTAGTCGGGCGGCAGGGCCCATTTGTCGCGGTACTGCTCGGGCGTCATGTTGTACTGCGTCCGCAGGTGCCGCTTGAGCGACTTGAACTTTTTGCCGTCCTCCAGGCACACGATGTATTCCGGCGTGATCGACTTCTTGACCGACACGGCCGGCTTCAGCGGTTCGACGGGGGCGTCGCTCTGGCCGCCCGAAACCCGCAGCAACGCCGAGTGAATCTGGTTGATCAGGCTCGGAATATCGCCTGCCGATATGCTGTTGTTGCTGACATAGGCCGACACGATATCGGCGGTCAGCTCAATATAGTTCTGCGCGCTCTCGCCCATCTTACGTTCATTTCTCTTTGTAATGACCCGATCGCTCCCGCCCGGGCCGGCAATGCCCCACCAGGTCCGGCCGACCCCCGAAGCCAAGCGACATCGCGGCCGACTCGCGAGAACTCTTTCTATGTATCGCCATTGCTGAGGAAAGCAAGAAGAGATTCGACCGTTGTAGAAGTGCGCGTGAACTCGACAACAGAACAGGCCAACTATTCGTCGGAACGACAAGGGGAAGTACAGGCTTGTACGTTCAAATCGGTATGGCTCCCATACCGGCATCGAACGACCGAGCCGACCGGGCATCCCGGCGAGATCTCATTCGCGCGCGAGAACTCCTTGTTTTTGCGATGCGAAATGCCGTACCGCACGCCACGGCACAGGCCACGCTCGGCGATCGGCACGGCACCATGTGTCGGACAGTCGACGTTATGCCGATTTGCAGGCGCACGCGGCCACCCTAGATGAAGTCTTCCCGGCGCACGTCCCTGCGCAAGCTCCCGTCGTCCTGCGCCCCCGCCTGGACGTCGACCGACCGAAAGCCCGACCGATGCTCGACCGTGTCTCCCGTCCGCCCGCCCCGCCCCGTGTCGAGGAACGCCCGAGCGTCTCGGTGCATCACGGCGTCACGCTCGTCGACGAGTACGCCTGGCTGCGCGATCCCAACTGGCAGGCCGTGATGCGCGATCCCTCCGTGCTCGACCCGGCGATCCGGGCCGTGCTGGAGGCCGAGAACGCCCATGCCGAGGCCGCCCTCGCCCCGACCGCGGCCCTGCAGGAGACGCTGTTCGCCGAGATGAAGGGCCGCATCAAGGAGGACGACGCCGGCGTGCCGTCACCCGACGGGCCGTTCGCCTACTACTCGCGCCACCGTGAGGGCGGCGAGCACCCGCTCATCTGCCGCATCCCGCGCGACGGCGGCGCGGAAGAGATTCTGCTCGACGGCGACGCGCTCGCCGCCGGCAAGGCGTTCTTCAGCCTGGGCGGCGGCGAGCATTCCCCCGACCATCGGCTCGTCGCCTGGAGTGCCGACGACCGCGGCTCGGAGTTCTTCACGACCCGGGTGCGCGACCTCGCGACCGGCCAGGATCTCATCGACGTGGTGCCGGAGGCCTCGGGCGGCGTCGTGTGGACGACCGACTCGCGCGCCTTCTTCTACGTGAAGCTCGACGAGCAGCACCGCCCGACCAAGGTCTTCCTGCACCGGCTCGGCACGCAGGCGAGCGACGACCGCGAGGTGTTCCGTACCGACGATCCGGGCTTCTTCGTCTCGATCGCCCGGCTGCAATCCGGCCGCTTCGCCGAGATCTCGGTGCACGATCACGAGTCCGCCGAGGCCTGGCTGATCGATCTCGACGCGCCCGACACGGCGCCGCGGCTCGTGACGCCGCGTGAAAAGCAGCTGCGCTACGACGTCGAGCATCACCCGGCCTTCGCGGGCGGCCCGATGCTGTTCATCCGCACCAACGCCGACGACGCCGAGGACTTCAAGATCGTGACGGCGCCGCTTTCGACGCCCGGCCGCGACCATTGGCGCGATCTCGTGCCGCATCGGCCCGGCGTCTTCGTCCTCGGCTTTTCCGTGACGCGCGACTGGCTGGTCCGGCTCGAGCGGGTCGACGGGCTGCCCCGCATCGTCGTGCGGCATCTCGGGAGCGGCGACGAGCACGTGATCGCCTTCGACGAGGAGGCCTACTCGCTCGGCATGGCGGGCGGCTACGAGTTCGAGACCGACACGCTGCGGTTCAACTACTCGTCGATGACGACGCCGACCGAGACCTGGGACTACGACTGCGCGAGCCGCCGCCGCGTGCTGCGCAAGCGCCAGGAGGTGCCGAGCGGCCACGACCCGGCGGCCTATGTGACGCGCCGCCTGCTCGCGCCCGCGCACGACGGCGAGACCGTGCCGGTGTCGCTGCTCGCCCGCAAGGACACGCCGCTCGACGGCACCGCGCCGACGCTCGTCTACGCCTACGGCTCCTACGGCATGTCGACGCCGGCGGCGTTCTCGACCAGCCGGCTGTCGCTGGTCGATCGCGGCTTCGTCTACGCCATCGTCCACGCCCGCGGCGGCACCGAGAAGGGCTGGCGCTGGTATCGCGAGGGCAAGCTCGCCGCCAAGCCGAACACGTTCAAGGACGTGATATCCGCGACCGAGCATCTGATCGCCGAGAAGATCGCGGCGCCCGACCGCGTCGTCGCGCACGGCGGCTCGGCCGGCGGCATGCTGATCGGCGCGCTCGCCAACATGCGGCCGGATCTGTTCGCGGGCCTCATCGCCGAGGTGCCGTTCGTCGACGTGCTCAACACCATGCTGGACGAGACGCTGCCGCTCACCCCACCCGAGTGGCCCGAATGGGGCGACCCGATCCGCGACGCGGCGGCGTTCCACACCATTCGGTCCTACTCGCCCTACGACAACGTGAGGCCCCAAGCCTATCCGGCCATCCTGGCGCTCGCCGGGCTGACCGATCCGCGCGTCACCTACTGGGAGCCGGCCAAGTGGGTGGCGCGGCTGCGCCGACTCAAGACCAACGACGACCTCGTGCTGCTGCGGACCAATCTCGACGCCGGCCACGGCGGCGCCGCCGGCCGTTTCGAGCGCCTGCGCGAGGTCGCTCTCGCCTACGCCTTCGCCATCGCGGTGGCGGGGCGGGAATAGCGGGCCGGAAATTCGTGCTCCGTCTTGGCCGGGCTCGTCCCGGCCATCCACGTTCTTCGAGCCGGCTTGCTCTGCAGACGTGGATGCCCGGGACAAGCCCGGGCATGACGGGTCAGAGACCGTGGCGCGCGCCGGTCCTCACTCCGGCTTGATACCGGCCGCCTTGACGATCGGCCACCACTTCTCCACCTCGGCCTTCTGATAGGCGGCGAGCGCCGCAGGGGTCTGCTGGTCGGGCGGGAAGATCACCTGGGCGAGATCCTCGAGCTTCTTCTTCGTCGTCGGATCGGCGAGCGCCGCCCGGAGCGCCGCGTTGAGCGTATCGATCGCCTCCTTGGGCGTGCCCTTCGGGGCCCAGAGCGCGTGCCAGAACGTGTAGTAGAAGCCCGGCAGGCCGGCCTCGTCGGTGGTCGGCACGTCGGGCGCCACCTTCAGGCGCTCCTTGTTGGTCACGGCGTAGACCTTGATCAGGCCCGACTGGATATGCGGCATCGAGGTCGCCGGCGTGTCGAGCTGGATGTCGGTGTTGCCGGCGATCAGATCCTGCATCGACTGGCCGGCGCCGCGATACGGCACCATGGTCCACTTCACCCCGAGCGTGTTCTGCAGGAGCACGCCCGAGATGTGGCTCGGCGTGCCGACGCCCGACGTGCCCTCGGTGACCTTGCCGGGATTCTCCTTGATCCACGCGACCAGCCCGGCGAGGTTCTTGGCCGGCATGGTCTTGCGCGCGACGATGAAGAACGGCTGCGTCGAGATCAGGCCGATCGGCGCGAAGTCGGCGATCAGATCGTACTGCAGCGGATAGATGGCGCCGTTGACCACGTTGGTGCCGGAATGGCCGATGCCGAACGTGTAGCCGTCCGGCGCCGCGCGGGCGACGCGCCCGACCCCGACCGTGCCGCCGGCGCCCGTCGTGTTCTCGACGATCACGGGCTGGCCGAGCGTGGCGCGCATCCCCTCGGCGACGACGCGGGCGATGACGTCGGTCGAGCCGCCCGGCCCGAGCGGCACCACCATGGTGACGGGACGCGACGGAAACCCTTGCGCCTGCGCGTCGCCGATGGGTGTCACGAACGGCGCCAACGGCGCCAGCACCGCGGCACAGGCCGCGGCCAGCCAAACCCTGGTCATGCGTTTCCCCGACTGTTCTTGTCGCCGGCTTTGTATGCCGACCGTTCGGCAACTGTGGCGGTCCCCCGCACGAAAGACAAGCGACGTCGCCCCCGCGGATTCGTCGCACCAGCCGGGACGTTCCCGCATTCGACAGGCCGGAGGGGCGTCGTTAAGCTTCGATCTTCGGAGCCGCGTCCTCGAGAACCGCGGCCAGGAAACGCCCCGCGAGCCTTGTTCTCGCGAGTCTCACCCCCGCGAGCCTCACCCCCCCCCGCGAGCCCTCATGAGCACTCCGATCGAGATCCGGATGGGCGGCTACGGCCCGCCCACCACCTGCTTCAGCAAGGCCCTGAAGATCGTCGGCGACCGCGTCGTGGCGCGCTTCGGCGACGCCGTGACGGTGCGCTACGTCTGGAACATCATGGATCTCGGCTACAAGGCCGAAGACATCCTGTGGCTCGTCGAGTCCGGCGTGTTGAGCCTCGGCTACCAGTCGTCGAGCTATTTGACCGACCGGGTGCCGGAGATCGGCGTCGTCGACCTGCCGTTCCTGTTCGCCGACAACGCGCAGGCGCGCAGCGCCATGGACGGCGCGCTCGGCGCCTGGCTCGCGCAGAGGATCGAGGAGAAGGTCGGCTATCGCATCCTCGGCTGGTTCGAGAACGGCTTTCGCCAGATCTCCAACCGGCTGCGGCCGGTGCGCACGGCCGCGGACCTCGCCGGCATGAGCATCCGAGTACTGCCGAGCGACGTCCAGGCGAGAACCTTCGCGCTGCTCGGCGCGACGCCGCTGCGCCTCGATCTCACCGAAGCGATCGCGCGCATAAAAGCCGGCACGCTCGACGCGCAGGAGAACCCGCTCGCCAACACGGTGACGTATCGGGTCCACGACTTCCACCGCTTCCACACGGTGACGAACCACTTCTACGTCTCGCGCCCGGTGTTCGTCTGCCGCGCCCAGTTCGACGCCTGGCCGACGGCGTTGCAGGAGACGATGCGCGAGGCGGTCGCCGAGGCCGTGGCGGCGCAGCGGGTGATGACCGGCGAGGAGGACGACGACGCGCGGCGCGCGCTCGCCGCCGCCGGCTGCGAGCTGATCACGCCGACCGCCGCCGAGCTCGCGACGTTCCGGGACGCGGTCGCGCCGCTGCTCGCCGAGGCGCGCGAGACTTATGGGGCGGAAGCGATGCGCCTGGTCGGGCGCTGAGGCCCACGCCTTCGCGACGAGACGGACGGCCGATCGCACCGGCCCGTCGCGACCCGATCCGGTCGCGTCCGGCGCGTGACGATGCGGAACCAGAACGCGATCGGCGGGCCGCCGGCTCCGGAGAGCGTCGTTGCGACCCTCCCCGGAGCCCGTGGCTTCGCGACGGCTCAGGACCGGCGCGTGGCGGCGCGACGGGTCGGGCCGCTGCGCAGGATCAGATAGAAGACGACGCCGAACGTCATCAGCGGGAGCAGAACCGGGGCGGCGACGGTGACGGAGTCGAACATCGGGGGTCTCCTCTATGGGTTCGATGCCAAGGTTACGCGGCCGCTTCCGAGACGGATCACGTCGCACACGCCGCGATGCTGCGGCGTCCCGCCGCGCGACAGGTCGAGCGCATCCGCCGATCTCACGACGCGGCGGCGAGCCAGTCGCACACGGCCGCCGGCATCGCGTGCACATGGCCGGGGAACGGCCCGCTCGCGAAGCCGACATGGCCGCCCTCGTCGGGCTGCCACACCGTGACATGCGGGCCGACCGCGTCCCGGGTCGGCAGCGACCATCCCGGCACGAAGGGATCGTTGCGGGCGTTGAGCACCAGGGTCGGCACGCGGATCAGAGCGAGATGCGGCTTCGCCGAGGCGCGGCGCCAGTAGTCGTCGACACCGGAGAAGCCGTGCAGGGGCGCCGTGAAGCAGTCGTCGAACGCGCGCAGCGTGCGGGCGGCGACGAGACGATCGCGGTCGAACAGGCCCGGGTGGCGGGCGAGCGTCGCGAGCGCCCGAGGCTTCATGCTGCGCAGGAACATGCGCGCATAGACGAGGCGGTTGAAGCCGCGGTCGATCGCCGCGCCGGCCGCGGCGAGATCGAGCGGCGCCGAGACGGCGGCGACGGCCCGCACCACGGCGCCGGCACTGTCGCCCGCCTCCTCGACGAAGCGCAGGAGCGCGTTGCCGCCGAGCGAGACGCCGGCCGCGAGCAGCGGCGCGTCGGCGCGGTCACGCAAACGCCGTAGGATCCAGCCGACCTCCTCGAAGTCGCCGGAGTGATAGGAGCGCGGGGCGCGGTTCGGCTCGCCCGAGCAGCCGCGGAAATGCGGCACGCAGAAGGGCCAGCCGCGCGCCTGTGCGGCGAGCGCGAAGGCGACGGCGTAGCGGCTCGCCGAGGAGCTTTCGAGGCCGTGGAACAGCACCAGCCACGGCGCCGGACCGTGGGAGCGAGGCAGGCCGGGCGCCGACAGCACGGGTGCCGGCAGAAGGTCCACGTCGACGAAGTCGCCGTCCGGCGTGTCCCACCGCTCGCGCGCGTAGGCCGGCATGGCGGCGGCGCGCGGCGACGAGAACAGTGCCGGCCAGATGGTCTGGGCGTCGCCCCCCGGCAGCCACCAGGGAGCGCGGTATTGATCCAGAGACGCGGTCATTGCGGCCGCACTGTACGCCGCCGCCGCGGTCGCGCAATCGAACGCACGCCGCGCCGCCCGCGACGACACCTCCTTCCGTCACGCTGCGCAACTACGCCCTGAAATTTCGGTCGTGGGCGCGTATCCTCGCGGGCGTCCACAGGCCGCGCCGCATCGATCGAACGCTGTCGCGGCGCGCCGCATCCGGCGCGGCGGCACGTCCGCCCGCCCGGCCTCCAGGGGGCTTCCCGTGAAAATTTCGGTCATCGGCATGGGCGCGGTCGGCACCGAGGTGGTCGGCCATCTGCTCGCCTCCACGGCGGCGAGCGAGATCGTCGCGGTCGACCGCAACGCCGAGAAGGCGCAGGCGGAGATCTGGGACTTCGCCCACACCACCTCGTTCATCTACGCCAAGAATCCGCGGCTGATCGCCGGCGGCTGGCCCGAGACGGTCAACAGCGACATCGTCGTGATCACGGCCGGCGCCCAGCTCGAGCGGGGGCAGAACCGCGACTCCCTGGTCGAGATCAACAGCAAGGTCATCGAGGATCTGATCGCGCGCACCGAGGCGACCTCGCCGAACGCCATCGTTCTGATGGTGACCAACCCGGTCGACGTGATGGCGCAGGTCGCGGTGGCGCATTCGTCGTTTCCCAAGGAGCGGGTGATCTCGCTCGGCACCATCGTCGACACGGCGCGCTTCATGCGCATCGTCTCGGAGCATGTCGGGATCGATCCGAAGAACATCTTCGGCTACGTGCTCGGCGACCACAGCCACACCGGCTTCGTCCCGTGGAGCCTGTGCAATGTCTGCGGGCTCGACGTCGATACCTTCTGCGCGCTCAACGGCGTCGCGCCGATCGACCGCGCGGCGGTTCGTCAGCGCGTCCTGCAGATCGGCCTCGACATCTTCGCCGGCAAGGGCAACACCAATCACGGCATCGCCGCGAGCGTATTCCGCATCATCCGGGCGGTCGCCGGCAACGAGCGCTCGGTGCTACCGGTCGGCACGCTGCTGGAGGGCGAGTACGGGGTCGACGGCGCCGTGATGAGCGTGCCCTGCGTGATCGGCCGGCGCGGCGTGCAGAAGATCATCGCCTGCCGCTTCACCGAGGAGGAGCAGGCGGCCTTCGACGTCTCGCACGCCCATGTCCGCGAGCTGATGGCGCTGGCGGGGCTGTAGGCGCGGCGCGGGTCTCGGACGCCGACCAGCAGACGCCGCGTGTCCCGGACGCGGTGCGCCGCGCCGCGAGCCGGCCCCGGAGCGACGAGACGGAGCGCCGACCGTGCGGCCCCTGGGCCCCGGCTCCGCGGCGCATCGGGCTTTCGGCCCGACGCGCCTTGTCCGGGGCAGGAAGCTCGGAATCGGGACGGCGTGCCATCGATCGGGATCGCGTTGCGGCGTCACCGAACGCCGTCACGCGCCGTCGGCTCAGCCGTGGCTCTGCTCGAGATGGCGGCGCAGATCGTCGATCGAGGCGAAGCGCAGCGTGCCGTGCTCGAAGGCGGCGTCGATCGAGCCGTCCGTGTAGAGCGTGTAGCCCATCCCGTCGATGACGCCCGACTTGAGCACCGTGACGGGCGCCGCCGCGTCGGCCGCCGACGCCTCCGGAGCCGGGGTGGCGGGCGGGGGTGACGGCGGCGCGCGGTCGTAGCCACGATCCCCGGCGGCGCGATCGCCGCCGCGGTCGAAGCCTCCGTCCTGGGCACGCTCCTGGGCACGCTCTTGAACTCGGCCCGGACCGCGGTCGAAGCCCCGCTCGGCGGGGCGCTCGAACGGCGGCGGCGGCACGTCGTCGAGCGGCGCCTCGGCGTCGGAGGCGACGGTCTGGCGACGGCGCGTCCAGGCGAAGAAGCGCTTGCGCTCGCCGCCCGGAGTCGGCGCCAGCGGGTCGCGGGTCCAGTCCGGCTCGTCCTCGGGGAGATCGGCGGCGGGACCGGCCGCGGCGGGGGCCGGGCGAGCGCGCAGCGAATCCGGCAAGCCGATATCGCCGGATCCGGGCGCGCCGGCGAACGGCGGCGCCGGCGCCACCACGGGCGGCCGGTACGGCGGCGGCTCGGCCGTGGCCGGATCGAGATCGCCCCGGCGCGGCGGCGGCGAGGTCGGCGGCGCCTTCAGGGGCGGCTGCGGCGGCAGCTCGGGCCGGTCGGTGCGATCGGGCGGCGACACCGGCGGCCGCGGCAGCGGCGGCGCGGCACGCAGCCGCTCGGCCGCGATCGCGGCGGAGGGCGGCTCGGGCTCGGGGAACAACGGCGGCCCGAGCGACGACTCGGGGGCCGGCGCTGCGCCGGGCGAAAAGCCGGCCGGGCGGCCGCGCACCGGCGGCTCGGGCCGCTCGGTGCGGCCTGCGGGTGCTCCGGCGACGGCGCCGGCCGGCGCCCCGGCGGCGAGCGCGGTGCGGATCGCGATCAGCTCGCGCAGCACGACGGACAGGCCGATCAGCACCAGCCCGCCCGTCATCGCCGTGACGCCCGCCGCGATCGCCGTGTTCCCGGTGCCGAACTCGTTGTTGGGGATACCGAAGGCGATGCCGCCCAGGCCGACCACCGTCAACACCGCGCCGACCGAGAACAGGACCAGGACCATCGCTTCACCCTCAACGCCCACCCGGAAGCACGGCCACGCCGACGGCGCCGCGCGGCGCCCGTCTCGCCGATGTCGACCCGGACGGCCCGTCGGTCGTCCTCGCCGACGACCGGGCGCGCCCGGCCGGGCGCCGAAAACCCGCGTCCGGTTCGCGGCGAAGATATCCAGGCCTTTGACGGACCACAACCAATTTGGCGCGCGCGGCGGTTCTGCCGGCCCTCCGGGAGGCCCGGCCCCGACATCGTCGGCGGCATCATGGCACCAGGGCGAGGTTGCGCGGAGCGCGCCCGATCTCTACGTGAGAGGGGTCGGACGCCGTTCTCGGACCGTGAATGGTCACCCCCGATTTCATCCGAACCCTCGAGGAGCAACGCGATGTCGTTTTCGCTGCCGGACCTGCCCTACGCCCACGACGCGCTCGCGCCGTACATGTCGCGCGAGACGCTCGAATATCATCACGACAAGCACCACCTGGCTTACGTGAACAACGGCAACAACCTCCTCAAGGGCACCGAGTGGGAAGGCAAGTCGCTCGAGGAGATCGTCAAGGGCTCGTTCGGCAAGAACCCGGGCCTCTTCAACAATGCCGGCCAGCACTACAACCACCTGCACTTCTGGAAGTGGATGAAGCCGGCGGGCGGCGGCGACAAGATTCCGGGTGCGCTCGAGAAGGCGATCGTCGCCGACCTCGGCTCGGTCGCCAAGATGAAGGAGGACTTCACCCAGGCCGGCGTCACCCAGTTCGGCTCGGGCTGGGCGTGGCTCGCCGTCAAGGACGGCAAGATCGTCGTCACCAAGACGCCGAACGGCGAGAGCCCGCTGGTGCACGGCGCGACCCCGATCCTCGGCTGCGACGTGTGGGAGCACTCCTACTACATCGACTACCGCAACCGGCGCCCCGACTACCTGAAGGCGTTCCTCGACAGCCTGGTGAACTGGGAGTACGTGGCCGAGCTCTACGCCGCTGCGGCCAAGTGACCGGCCTCCAAGCGACCGGCTTCCAAGCGACCGGCGTCCAAGCGACCGGCTTCCAAGCGACCGGCGTCCAAGCGACCGCTTCGATGTGACAGCTTCGATGTGACCGCTTCGATGTACCCGACTTTCAAGTGACCGGTCGGATGTGAGATGATCCGTCGGCGCCGGCCTCGCGGGCACGCGAGCGCCGGCGTCGTCGCATTCGGATGGGCTCGACGCGGGACGCGTTGCCGTCGTTCCGCCGTCTCCACGGCCTAGAGTGGCTGCGATCGTCGCCTTTTCACCTCGGCTTTCCCTTCCCTCGCCCCGTCGGCCGCGCCCGACCACACCCGAGCCTCCGATGCATCCGCCGATCCCCGCCGAGATCTCCGACGCGCCCGCGCGCAGGACCGGACCGCGCGGCCTGCATCCCGCCGACGTCGCCGCCGTCCTCGTCCTGATGATGGTCTGCGGCGTGGCGCTCGCGACCTTCCGGGATTTCGGCATGGGCTGGGACGACTACGCCCACGCCGAGTACGGCGGCCTCTTGCTGCGGCTCTACGACTCCGGCTTCACGGATCGCCGCGCCCTCTCCTTCGTCAACCTCTACGCCTATGGCGGCGGCTTCGACATGCTCGCCGCGCTCCTCGCCAAGGTGTTGCCGTTCGAGCTGTTCGAGACCCGCCGGCTGGTCGGCGCGATCATCGGCATCGCCGGGCTGGCGATGACGTGGCGGATCGCCCGCCGGCTCGGCGGACCGATCGCCGGCTTCGCCGCCGTGACGCTGCTCGCCACCTGCCCGCTCTGGGTCGGGCACATGTTCATCAACCCGAAGGACGTGCCCTTCGCGGTGGCGATGCTGGCCGCGACGCTCGGCTTCGTGCGGGCCTTCTCGGAGTATCCACATCCGAGCGTGCCGACGACGGCGCTGCTCGGCCTCGGGCTGGGCCTCTCCTTCGGCTCCCGCGTGATGGGTGCGCTCGCTGCGGTGCCGGCCGCCGCCGCCTTCCTGCTGATCGTCGTCGCCGAGGCACGCCGGCAGGGCGTCCGCGACGCCGCCCGGCGGGCCGGCGCGTTCCTGCTGCGGCTCACGCCGGCCGTGATCGTCGCCTATGCGCTGATGGCGCTGATCTGGCCGTGGTCGGTGGTGTCGCCCCTCAACCCGGTGAAGGCGCTCGTCTACTTCTCGCGCTTCTTCGAGAAGCCGTGGCGGGAGCTGTTCGACGGCGAGCTCCTGTGGGTCGTCGACATGCCGCGGCGCTACGTGCCGGAGCTGTTCGCCCTGCAGACGCCGGAGCTGTTCTGGGCGCTGGCCATCGCCGGGGTCGTCGCCGCGCTCGCCGCGGCGGCGCACGGCGACCGCCCGCTCAATCGCCGCGCCAGCCTGGTGTTCCTCGCCGTGTCGGTGGTCTTCCCGATCGCCTTCGCGGTGATTACGCGCCCAGCCATGTACAACGGCATCCGCCATTTCGTCTTCGTGCTGCCGCCCGCCGCCGTGCTCGGCGGCCTGGTCGGCGCGCTGCTGGCGAGCCGCGCCGCCGCGACCGAAGGACGCCGCACCGCGATCGCGGCCGTGGTGCTCGCCGTGATGCTCGTCCACCCGATCGTCACGATGATCCGCATCCACCCCTATCAGTACACGTATTTCAACGCGCTCGCCGGCGGCCTCCAGGGCGCCGACGGCCGCTACATGCGCGACTACTGGGGCCTGTCGATGAAGCAGGCCGCACAGGCGCTGCGCACGGAGCTGGCGAAGCGCGGCGAGCTGCCGACCGGCAAGACCAAGCGGCACGTGGCGATCTGCGGACCGCAGCGCCCCGTGCGGGTCGAGCTCGGCAAGGCCTATCCCACCGACTGGCAGCCGCAGGGCGGCGAGTTCGCGATCTCGCTCAACGAGTTCTACTGCGCGAAGCTCGACGCCCCGGTGATCGCCGAGGTGGTGCGCGACGGCGTCGTCTTCGCCCGCGTCTACGACATTCGCGGCCGCACCCTCGACACGCTGCTCACGCCGTTGCCGCCCTGAGCCGCGCGGGCCCGGCCGCGCGCTTGCGCGCGGCGCCGCGCGTCCGCACGATGCGGCTTTCGCGAGGGGAAGCACCATGCCGGTCTTCGTGTTCGACGCCTACGGCACGCTGTTCGACGTCCATGCGGCGATCGCCGGCCACCGCGACGCCGTCGGCCCCGACGCCGATCGGCTGTCCGAGCTGTGGCGCGGCAAGCAGCTCGAATACACCTGGACGCTGACGCTGGCCGGTCGCTATGTCGACTTCTGGACCTTGACCGAGCGCGCGCTCGACCACGCGCTGGCGCGCTGCCCGTCGGTCGATCCGAAACTGCGCCGCGTGCTCCTCGACGCCTATCGGGTGCTCGACGCCTATCCGGACGGGCGCGACGCCCTGGTCGCCTTGAAGACGCAAGGCGCCCGCACCGCCATCTTGTCCAACGGAACGTTCCGCATGCTGGCGAGCGCGACCGAGGCGGCCGGGCTCGGGCCGCATCTCGACGCCGTGCTGTCGGTCGAAGCGGTCGGCGTCTACAAGCCGCGCCCGGAGGTCTATCGCCTGGTCGTCGACACCTTCGCCGTGACGCCGGCCGCCGTGGTGTTCGTCTCGTCCAATCGCTGGGACGTGATGGGTGCCGCGGCCTTCGGCTTCCGCACCGTCTGGGTCGACCGCACCGGGGCGCCCGACGAGTATCACGACCTCGCGCCGCGCCATCGCCTGGCGAGCCTCGCCGAGCTGCCGCGGCTGGCCGCCGGGGATCCGATGTGATCGGCTCGCCCGTTCACTTCAACAGGAACGGCAGCAGAATCGGCACCAGCACGGCGGTCAGGAGGCCGTTGAGGCCGAGCGCGATGCCGGCGAAGGTGCCGGCGAGCGGATCGACCTGGAAGGCCCGCGCCGTGCCGATGCCGTGCGAGGCGAGCCCGGCCGCGAAGCCGCGCGCCGCGTAGTTCTTCAGGCCGAGCGCGTTCATCAGCGGCGTCACCACGATGGCGCCGACGATGCCGGTGATGATCACCATCACGGCGGCGAGCGCCGGGTCGGCACCGATCGCCTCCGCCGTCCCCATGGCGATCGGCGTCGTCGCGCTCTTCGGCGCCATGGCGCGGGCCGTCGAGGCGTCGAGGCCGACCAGGCGGGCGAGCAGCACGGCCGACGTGATCGCCGTCACCGAGCCGACCACCAGCGCGACGACCATGGGCACCAGCAGGCGGCGCACCTGCGGCAGGTAGCGCACCAGCGGCACGGCGAGCGCCACGGTCGCCGGCCCGAGCAGGAAGTGGACGAACTGAGCGCCGGCGAAATAGGCCGGGAACGGCGTCCCCGTGACGACCAGCACGATCGCCACGAACGCCACGGCGATCAGCACCGGATTGGCGATCGGCCGACGGCCGGCGGCGACGAAGATCGCGTCCGCCGCCACATAGGCGACCAACGTCGTGGTGAGCCAGAGGAGCGGGCCGCCCGAGAGATAGACCCAGAGATCGACGAGGCTCATTGCTCCTCCTCCACGGCCTCGGTCGCCGGCTCGTGATGGACGGGCGCGAGCCCCATCAGCCGCGCCACGGCCGCGAACACCACGGCCGTGACGGCGAGCGTCACGACGGTCGAGAGCACCAGCACGAGCAGGATGCGCAGCCCCTCGTCGCCGAGCCGGCCGAGATGCTGGACGATGCCGACCCCGGCCGGCACGAACAGCAGCGAGAGATGCTTGAGAAGCCCGCCGGACACGTCGCCGACCTCGGCGGGCAGCGGCGTGCGGGCGAGCATCAGCACGGCGAGCAGCACCATGCCGACCACCGGCCCCGGTACTGGAAGCGCGAAGGCGCGCACGAACGCCTCCCCGGCGAGCTGGCAGCCCAGCAGAATGGCGAAGCCTTGCAGCATGGCACCTCGCGGCGTGTCTCGGCGGCGCGTCTCGACGGCGCGTCCGCATCGTCATGTCTCGGTCGTTTCGAGGGGGCGCAATCTCGCCGCTCAGCCGCGGCGAAACAAGCACGGGCGACGCGAGGCATTGCTGCCGTGCGGGAACAGGCCGAGCGGAAGACCGCCCGGACGCCGGCTTGCGACCGGCGAAACCGGCCGGGCCCGGTTGCAACCCCGAGCTATCCCCCTACACTAGGCCGCAGACCATGCGAGGTGGACCATGAAGATCAAGGCCGTGGTGCACGAGGCGGAGGAGGGCGGCTACTGGGCCGAAGTCCCGGCCATCCCCGGCTGTGCGACGGAGGGGGAAACGCTCGACGAGCTCATGCGGAACCTGCACGAGGCGATCGAGGGCTGCCTGTCGGTGGAGATCGAAGCACCGCAATCTGCAGGCAATCCGAGGATCGTCGAGATCGCCTTATGACGCCGCTGTCCGGCCGCGAGCTGGCACGCTTGCTGGAGCGTGACGGCTGGACACTCCTTCGGATTCACGGAAGTCATCAAATCTACGGCAAGCCGGGCAGCATTGTCCGGCTATCGATCCCGTTTCACGGGAATCAGCCACTGAAGCTCGGGCTGTTCAAGCACCTTCTGAAGACGGCCGGCTTGTCCGACACCGACATCCGGTGAGCGCCTCACCCCGCCAGCGCGTGAAGAATGCGCGCCCAGCTGCGGATGCCCTTGTGGAAGGAGTTCAGGTCGTACTTCTCGTTGGGCGAGTGGATGCGGTCGTCGTCGAGCGCGAAGCCGATCAAGAGCGTGTCCAGGCCGACCAGCCGCTTGAAGTCGGCGACGATCGGGATCGAGGCGCCGGAGCCGACGAGGAGCGCGTCGCGGCCCCACTCCTCGGTGAGAGCTTTTCGCGCGGCGGCGAGCTGAGACAGATCCCACGGCACCGCGACGGCCGGGGCGCCGGTGTGGTCCTCGAACCGCGCCTCGCAGTCGGCCGGAAGACGGTCGCGCACGTAAGCGCGGAACGCTTGGCGGATCGTGTCGGGATCCTGCCCGGCGACCAGGCGGAACGAGACCTTCGCGAACGCTTTCGACGGGATCACGGTCTTCGACCCCGCCCCCGTGTAGCCGCCCCAGATGCCGTTGATGTCGCAGGACGGCCGGCAGAACAGCTGCTCGACGACGGTGCGGCCGCGCTCGCCGGCGGGCTCGGCGAGGCCGACCGGCTTCAGGAAGTTGTCCGGCGTCAGATCGAGGTTCCGCCAGGCGACCAGCACGTCGGCGGGCGGGTCCGTGATGCCGTCATAGAAGCCCGGGATCGTGACGCGGCCGTCGGCGTCGAACAAGCCGCCGAGAACATGGGTGAGCACCCGGATCGGGTTGCGGGCCGGGCCGCCGTAAAGGCCGGAGTGCAGGTCACGGTCGGCCGCCGTGATCTCGACCTCCTCGTAGAGCAGGCCGCGCAGCGCCGTCGTGATGGCAGGCGTCGCCGCGTCCCACATCCCGGTGTCGCAGACGAGCGCGAGGTCGGCCGACAGCGCGCCGCGGTTCTGCTCGATCCAGGCCGGCAGGCTCTTCGACCCGCACTCCTCCTCGCCCTCGATCAGCATGGTGACCGGGAGCGGCAGCGATCCCGTGACGGCGACATAGGCGCGGCAGGCCTCGACGAAGGTCATCACCTGGCCCTTGTCGTCGGACGACCCGCGGGCGACGATCACCTTGCGGCCGTCGTCGAGCGTTCTGATGCGCGGCTCGAAGGGCGGGCTCTCCCAAAGGTCGAGCGGGTCGACCGGCTGGACGTCGTAGTGGCCGTAGAACAGCACGCCGCGCTTCGCAGGGTCGCCGCCGCGGCCGAGCACCACCGGATGGCCGGCCGTCTCGGACAGATCCGCCGCGATGCCGAGGCTGCGCAGGTCGGCGGCGAGATGCGCCGCGGCCGCCCGGCAGTCGGCCGCATGGGCCGGATCGGTCGAGATCGACGGGATGCGCAGGACGGCGAACAGCCGTTCGAGGCTCTTGTCGAGATCGGCATCGATGCGGGCGAGAACCTGGTCGAGAACGGTCATGTTTCGCGAACTTTCCTGATCGAGAACGTGCTGGCCCGAGGCGCGGCGAGCCGACGAAAGCGTCAGCCGCGGTCGGAGGTGCGCTGCGGGTTGCCGAACAGGCCGCGCGCCGCGCTCGCGCCGGTGTCGGCGCCGATGTCGGCGCCGCCGTCGTCGACGAGGCCGTAGGTGCGGTTGCGGCCGCGGCTCGACTGGGCGTAGCTGCGCCGCGACGGCGACATGCCCATCCGTTTCATCGCCTCCTGGGTGGCGGTGCGGGCCACCACGGCGGCGACCGAGCGGCCGAACTGGCGCACCACCGGATGCGACAAGAACGCCCCGATGCCGCCGAGAATACGGCTGCCGAGCCCCGGCTGCTCGGCCGCCCCGCCGCCGGCGCGGCCGCCGCGGCCGGAGCCGTTGCCCGGCGCCTCTTCGGCCTCGCCGGCCGACGCGGCGTTGCCGTTCAGGAGATCGGTCAACGGTCGATGCGGCTGCGCCCTGTCGTAGCGGCCGCGCAGCGGGCTCGACGCCAGCAGCGCCTGGCGCTCCTGCGGGGTCAGCGGCCCGATGCGGGCCGCCGGCGGCCGGATCAGGGCGCGCTCGACCATCGAGGGCGTGCCGTTGCCCTCCAGGAACGACACCAGCGCCTCGCCCTTGCCGAGCTCGGTGATGGCGGCCGCGGTGTCGAGCTTCGGGTTCGGCCGGAACGTCTCGGCCGCCGCCCGCACCGCCTTCTGGTCACGCGGCGTGAAGGCGCGCAGCGCGTGCTGCACCCGGTTGCCGAGCTGGGCCAGCACCGTGTCGGGGACGTCGAGCGGGTTCTGCGTGACGAAGTAGATGCCGACGCCCTTGGAGCGGATCAGCCGCACCACCTGCTCGATGCGGTCGAGCAGCGCCTTCGGCGCCTCGTTGAAGAGCAGATGCGCCTCGTCGAAGAAGAACACGAGCTTCGGCTTGTCGAGATCGCCGACCTCGGGCAGCCGCTCGAACAGCTCCGCGATGAGCCACAGAAGAAACGTCGCGTAGAGCCTGGGGCTCTGCATCAGCTTGTCGGCCGCCAGGATGTTGATGCGGCCGCGGCCCTGCGCATCGACCGCCATGAAGTCCGACAGGTCGAGCTCCGGCAGGCCGAAGAACTTCTCGCCGCCCTGGTTCTCGATCACCAGGAGCTGACGCTGCACGGCCCCGATGGTGGCCGGCGCCACGTTGCCGTAGCGGTTGCCGATGTCCTTGGCGTTCTTGCCGAGAAACGCCAGAAGCTCGCGCAGATTGGCGAGGTCTACCAGATCCTGCGCCTCGCCGTCGGCGGTGCCGTCGGCCTCGTCCATCACCTTGAAGGCGATGTTGATCACGCCCTCCTGGACGTCGTTGAGGTCGAGCATGCGGGCGAGCAGCAGCGGCCCGAGATCGTGGACGGTGGCGCGGATCGGGTGGCCCTGCTCGCCGAACAGATCCCAGAACACCACGGGAAACTGGTCGGGCACGTAGTCGAAGCCCATCTGCTTCGCCCGCTCGACGAAGGCCGGCTTCGGCTCGCCCTTGGCCGCGACGCCGGAGAGGTCGCCCTTGATGTCGGCGGCGAACACCGGCACGCCGGCGCGCGAGAACCCTTCGGCCAGCACCTGCAGCGTGACGGTCTTGCCGGTGCCGGTCGCCCCCGTGATCAGCCCGTGCCGGTTGCCCAATGCCAGCGTCAGATATTCAGGCTTCTCGCCCTTGCCGACGAGGATTTTTCCGTCCTGATCCAGCGTGCCCATGGTCGCCTCGCGCTCGCTTCCGCCGCTCCGCGCCCGCCCGGCCTGCCCGGCAGCGCGCCACTCCGATCGATACAGGCTTATACTGGTTGCGTTTCGTCCGGGCGAGCCGGGCGGCATCGCGCCGCATTCGCCGGAATGGCCCATAGACGTGGCGCGAGGACGTCGTTGCGGGATCGCAACACGGGCCTGCAACAAGGCGATCGCAATCGTGGCGTGATTGTGTTTCGATCCCAGGATGTCAGAATAATGACCAACAGCGCCATCGTGGGTGTGATGGAAGAGGCCGGGGCGAGAGGGGGCCATCGTGTTCGTTGCCAGCCGAATCGCTGCGCGTTCCGGTGCGTCGTGCCAGGCGGAGGCACGGCCGGAGAGCGTTTCGAGAGGGTCGTCGTCGTGGGGTGACGCAGCCGGCGAGGCTGCGCGATGAGATACTCGATCACCGAGCTCGACGGCATCGTGCCGGGGATCGCCGAAGCGCTGAAATGCGCCGGCATCCGCACCACCGCCAAGCTGCTCGAGGCGGCCAAGGATCCGAAGGGGCGCAAGCTGCTCGCCGAGCGCACCGGGCTCGCGCCGCAATGCCTGCTGCGCATCGCCAACATGGCCGACAAGATGCGCATCAAGGGGGTCGGCGAGGACTATGCCGAGCTCCTGGAGGCGGCCGGCGTCGACACGGTGCGCGAGTTGAAGTACCGCAACCCCTCCAATCTGGCGAAGCGGATGGCCGAGGTGAACCGCCACCGCAAGCTGGTCCGCACCCTGCCGACCGAGAAGGCGGTCGAGCGCTGGATCGAGGCCGCCAAGGAGCTGCCGGTCAAGATCAGCTACTAGGCGCGGCGCCGAGCGTGCGGCTGACCTCTCCCCGCCGTGCGGGGAGAGGGAACAAAGCCTCGCCCCCGCTTGACTCCGCTCTGCCGCCGCGCAAAGCCCTCGGGCCATGACCGCCTCCCCCGCCCTCGCCGCTTCTTCACGCCTCGCCGATCTCCTGCGTGCTGGCCGGCCGCTGGTGATGGGTGTGCTCAACGTGACGCCGGATTCGTTCTCGGACGGCGGGAAGTTCCTCGATCCGGCGACCGCGATCGCCCAGGCCGAACGCATGGTCGCGGCCGGCGCCGACATCGTCGATGTCGGCGCGGAGTCGACCCGTCCCTATGGCGGCGCCGAGCCGGTGACGGCCGACGACGAGATCGCGAGGCTCGCCCCGGTGCTGCCGGCCGTGGTGGCGATGGGTGTTCCGGTGTCGATCGACACCATGAAGGCGGCCGTCGCCGCCTGGGCGCTCGACCACGGCGCCGCCATCCTCAACGACGTGTGGGGCCTGCAGCGCGATCCCGAGATGGCGCCGCTCGCCGCGCGCCGCGGCGTGCCGATCGTCGTCATGCACAATCGCGAGACGGCCGACCCGGCGATCGACATCGTCGCCGATGTCGAGGCGTTCTTCGCCCGCTCGCTCGCCGTCGCGGCGGACGCGGGCCTGCCGGCCGAGCAGATCGTCCTCGATCCCGGCATCGGCTTCGGCAAGACGCCGGCGCAGAGCCTCGCGACGCTCGCGGCGACGAGACGGTTCCTCGGCTTCGGCCGGCCGCTGCTGATCGGCGCCTCGCGAAAACGGTTCATCGACAGCGTGTCGCCCGCTCCTCCCGACCAGCGGATCGGCGGCTCGATCGCCGCTCATCTCCTCGCCGTCCTCGACGGCGCCGCCATCGTGCGCGTCCACGACGTGCCCGAGACCGTCCAGGCGCTGAGAGTCGCCGCCGCCATCCGGACCGCAGAATGACGACCGCGCACGACACCGTCTTCATCACCGGCCTCGCCGTGCATGCCTATCACGGCGTGATGGAGCACGAGCGCACGGTCGGCCAGACCTTCCATCTCGATCTCACGCTGTCGGCCGATCTGTCGGAGGCGTCGCGCACCGACAAGCATTCGACCACGGTCTCCTACGACCAGGTGGTCGAGTGCGCGACTCGCGCCTTCGCCGAGAAGCGCTGCCGGCTGATCGAGGCGGCGGCCGCCGCCGTCGCCGACGCCGTGCTGGCGCAGTTCCCGCGCGTCGTCGACATCCGCATCACGGTGCACAAGCCGCACGCCCCGATCCCGGCGACCTTCACGGATGTCGGCGTGTCGATCCTGCGCAAGCGGAATGGCTGAGGCCGTCCTCTCGCTCGGCGGCAATGTCGGCGACGTCCGCGCGACACTCGCGCGCGCGCTGGAGATGCTGTGCGAGGACGGCGCCGTGACGCTTGTCGCGCGCTCTTCTGACTACGCGACGCCGCCGTGGGGCGATCCCGACCAGCCGGCCTTCGTCAATCTCTGCGCCATCGTCGCGACGACGCTCGCGCCGCACGATCTCTTGCGCCGCGCCCGCGCCGTGGAGACGGCGCTCGGCCGCGACCGCGGGCGCGAGCGGCGCTGGGGGCCGCGCCCCGTCGACATCGACATCGTCACGTATCGCGACGCCTCCGGCACGGACGACGCGCCCGGCGAGGTGACGCTCGTCACGCCGGATCTCGCACTGCCGCATCCGCGCGCGGCGGCGCGCGCCTTCGTGCTGGTGCCGCTCGCCGAGATCGCACCCGACTGTCTGCTCGGCGGCACACCGGTGCGGGATCTGGTGAGCCGGGTCGACACACGCGACATCACCAGACTGCCGAGCAAATAACGTCGCATCCGTAGATCGCCGGAGGCTGCCGCGCGCCTCCGGCGCCGGACCGCACCAGCAAATACGGACCTATACTTACGCACTGCCGCGACGGACCCGGATCCCATGGTGGTCCAGCCATGCAGGCGCCATCGTTTCCTTGGCGAAACGCATCGATCGTGGCATCTTCCGCGCCATGACCCAGACCGCCGAAGACCTCACGCTCGCCGGCGAGTTTCCGCCGGCCACCCGCGAGCAGTGGCTCGCGCTCGTCGAAGGCACGCTGAAAGGCGCGTCCTTCGAGAAACGGCTCGTCTCCAAGACCTATGACGGGCTGCGCATCGAGCCGCTCTATGCCGGCGACCGCTCCGCCCATCCGGTGGCGGCGCGCGCCAGCGGCGCGCCCTGGCAGGTGATGCAGCGGGTCGATCATCCCGATCCGAAAGCGGCCAATGCGCAGGCGCTGCACGATCTCGAGAACGGGGCCACCGGCCTGACTCTGGTGTTCGCCGGCAGCCTCGGCGCCCGCGGCTACGGCATCGCCGGCGACGCCGACACGCTCGCCAAGGTTCTGGATCAGGTGCGGCTCGACGCCATCGCGCTCGAGCTGCAGCTCTCGCCGCAGGCGCGCGAAGCGCCGCAGCGCCTCGCCGATCTGGTGGCGGCGCGGGGTCTTTCGCCGTCGGCCCTCGACATCCGCTTCGGCATCGATCCGATCGGCGCCATGGCGGCCTTCGGCAAGGCGCGCATCGCCTGGCCCGACATGACGAAGGAGTTCGTCGTGCGGGTGCGCGATCTCGCGGCGCGCGGCTTCAAGGGGCCGTTCGCGGTCGCCGACGGCCGCGTCGTCCACGACGCCGGCGGCTCGGAGGCGCAGGAGCTCGCCACCATGCTCGCGGTCGCGCTCGCCTATGTGCGGGCGCTCGAGGCGGAGGGCGTGCCCCTCGATGCGGCGCGCAAGACGGTGTTCTTCCGCGTCGCCGCGGACGCCGACCAGTTCCTCACGATCGCGAAAATTCGCGCCTTGCGGAAATTGTGGGCGCGAGTCGAGACGGCCTGCAGCCTCGCACCGTCGCACATCTTCGTCTCGGCCGAGACGGCGTGGCGGATGATGACCAAGCGCGATCCCGCCGTGAACATGCTGCGCGAGACCGTTGCGGTGTTCTCGGCCGGCGTCGGCGGCGCCGACGCGCTGACCGTGCTGCCGTGGACGGCGCCGCTCGGCCTGCCCGATCGCGCCGCGCGCCGCATCGCCCGCAACACGCAGCTGATCCTGCTGGAGGAGTCGTATCTCTCCAAGGTCGCCGATCCGGCGGCCGGGGCCGGTGGCATCGAGACGCTGACCCAGGAGCTGTGCGCGACCGCCTGGACGCTGTTCCAGGAGATCGAGGGCGCCGGCGGCATCTGGCCGGCCCTGACCGGCGGCCTGCTGCAGACGAAGGTCGCGGGCGTGCGCGCCGCGCGTGAAAAGGCCGCGGCCGGCCGGCGCGACCCGATCACCGGCGTCAGCGAGTTCCCGAACATCGCGGAAGGCGCTCCGGCCGTGCTCGACGTCGCCCCGCCCGCCGTGGCGCCGCTGCCGGCGGGCGTGACGCTGACGCCGCTCGCGCCGATGCGCACCGCCGAGGCGTTCGAGGCCTTGCGCGACGCCTCCGACGCGGCGCTCGCCAAGACCGGGTCGCGGCCGAAGGTGTTCCTGGCCAATCTCGGCAAGCTCGCCGGCTTCACGGCGCGCGCCACCTTCACCAAGAACTTCTTCGAGGCGGGCGGCATCCAGGCGGTCACCAACGACGGCTTCTTCGCCGACGGCAAGACCGACCTGGCCGCCCTCGCCGCCGCCTACAAGGCGTCGGGCGCGCCGCTCGCCTGCCTGTGCTCGTCGGACGACGGTTACGCGGCCGAAGCGGTCGAAGCCGCCAAGGCGCTGACCGCGGCGGGCTGCCCGACCATCTACCTCGCCGGCCGCCCCGGCGAGCGCGAGGCGGAGTTCAAGGCCGCCGGCATCGGCCACGCGATCTTCATGGGCTGCGACGTGCTCGCGACGCTCACGGAGGCGCAGACGCTGGCCGGGACGACGGCGGCGTGAGACGCGGCGACAGCGGCCGCCCGTGCGGGCCTCTGTCCGCACGGGCGTGCCTCGCGCCGTGACGGGGTCGTCGACCAGAACGACGCGACGGAACGACCCTTCGCCCGCGACGCGGGCGCGGCATACTCTGATGAGGACATGGCGGCCGGCGGGTCGCATCTCGCACGAGGCTCGAACATGACGAGGATTCCGGATTTCGCCACGGTCGCGTTCGCCGACACCGCCGATCCGCCCGCTCCGGCCGGAGCCGATGCGGTGCCCTGGGTGACGCCGGAAGGCATCGCCGTGAAGCCCGCCTACACGAGTGGCGATCTCGCCGGGCTCGACTTCCTCGACACCTATCCGGGCATGCCGCCGTTCCTGCGCGGGCCCTACCCGGCCATGTATGTGACGCAGCCGTGGACGGTGCGACAATACGCCGGCTTCTCGACCGCCGAGGATTCCAACGCCTTCTACCGCCGCAACCTCGCGGCCGGCCAGAAGGGCCTCTCGGTCGCCTTCGACCTCGCGACCCATCGCGGCTACGACAGCGATCATCCGCGCGTGTCGGGTGACGTCGGCATGGCCGGCGTCGCGATCGACTCCATCTACGACATGCGCACGCTGTTCTCCGGCATCCCGCTCGACCAGATGAGCGTGTCGATGACCATGAACGGCGCCGTGCTGCCGATCATGGCGCTCTACATCGTCGCGGCGGAGGAGCAGGGCGTGCCGCCCGTGAAGCTCGCCGGCACGATCCAGAACGACATCCTCAAAGAGTTCATGGTGCGGAACACCTACATCTATCCGCCCCTGCCCTCGATGCGGATCATCTCCGACATCTTCGCGTTCACCTCGCAGAACATGCCGAAGTTCAACTCGATCTCGATCTCCGGCTATCACATGCAGGAGGCGGGCGCGACGCAGGATCTCGAGCTCGCCTACACGCTCGCCGACGGCGTCGAGTATGTGCGGGCCGGCATCGCGGCCGGGCTGACGATCGACAAGTTCGCCCCGCGCCTGTCGTTCTTCTGGGCGATCGGCATGAACTTCTTCATGGAGGTGGCGAAGCTGCGCGCCGCCCGCCTCCTGTGGGCGAAGCTGATCAAGCCGTTCGACCCGAAGGATCCGCGCTCGCTCAGCTTGCGCACGCACTCGCAGACCTCGGGCTGGTCGCTCACCGCGCAGGACGTCTACAACAACGTGGTGCGCACCGCGATCGAGGCGATGGCGGCGACGCAGGGCCACACCCAGTCGCTGCACACCAACGCGCTCGACGAGGCGCTCGCGCTGCCGACCGACTTCTCGGCCCGCATCGCCCGCAACACCCAGCTGTTCCTGCAGCAGGAGAGCGGCACCTGCCGGATCGCCGATCCGTGGGGCGGCTCGTTCTACGTCGAGCGGCTCACCTACGAGCTCGCCAAGACCGCCTGGGGCCACATCCAGGAGATCGAGGCGCTCGGCGGCATGGCCAAGGCCATCGAGGCCGGCATCCCCAAGCTGCGCATCGAGGAGGCGTCCGCCAAGACGCAGGCGCGCATCGACTCCGGCGTGCAGTCGGTGATCGGCGTCAACAAGTACAAGCCCGAGAACGAGGCCCCCATCGACGTGCTCAAGGTCGACAACTCGGCCGTCCGCACCATGCAGATCGAGAAGCTCGAGCGGCTGCGCAAGGAGCGTGACCCGACGGCCGTGGACGCCGCGCTCGACGCGCTCACCCACGCGGCCGCCGACCCGGCCAAGGGCAACCTGCTGGCGCTGGCCATCGACGCCGCGCGGAAGAAGGCGACGGTCGGCGAGATCTCGCTGGCGCTGGAGAAGGTGTTCGGGCGGCATCGCGCGGAAATCCGGGCGATCTCGGGGGTCTACAAGCGGGAGGCCGGCGCGATGGCGCAGGGGATCGAGCGGGTGCAGAAGATGGTCGCCCAGTTCGAGCGCGACGAGGGCCGCCGGCCCCGCATCTTGGTGGCGAAGGTCGGCCAGGACGGTCACGACCGCGGCCAGAAGGTGATCGCCTCGGCCTTCGCCGATCTCGGCTTCGACGTCGACATCGGCCCCTTGTTCGCGACGCCCGGCGAGGCGGCCCGCCAGGCCGTGGAGAACGACGTCCACATCGTCGGCGTGTCGTCGCTCGCCGCCGGGCACCTGACGCTGGTGCCGGAGCTGAAGGCGGCGCTCGCCGCGGAGGGCCGGCCCGACATCATGATCGTGGTCGGCGGCGTCATCCCGCCGCAGGACTGGGACGCCCTGAAGGCGTCGGGCGCCGAGGCGATCTTCCCGCCCGGCACCGTGATCGCCGACGCGGCGCTCGAGCTCGTCAAGAAGCTCAACCAGCGCCTCGGCCACACCCGCGAGGCGGCGGAGTAGCAACGCACTCATTCCGGGGCGCTGCGAAGCTGCGAACCTGGAATCCAGCGGCAAATTCCACATCCTGGGCTGGATTCCGGGTTCGGCGCTCTGCGCCGCCCCGGAACGACCAGCCGAGCCGATCACCAAAGCCTATTGTGAACGGCTGAACCCGCCTCCCCACCCGCGAGACCAAGCCTGTGGCGACCGGCCTTTCCCCGAAGGCCGGCCGGCTCGTTCACAGGTGCCCCCCGTATGCCCTCGCGCTCCGCCTCCCCGCCCTCTGCCTCCTCGGCCCCGATGCCGTCCCGCTTCGCCCGGCCCGTGTCCGGGCGCCGCGGCCGCCGGCTCGCCCGCGAGCTGAAGGCCCTCCACGCGATGCGGAACCACATGCGCACCCGCGACATCGTGCTCGCCGTGCTGGCGATCCCGCTGCTGGCGCTGCTGTGCTTTCTGGTCGGCCTCAAGCTGAATTGGCTGACCGACCACCCGCTGATCGGGATCGGCGGTGCGCTCGCCGCCGGCGCGATCATCGTCGCGATCGGCCGGCGCTGGCTCGTGCTGGCGATCCTGATCGTGACCGGGCTCCTGGTGATCCTGCTCGAGGACATGCCCGATTTCGGCGATCTCGGCTCCGGCAAGGAGGACCGCAAGGAGGACCGCAAGGAGGCGCGGCGGCGCAAGCTCGAGCGCGCCATTGCCAAGCGCGAGGCCTTGCTGCAGACGAACGGCAGCCTGGCCCCGTGATCCGGAACCTCCCGCGATGCACCTCCCCCGCACTGCCGCCGCAACCGCCGCCGTGCTGCTGATCGCCACGACGATCGCGCTCGCGCCCGCCGCCGCCGACACGGTGATGTCGGCCAAGACCAAATATCTCGACCTCAAGGTCGAGGTCGACGGCGCCCTGAAGAGCACGCCCGGCCTGTTCGAGAACCTCGCCACCGAAGGAAAGAGATGGGGCGAGGCGAACCGCCGCGACGCCGACAAGGCCTGGCGCCAGGATCCGTCCGATTTTTCCGACGGGCGACGCTGGGGCTTCGAGCGCGCGTATTCGCTGTTCTCGACCGCCGGCCGCTATGTCGGCGTGCTGCGGCGCGACTACGCGTTCACGGGCGGCGCCCATCCCAATACGGTCGTCGACACCATCCTGTGGGACACGCAAGCCAAGAAGCAGGTGAGCGTCCGGCCGCTCTTCACCGAGACGGCCGACGACGGCCCGACCATGCGGGCGCTCGCGACGCTGATCCGGAACGCCGTGGCGACGGAGAAGAAGGCGCGCGACGTCGAGGTCGCCGCCGACCCGGCGAAGGACGAATGGCTCAAGGGCATCGCGCCGTCGCTCCTCAAGCTCGGGCCCTTGGTGCTCGCGCCCTCGAACGAGCCCGGCAAGAGCGGCGGGCTGTCGGTGCATTTTTCCCCTTACGCGGTCGGTCCCTATGCCGAGGGGCTCTACACGGTCGTGATCCCGTGGCGCGCCTTCGCGCAGTACCTCTCGCCCGAGGGCCGCGCCGTGTTCGGCGGCGACCCGCCGCCGCCGAAGCAGGACGATTGAGGCCGACCGACCGCACCGTCTGGCCGGCGGCCGGGCGCCGGCTGTAGAATGGGCCATGACCCGCGACGAGATCATCGCGACGCTTCGCACCAGGGCCGAGGACATCCGCGCCGAGGGCGTGACGGCGCTCGCCATCTTCGGGTCGCGCGCCCGCGGCGACGCGCGGCCGGACAGCGACCTCGACGTGCTGATCGAGGTCGATCCGGACGCCGCATTCTCGCTCCTGAACCTCTCCGGCGTGGCGCTCGTGGTCGAGGAAGCGACGGGGATTCCGACCCAGGTGACGATGCGCCGATCGCTCGAGCCTCAGATGGCCGAACGAATCGCCGATGACGTGATCGAGGTGTTCCGAATGCCGCCGACCGTCGCGGACCGCGTCCGCCACATCCTTCGAGCAATCGCCGACATCGAGATCCTGCTGGCCGACAAGACGCCGACGGACTACGCCGCCGAGCGTTACCTCCAGTTCGCCACCGAGCGTGCGCTGGAGATCGTCTGCGAGGCGACCCGCCACCTGCCCGAGATCGTGAAAGCCGGCGCGGCCGATAATCCCTGGGCCAGGATCGTCGACTTCGGCAACCGGTTGCGCCACGCCTATCACCGGATCGACCCGGCGATCGTCTGGGCCGTGGTCGAGAACGACCTCCCGCCGCTTAAGGCCTACGTCGAGCAGGTGCTGCAGAACGAGCCGGGCCGCTGAGCGGCTCACGCCATCATGAGATCAGGGCCCATGCGCCGCGGCGAGGCGCGGGCGGCAGCGTCAATGCGCCGTGCTCCGCGGCCGGCGGCGCTCCAAAAGCTCACGGAACCACGGCTCGCCGCGCACCGCGGCGAGATCCTCGTCGGCGGCGACGTGCTCGGCCGGCGGCAGCGTGGCGGCGCGCTCGGCCGCCTCCAGGGCTTCGCGGCAGTCCTCGGCGCGTCCGCGCAGCGCCGCGATGCAGGCGAACGTGTAGGTCGCGTCGGGCACCAGAGCGAGCGCCGCCCGGCAGGCCTGCTCGGCGCGGTCGAGCACGGCGTCGGCCGCGTCGAGGTCGTCGGCGCGATGCGCGAGCGCGATCAGCGCGGCGACTCGGTCGCACAGCACGTCGTAATGACGAGGATGGACCCGCAACGCCTGCGCGAACACGGCGTCGGCCAGGCCGTGCAGATGCTCGGCCTCCTGCGGATCGTCGCAGGCGGCCGCGCGGGCGACCAGGTCGCCGGCCCACACGGCGAGGGCGTCGCTGCAGTCGGGCTGCCGCTGCGCGGCGTCGGCGAAGCGGTCGTCCGCGAGGTCGAACAGCCGCTCGGCTCCGGCCGGCGTCTCGGCCCGGCGCGCCAGCGCCGCGGTCACGACCGCCCAGGCGAGCATCGCCTCGGCCGAGAGCGGGCCGAGCGTGGCGGCCACCGCCAGCTTCACGTCGGCCTCGTCGAGCAGGCGCCGCGCCGCGACCGGATCGGCGAGCCGGGCGGCGCGATCGATGAGCGTCCGCGCCGCGTCGATCAAGGCGGGTTCCGAATCCGCGGCGGTGCGGCGCGCCCCCGCCGAGGCCTCGTCGGCGGCGCGCCCGGCCGCCCTGCGCTCCGTCATCGGGTGTGGTTCCGGGACTGCCGAAAGTGTCGCCGCGACGTCGCCGGCGGCGCCCGACGCAGCGGCCGGCACCGGGCTGTCGTGGTGTGTCGCCACGGCCGACGATGGTTCGGGTGCGGTCGAGGCCGCAACGGCCGCGGCAGAGACGGTCGCGGCCGACGATCCGGATCCCGCTACGGGTGGGGGGGTCTCGGCAGGGACGCTCGCAGGGCGGCGCGGCGACCCGATCGTCACCGCCTCGGCGGGACGGCGCGCCCGCGCGATCGGGCCGTCGCCCCAGCTGCGCGGATCGCCGGCCCGCACCTCCCGGCCGGCGCGGCGCCGGACGGGGTGCGGCTCGTCGCGTGCCTCGAACGACTCCACCGGCCGCCGGTCCGCGATGGACCGATCGGCGGCATCCGCCCCTCCGGTACGGTCGTCCATCGTCGCGCCTCGTCGGCGGCACCCTCGGCACCGATGTGAACATCGACGGTGCCGGGAACCGATGTCACGAGGCTAACATCGGCGCCGGTCCGCCGACAACGCGCCGCGGCACCCTCGGCGCGCCGGCCCATCAAGATTCGGAGAGACGGCACCCCGGCTGACGAGGCGGGCCGTCGGGCCTACGAGCGATCTGGCTCGTTCTAGCGCGCGTCGACGACGGCACGATGATCGACGATCTCGCGGGCGTGGCGGACCACCGTGTCGGCGACGATGGCGTGGCCCTCGGCGGTCGGATGGAAGGCGCCGGAGTAGAGCGCCGCATAGGCCGGCTGAAGGATGTCGAAGGGCGAGATGCCTTCGGCATGCGTGTTGGCCGTGAGGAAGGCGTCGTTGGGGCTGTGGATCAGCCGCCAGCGCTTGCCGTAGGGCAGCGCCGCCGCCGGCGAGTAGGGCTTGAAGTCGTCGATCGACAACGCGAGGCGCGGCATCGCCATGTTGACCTGATCGACCAGCGCCCGCTGCGGATCGCGGGCGCAGACGCCGCGCTTGGCGAACAGGTTCGTGTGCTCGGTCACGAAGCGGAAGCCGGTGCCGGTGCCGGTGGCGAGCCGCGGGCAGCCGGGCCGCTTGCGGGCGTCGGCGATGCACTCCTGACGGGCGCGCAGCTCACGGGTGAAATCGGAGACCTGCTGGACGCGGGCCGCGCTGAACTGCAGCTTCGGATGCACGTCGAGCCCGAGCGTCGCCTGCGTGCCGCACACCCGGCCGGTCTCGTCGTACTCCACCGGCTCGTAGGCGTTGTGCAGCACGGTCGAGGGGTCGACGCCGAAGCCGTCCGTCAGCGCGTCCTTGAGCGCCTTCATGCGGCGGTCGAGCACGTCGAGATAGACGCGCGCCACCGACGGCTCGAAGCGCAGCGTGTGGCCGACCAGCCCGGCGATCGGCGCGAGATCGGCGGCGCTCTCGGTGATGCCGTAGGCGACCAGCGCGCCGAAGCCGACGTCGTTGCCGCCGATCGAGAGCAGCACGAGATCGATCGGCCGCTTGCGGCTCTCCGGCGGGCACCAGAACTTGGTGAAGGCCTGCGACTGGATCGAGGTCGAGCCCGAGCGATAGACGGGCAGCGTGTAGGTGACGTCGCGCGAGCGCGGCGCGCCCGGCCGGCAGATCAGCTCGGTGAGCTGGTCGAGCTGCGGCACGACGCTCTTCTGCGCGTTCGGACCGGTGGTCTGCTCGCGCGGCTCGCGCGGGCCGAACAGGCCCTCGACCGTGTCGGAGCCCGAGCAGGCGAGGCTGACGAAGCTGACGGCGCGGTGGCGGTCCTCCAGCGCGAGCTGGATGCCGACCCGGAACGGATAACCGTATTGCGAGCGATGGCAGTCGGCCGACAACCACTGGGCACGCCGTCTGTCGAAGGCGGCCTGGAACTCCGGCGAGGTCGGCCGGAACATCAGGCCCTTCTCCTCGTCCTCCATCAGGCGCTTGGGCAGCGACTTCGGGTTCACGCCATCGGGCGCCGAGGCGACGCTGTAGGTCGGCATCCGCATCGAGCGGGTGGCGACGTCGTCGCGGGTGTTGACCGGGTCGTAGACCATCTCGCGCCCGGCGCTGAACACCACCGGGCGGTCCGGGTTGCTCTCGCCCGAGGCGAAGCTGTCGCCCATGGCGACCACCAGCACGTCCTCGACGATGACGTTGGCGTCGGTGAACTCGCGCCCGTCCGGCAGCTTGACCGAGACGACGGCGCCCGAGGCCGCCCGGTTGGTCGAGTAGGGCACGCGCTTGATCACGTAAGGCGAGGCGCAGGACTGGCGCGCCGTCTCGCCGGCGCCGCCGCGACGCGGCCGCCACGTCCAGGTGCAGTCGCCGGCGACCGGCGCGGCGCCGGCCGTGGCCTGGAGCAGCCCGGGCGCGATCCGCACGACGACCGTGTGGGCGTCCGGCAGGATGGTGTCCTCCTTGGCCTTGCCCCAGGAGTACTGCCGCTCGCAGACGGTCGGATAGCGGCGCGGCCGCGCGTCGCGGTCGTAGCAGGTCATGTCGAGCGTCTGGGCGGCCCAGCCGAGCCGGCTCTTCTCGTAGTTGCGGCCGGCCGTGGCCGCACAGGAGGTCGGCGTCGAGGGATCGCGGCAGTCGGGATCGTTGAGCTTGCGCTCGGTGCGCCACACGATGTTGCCGGGCACGGGATCGGCCGGATTGCCGCGCACGCCCTTGTAGGCACGCTCGTGCAGATCGAAGGCGGCGGTGCGCTTGAAGAAGCGGAAGGGGCTCTCGACCTCCCAGACCAGATCGGCGGCATGCGCGGCGCCGACCGGGACGGCCAGAGCGACCGTGGTCGCGACGACCGACAGCGCCAGGATCGACGTCGGCCGCATCAGGTTCTTGGAGCCCATCAGTGCTTTGGAGCGCATGAGTGTCCCCCCTCCGGCGCCGGTTTCTCCAATGATATCGGTTTGGTCGCCGCGTGGGAGAGGAAAGTTCAATCGTCGTTAACCACGCCTTTAAACCATTGATTAACCATGGAATCCTAGCCCGACCCGAGAGCCACGCGGCAGCCGCTGCCGCGCCGGCGGGCATCCTGTTTATGCCCGATAATCGCGAGGCTGGAGACAAGAGCGGAACGATCGCCGCCCCCGCGCACGCATGGCGCGGTCGAGCCGGCGGGCGTTCCTCCTCGGGCCGTCCTGCTCTACACAGGGGACGAGCGAGAGGAATCCCATGAATCCGCGCCCTGCCCTCGTCCCGTCGGTGTCCGACATCGACCGCCTCGTCGCCGGCGTCCGGGCCGGCGAGCGCGCCCTGCTGGCGCGCGCCATCACGCTCGCCGAGTCGAAGCGCGCCGACCACCAGCAGGCCGCCCGCACGCTGGTGCAGAAGCTGCTGCCGGCGACCGGCAAGGCGATGCGGGTCGGCATCACCGGGGCGCCCGGGGTCGGCAAGTCGACCACCATCGACGCGCTCGGCAGCCATCTCACCGGGCTCGGCCACCGGGTCGCGGTGCTGGCCGTCGACCCCTCCTCGGCCCGCACCGGCGGCTCGATCCTCGGCGACAAGACCCGGATGGCGCAGCTCTCCGCCGATCCGAACGCCTTCATCCGGCCGTCGCCCTCGGCCGGCACGCTCGGCGGCGTCGCGGCGAAGACGCGCGAGACCATGCTGATCTGCGAGGCGGCCGGCTACGACGTGATCCTGGTCGAGACGGTCGGCATCGGCCAGTCGGAGACGGCGGTCGCCGACATGACCGACATGTTCCTGGCCCTGATGCTGCCGGGCGCCGGCGACGAGCTGCAGGGGATCAAGAAGGGCCTGGTCGAGCTCGCCGACATGATCGCGGTCAACAAGGCGGACGGCGACAATCTCGCCCGCGCCCGCGCCGCCGCGGCCGAGTACCGGGCCGCCCTGCACATCCTGTCGCCGCGCTCGCCGAACTGGCAGGTGCCGGTCGTCACCTACTCGGCCTACACGGGCGACGGGCTCGCGGCGCTGTGGACCAAGGTGGTCGAGCACCGTGACACCATGACGAAGACGGGCGAGCTCGCGGCACGGCGGCGCGATCAGCAGGTCAAGTGGATGTGGTCGATGGTCGAGGACCGCGTCCACGGTCGCATCGCCTCCGACCCGACGCTGACGGCCAAGCTGCCACAGATCGAGGCCGAGGTGGCCGACGGCCGCCTGTCGCCGGCCGTCGCCGTCGACCAGATTTTCGCCGCGCTGAAGTGGTGAAGGCGACGCGAGTCCGTAGGATGGGCAAAGCGAAGCGAGCCCACCTTCGGATCGTCAGCTTCTCTTCACGACCGCGTGGGCACGCCGCTTCGCGGCTTTGCCCACTCTCCGACACGACGGCATTCTGGTTGCTCCGGAACAGCGTTGCGCCGTATGACCACCCTGCTGATCACCGGCTTCGGGCGCTTTCCCGGGGCGGCGTCGAACCCGACCGCGGCGATCGTGCGCGACCTGATCAGGCGCCGCCGGCCGGCGCTCGCCGCGCATCGTCTCGTCGGCCACGTGTTCGAGACGCGGTGGGACGCGGTCGATCGCGACCTGCCGATGCTGCTCGCGCGTGAGACGCCCGAGGTCGTGGTGCTGCTCGGCGTCGCGACGCGGGCCGATCGGGTGCGAATCGAGATGGTGGCGCGCAATCGCAGGACCATCCTGGTTCCGGATGCCGGCGGCGTCCGCAGCGACGAGATCAGGATCGCGCCGGGCGCGCCGTTCTTTCGGCCCGGACGGTTTCCGGTCGCCCACCTCGCCGCGGCGCTGCGGCAGGGCGGCCTAGCACCGCTCTCGTCACGCCACGCCGGCGGCTATCTGTGCAACTACGCCTATTGGCGCGCCCTGGAGGCCGCGCAGATGTCGGGCGGACCACGGCTCGTCGTGTTCGTGCACGTGCCACCGCTGCACCGGCTGCGCGACCGAAACCGGTCCGCGTCACGGCGCCGGCTCGGTCGTGGTCCGATCGCTGCGCAGGATCGCCTCGTGGCCGCACTCCAGCACCTTCTCGTCGCCGCCGTCGCGGCCCGGTAGGTCGCGCCACCTCCCGATCAAGAGCCGCGGGGGCCGGCGTTTCGCCGCACCGGCCGGCGGAACCGCGGTCTGTCGGCGCCGTTCCCCAGGCATCAGCGAACGGAGGCATCGCATGAACTGGGATCGCATCGAAGGCAACTGGAAGCAGGTGAAGGGCACGGTCAAGGAGAAGTGGGGCAAGCTCACCGACGACGATCTCACGACCATCGACGGCAAGCGTGAGCAGCTCGAGGGCAAGCTCCAGGATCGCTACGGCTACACCCGCGACCAGGTGAAGAAGGACGTCGACGATTGGCTGCGCAGCAGCTCGTGATCGGCCGGCCGGCCGCATCGTGATCAGCTCCCCGCAGGGTGCCGATCACGACGGCCGGCCGCGTTCGCCCTCTCGGGGCGATCGCGGCACGGTGTCATGCGCGGGCTCGACCCGCGCATCCATCGCCTTCGTCAGACCTGTCAGCCGCGCCCGCGGTGGTCGTCGTCCGCGCAGGCGGACGAATCCCTGGCCCCCGGAGGTCGTCGTTCAGTCGAACTGCCGCGGCGTACCGGGTGCTCGGCCTTCGCGGCGCGCGACGAAGGAGAGCGGCTTCGGATCGTATTTCAGCGTCTATCGTGGATCGCGTGCTCGAACCGGCAAACGCGAACACCGAGTTCGAAGAACGCCCGGGGCGTTTGACGAACGCCCGGGGGCCCGCACCCGGACGTTCGTCGCCGGCCCTGGCATGCCGGCGGGTGGCGCACCATGTATGATGCCGCGCCATGACGGAGCCGCCCGCCCTTTCCTCCCCGGCACCGCTGCCGTCCGAAGCCCTGCCGAAACGGCCTCGGTCGCGTCGCCGCCGCATCGTGATCCTCGCCCTTCTCGCCGTCTTCCTGCTGCCGCTCGCCGTGCGCGCGACGCTCCACGCCGCCGGCGCCGCGCCGAAGAGCTGGCGTGACGCCGACTGGTCGAGCATCGGCAGCCTGCCGCCCGCGGCCGAGCACCCGGACGCGCGCGTTCTGGTGCTGAGCGGGCAGACCGGCGGCTGGAAGGGCGTCGTCGCCGTGCACAGCTGGATCGTCGTCAAGGAGCGTGGCGCGCGGAGCTGGTCGCGCTTCGACGTGGTCGGCTGGGGCAATCCGGTGCGGCTGAACGGCTGGGCTCCGGACGGCCGTTGGTACGGCAATCCACCGCTCGTCGTCGCCGACGTGTCGGGGGATGCCGCGCAGGCGCTGATCCCCCGCATCCGCGAGGCCGTCCGCACCTATCGATGGGCCGATGCGGGCGACTACCGGGTGTGGCCGGGGCCGAACAGCAACACGTTCGTGGCCAGCGTTCTGCGTGCCGTCCCCGAACTGGGCGTCGCCCTGCCGGCGAACGCGATCGGCCGTGATTTCCGGCCCGGCCCCTATGTCGGATCGAGCGACAGCCGCACCGGCATCGAGGCGAGCGCCTTCGGGGTGATCGGGGTGAAGGCCGGCTGGGTCGAAGGCGTCGAGGTCAATCTGCTCGGCCTCGTCGCCGGCCTCGATCTGCGGCACCCGGCCCTCAAGCTGCCCGGCTGGGGCCGCATCGGCCTCGATCCGGCACCCGCCGCCGTGGCCGCCGGCGGCGGGGACGGCGTGCCGCGCGCGGCCGCGAACTAAGTAATCGCACCAAGACGCGCCGGGCGGCCCCGACACGCGATAGTGCCTCCCGTCCGAACCGCCACGATCATCGCTGCCCCGTGTCTTCCGCTCCCGATCCGCGTTCGACGACGAAGCCGACATCTCCGGCGCGGGGCACGGCATGAAGATCGTCATGGCCCGCTGCCCCTATCGGGGCCAGCCCGTCTCGACCCGAATCGAGATCGAGGACGCCACCTTCGCGGCCCTGCCCGACACGCTGATCCTGTCACGCTGCCCGCTGTGCGGGCTCGAGCATGTCTGGTGGAAGGCCGAAACGTGGCTCGAGGAGGCCGGTCACGACAAGCCGGCGAGCACCGCGGAGGATTGATCGGCACCGCTCGGCGCCTGGCTCACCACCGCCGCAGGTATCGCTTCGACCGTGGCGGCGATCTCCTCGAAGGGACGATCGGGGGTCGCAGCCGTCGACGCCATGCGGATTTCCGGGGCGGGCTCTCGTGGCGGCGCAGGCGCGGTCTCCAGCTCGGGTGCAGGGGCCGCGGCGGCCGCACCGGGCTCGTCCCAGAGCGCGATGGCGGCGGTCCAGAACTCGACCTCGCGGATCGCCTCGCGGGTGCGCGCCAGGAACTCCTGCTCGTCGAAGTAACGGCGCCATCGGCCCGACTTGTAGAGGTCGACCAGATGAGCGCGGCGCCGCTCGGCCAGATCGAGGCCCTTGCGGCTGGTCGCGGCCGAGAAGGCACGCGGAATCGTCGTGGGCATGAGAGTCGCCCGTTCTCTGTGAGATCCCGAGGGTGGAACTCGCGTACAGAAAGGCGACCGAATCAGCGACGCGCCGCAGTGACGACTTTATGGCGATGCCTCGGTCACCCACCATCGTATTTTTCACGATAATGCGACAAGCCTGCAACAGCGTGCAAATCTGCAACAGTCGCGCACGACGACCGGGCATCGCGGACAATTTTCGACCCGAGATGATCAGCTCGTCATGCGCCGCACATCTCAGGCCGCAGTGCAGCATCGGAAGCGCGCATCGATCGACCGGAAGCCTCCGGGTAAAGAGACGAGGACCGGTGTGCGGTTGCGACCTGATCGGTTCGGCCGCATCGCATGCGGGCGCTCGCCGATCCCGCCCGAGCTGACGGCGAGATCGCCACCGCGATGTCGTCACCGCGATGTCGTCACCGGGACGTGGTCATCGCGACCAGATCACCGGGACGGGATCACTGGGACTTGGCGACGAAGCCGACCACCGCGGTCTCGGCCTGCAGGGTGGCGATGACGCGGCCGAGCTCGGCGTCGTCGAGCGCCTGGTCGGAGAGGCGGACCTTGAACAGGCCGCCGGGTTTCGGGCCGTCGACGATCGCGATCCGGCCCGCCTCCATGACGCGGGTGATGTCGGCGGCGCTCGCCTGCGGCTGGAAGCGGATCAGCGCGAACGTTCCGGTCGCCTCGGCGGCCGGGCCTGCGGAGCCCTCGTAGGAGGCCATCTCGAGCTTGCCGCCCTCCTGCGGAGCGAGGCTGAGCCCGGCGATGACGCTCGCCTGCACGACGATGACGAGCGCGGCGGCGGCCCCGGCCCAGGCGAGGGCCGACGGCGACAGCGCGCCGAGGACACCGGTCAGTCGGCCGAGAAACCCGGCGGCCCGCGTCCGGCGGGCGGGCCCCTCCTCCGCCGCGATCGCGGCGAGCACGCGGTCCATGGCGCGCGCCGAGGGCGCCCCGAGACTCTCGTTGAGGTGAACGGTCTCGGCCATCTCCTCGCAGACCAGCTCGAAGCGCTGCGCCAGCTCGGGGTCGCGGGCGAGCGCCTGCTCGACCGCCTCGGCCTCCTCGCGCGAGAGCGTGCCGGCGGCGTGCCACGGCAGCATCTCCTCGAGCGCGGCGCGGTCGAGACCTCGTTCGTCCGTCGTCATCATGGCCAACCTCGCTCGACCCCGGCCGCCTTCAGCAGCTCACCCAGCTTCTTGCGCGCATAGAACATGCGAGTCTTCACGGTGTTCTCCGGGATGCCGACGATGCCGGCCACGTCCTCCACCGACTTCTCGTGGTAGTAGACGAGGTCGATGATCTCCCGGTGCTCCGGACTCAGCGACTGGAGGCACTTCCGCAACACCGCACCCTTGTCCTTCTTCTGCACCGCGACCTCGGGATCGTCGGACGGATCCTCGATCGCCGATGCCGCCTCGTCGTCGAGCTCCTCGTCGCTCTTGCGCCGGATCGCCGACAACGCCTTGAACCGCGCGATCGCGAGGAGCCACGTCGAGACGGCACTGCGGCCTTCGAACCGGCCGGCCTGCCGCCATACGTCGAGGAACACCTCGCTGATCAAGTCCTCCGCCACCGACTGGTGACCGACGATCCGCAGAACGAACCGATAGACCCGCACGTGATGACGGGAGAACAGCACCTGCATGGCGAGCCGGTCGCCGTCGGCGATCCGAGCGATCAGGTCGTCGTCCGAAGTCTTTGAATCGGCTTTCAACGGTCGGCTCGTGAGGGTAGTCGCGCGGAAAATGGCACGGGTTCAAACTCGTCGGGCATGGATCGAGGCCGTCGCGTCGATCGGGACCGGGTGCGGCAGATGTGCAACACTCGGGCCTCGCTGGCTAGGCGAAATCGGCGCCATCTCAGCGTGGTGCATCCCATCCATCGGTCGGTTCGATCCCCGCTGAACCCGGACGCCCCGAGCCTGCACCGGGGCGCCGCCGGCGGCCTGCCCGGACGGTGTCCCATCATGGCCGAAGGGCCGGCATGCCCGTGTCACAAGCCTAGCATGCCGGGCGCGATCCGCGGATGACGCGCCGCGGCGGCTTGCAGCCGCTCGAAGCCTCGGCATAACAGACATTTATAAACGACCGTCGGGGCACCTGTGGCGCCCGGGATGACCATGTGGGGGGAGCGATGGGCGAGTTCGGGATCGGCCAGCCGGTGCGGCGGGAGGAGGATCCCTACCTGCTGCGCGGGCAGGGCCGCTATGTCGGCGACGTGGCACTGCCGGGCGAGCTGCGCGCCGTGGTGGTCCGCTCCCCGCACGCCCATGCCGACATTCTCGGGATCGACGCCGAGGCGGCCCGGAGCATGCCGGGGGTCGTATTGGTCCTGACCGGGCGCGACGCCGCGGCGGCGGCGCTCGGCACCCAGCGCCCCCACACCCGGCGAACCCGACGAGACGGGTCGCCGGCCTTCGTGACGCCGCAGCCGATGCTGGCGACCGATCGGGTCCGCCATGTCGGCGAGGCGGTGGCGCTCGTCGTCGCCGAGACCCTGAACCAGGCCAAGGACGCCGCCGAGGCGGTCGCGGTCGCGTACACCCCTCGCCCCGCGGTGCCGACGCTGGCCGATGCCATCGCGCCCGGCGCGCTCGCCGTCCACGACGGTTGCCCGGACAACGAGGCCTTCTTTCATGCGCTGGGGGACGCCGCCGCGACCGCGCGGGCGATCGCCGGCGCTGCCCGTGTGGTGACACGGCGGCTGACGATCAGCCGGGTGCTGGCCAATCCGATGGAGCCGCGCGGCTGCCTCGCCGAGCCGGATCCGCGCGGCGGCCGCCTGACGCTCCGCTGCACCACCCAGGCGCCCCACACGCTGCGCCGGATTCTCGCCGGCGAGATCCTGCACATGCCCGAGGCCCGCCTCCGCGTGATCTCGGAGAATGTCGGCGGCGGCTTCGGGGCGCGCGGCCAAGTCGCCCCCGAATACGCCCTCGCCTGCCTGGCGGCGAAGCTGACCGGCCGCCCGGTGCGCTGGACGGCCGACCGCAGCGAGACGTTCCTGTCCGACGAGCATCACCGCGACAATATCACGGACGCCGAGATCGCCCTCGACGCCGACGGGCGCGTCCTGGCGCTGAGGGTGAAGACCTACGCCAATCTCGGCGCCTATTACGGCGCCGACCGAACCGCCGGCCCGCCGCTCAACAATCTCGGCGTGCTCGCCGGCACCTACGTGATCCCGGCGATCCGAGTCGAGGTGACGGGCGTGCTGTCGAACACGATGATCACCGGGCCGTATCGCGGCGCCGGCCGGCCCGAGGCCGCCTATGTGATCGAGACCATGATGGACGCGGCCGCCCGCGAGCTCGGCCTCGACCCGGTGGAGCTCCGCCGTCGCAACACGATTCCCGCCGATGCGATGCCCTACAAGACCGCGCTGGTCTACACCTACGACTGCGGCGACTTCGGCAAGAACATCTCGGATGCGCTGGCGCTGGCGAATGCGGATGGTTTCCCGCACCGATTGGCGGAGTCCCGGGCGCGCGGAAAGCTGCGCGGGATCGGCGTGTCGAGCACGGTGGAGGCGTCGAACGGCGGGCTGATCGAGCACGCCGACATCCGCTTCGATCCCGGCGGCTCCGTCACGGTGTCGGTCGGCACCCACGACCACGGCCAGGGCCACCAGACGACGTTCCGCCAGATCGTCGCCGACCGGCTCGGCCTGCCGGCCGACCAGATCGAGTTCCGGTACGGCGACACGGCCGAGGTCGACATCGGCACCGGCACGTTCGGCTCGCGCTCGACCGTCACGGCCGGCAGCGCCATCGTGGCCGCCGCCGACAAGATCGTCGCCAAGGCGCGGCTGATTGCCGCCGGGCTCCTGGAGGCCGATCCGGCCGACATCGCCTTCGCCGACGGCCGCTTCACGGTGGCCGGCACCGACCGCGGCCTCGGCCTCGCCGAGGTGGCGCGCGCCTCGTTCGCGCCGGCGAGGCTGCCGAAGGGCGTCGATCCCGGATTGTTCGAGTCCCACACCTCGGACGGCGGGGTGCGGACCTATCCGAACGGCTGTCACGTCGCCGAGGTGGAGATCGACCGCGACACCGGCGTCGTCACGCTCGTCCGCTATGCCGCCGTCGACGACGTCGGGCGGATGATCAACCCGCTGCTCGTCGAGGGCCAGATCCACGGCGGCATCGCGCAGGGGGCCGGCCAGGCGCTGATGGAGGCGATCGTCTACGACCCGAGCGGCCAGCTCGTCACCGGCGCGTTCACCGACTACGCGATGCCGCGCGCCTCCGACTTCCCGCCGATCCTGCTGGGTGAGAACGAGGTGCCGACCGCCACCAACCCGCTCGGCGTCAAGGGCGCCGGCGAATCCGGAACGGTCGGTTCACTGTCGGCGATCGCCAGCGCGGTCGCCGACGCGCTCCTGCGCATCGGAGCAGATCCGGTCACGATGCCGGCGACCCCCGAAAAAGTCTGGAGAGCCATCCGTGCCGCTGCGTCATAGCGGCTCCCCGTCACAATCCACTCCGGATCAGTGCTTATTGAATTATCTTGGTTTTTGGCTCTGATGTGAGGTGCCGTGACGGCCGGAGGGAATCGACGAGGCCACGGCCTTATGTTGTAGTCGCTCCGGACGCGGTCGCGGGGTGATGTGAGCGAAGGCCGCGTGCGATCCTGGACGGACGACACGGCGTCTTCCAACAGGCATCGGTGACGAAGGGGGCGGGCAATGGCGCTCGACGAGGAACTACGGTCGACTCTCGCGAAGCGGCGCGGGAAGATCATGGCCGCCGGCGGCGCCAAGAAGACCGACGAGCGCCACGCCAAGGGGCTGATGACGGCGCGCGAGCGGCTCGCCGGACTGCTCCAGGACGGCACCTTCCAGGAGTACGGCGCCCACGCCAAGCACGCCTGCACGGCGTTCGGCATGAGCGAGGTCGAGATCCCGGCCGACGGCGTCGTGGTCGGCACCGGCTACGTGGCCGGCCGCCAGATCGCCGCCTTCAGCCAGGACTTCACGGTCGTCGGCGGCACGCTCGGCAAGATGCACGGCCAGAAGATCGTGTGGGCCATGGACTACGCCGAGAAGAACGGCGTGCCGCTGGTCGGCTTCAAGGATTCGGGCGGGGCCCGCATCCAGGAGGGGATCGACGCGCTCTCCGGCTACGGCGAGGTGTTCTACCGCAACGTGGTGCTCTCCGGCGTGGTGCCGCAGATCGCCATCATCGCCGGCCCCTGCGCCGGCGGCGCCTCCTACTCGCCCGCGCTGATGGACTTCATCATCATGACGCGGCAGAACGCCCAGATGTTCATCACCGGCCCGCAGGTGATCAAGTCGGTGTCGGGCCGCGACGTGAGCATGGACGACGTCGGCGGCGCCGAGATGCACGCCGCGGTGAGCGGCAACGTCCACCTGCTCGCCGACGACGACGCGCATGCGATCGAGCTGACCCGCAAGCTCCTGTCGTTCTTCCCGAGCAACAACACCGAGGATCCGCCGCACGACCCTACGCCGGAGCTCGATCTCGAGCCGGACCGCGGCATGGACGCGCTGGTGCGATCCGACGCCTCCGACCCGATGGACATGCACGCCATCGTGCGGCGCGTTCTCGACGACGGCGACCTGTTCGAGATCCACGCGCAGTTCGCCAAGAACCTGATCGTCGGCTTCGGCCGCGTGCAGGGCATCATCGTCGGCGTGCTCGCCAACAACTCGATGGAGAAGGCCGGCTGCCTCGACATCGACTCCTCCGACAAGGGCGCGCGCTTCATCCGCTTCTGCAACGCCTTCAACATCCCGATCGTGACCTTCGTCGACGTGCCCGGCTTCCTGCCCGGCATCGACCAGGAGCGCGGCGGCATCATCCGGCACGGCGCCAAGATGCTGTTCGCCTATTCCAGCGCCACCGTGCCGAAGATCACCATCGTGACCCGCAAGGCCTATGGCGGCTCCTATCTCGCGATGTGCAGCCAGGAGATGGGCGCCGACGTGGTGTACGCCTGGCCGACCGCGCAGATCGCCGTGATGGGCGGCGAAGGCGCCGTCAACATCCTGTACAGCAAGGAACTGAAGGCGATCGAGGACGCCGGCGCCAAGACGAAGAAGCGCAAGGAGTTCGTCGAGCTCTACAGGAACGAGTTCGCCTCGCCCTACCTCGCCGCCTCCAAGGGCTACATCACCGACATCATCGAGCCGGAGATGACCCGGGCCACGGTCTCGCTGTCGCTGCGTAAGCTCCTGACCAAGCGCGAGCTGCGGCCGGCCAAGAAGCACGGGCTCATTCCGCTGTGACGCAACTTCCAGGCAACGACGCACGGACCGCCATGACGCTCAGCAACGGAGTCCATCGACCATGACTCAGGAGATGGGAGGCCTCCTCCTCCAGCTCTACGGCTCCTTCCTGGTGAGCGCCGTGGTCGCCGCCCTGACGGCGATCGTCACGGTGAGGATCATGACGCGCCGCCAGCCGGCCGCGACGACCGCTGCGGTTCCCGCCGCCGCGCCGGCGCACGCCGCCCCGGTGCTCGGCCCCGGCGTCGGAGCCGACGACCTCGCCGTGATCGCCGCGATCGCGGCGGCGGCCTTCGGCAGCCATCGTATCGTCTATATCGGCGAAGCACGGCCCGGCTCCGGCTGGATCTCGCAGGCGCGCACGCGCCACCATGCCTCGCACTCGCCTTACAAGCCCAACAACCACTGACATCGCGCCGTTCGGGACGAGACCAATCATGATGAGACACCTGCGGATCACTGTCGACGGCCGGGTTTTCGACGTCGTCGTCGAGGACGTCACCGAGTCCGGCGCCTACACGCCCGCTCCGATTCCGGCGCCCGTCGCCTACGCTCCGGTCGCCGCGCCGCGGCCCGCGCCCGCCCCGGTCGCGCCGCCCCCGGCCCCGGCTCCGGCGCCCGCCGCCGCACCTGCGGCGCCCGCCGCCAAGGAGGGGGCCGGCCCGTCGGGCGGTGCCGACGACCGCCTCGCCCCGCTCGCCGGCGTGGTGCTCGAGGTCAGCGTCAAGATCGGCGACAAGGTCGACGTCGACGATCAGGTCGTGGTGCTCGAGGCGATGAAGATGAAGACCGTGATCGGCGCCCACAAGGCCGGCACCATCACGGGCATCCACGTCAAGGACGGCGACGCGGTCGACGCCGACCAGCCGCTGGTGACGATCTCCTGATCACCTGCTCGTGCCGGCGACGACGGCACGCATCTTTGCGGATGCAAGAACGGCCGGGCTCGCGCTCGGCCGTTCTCCGTTCGGGACGCCGGTGCGAGCGGCTCAGCGCGGGGCGCGGCCGCTCACCTTGTCGACCAGCGCGATCAGGCCCTGCAGGAGATCGATCGGGCGCGGCGGACAGCCGCGCAGCGTGAGATCGACCGGCACGACCTTGTCGACCGCGCCGACCACCGCGTAGCTTTCGCCGAACACGCCGCAGCCCGCCGCGCAATCGCCGACCGCGACGACGAACTTCGGCGCCGGCGTCGCCGCGACGGTGCGCTCCAGCGCGACCGTCATGTTGCGGGCGACCGGACCCGTCACCATCAACACGTCGGCATGGCGCGGCGAGGCGACGAACTTCAGGCCGAAGCGCTCGCAGTCGTAGACGGCGTTGTTGAGCGCGTGGATCTCGAGCTCGCAGCCGTTGCACGAGCCGGCGTCGACCTCGCGGATCGACAGCGAGCGGCCGTAGACGCGGCGCACCCGGCTCTCCAGCGCGCGCCCCACCTCGTCGAGCGCCGCCGCCGAGGCATCGGGCGCCGGCAGCGTCACGGGCCGCGCGAACAGCGATTTCAGGATCAGGGTGCGCATGGGGGCCTCGTGCCTGCCGTGAGGTGCCCCGGCCTTCCGGCCCCGTCATGGCCGGGCTCGGCTCGGCCATCCACGATCGAGCTCGGAGCACGTAGGGTGGGCAAAGCGAAGCGTGCCCACCACCGGCCGCACGAGACGGTCCGCACACCGACCGCGTGGGCACGGCGCTGCGCGCCTTTGCCCACCCTACGGCTCCCGACGGACGACCCGGTGCTCACAGATCCGCTCCCGAATACGAGCAGTTGAACGACTTGTTGCACAGCGGGAAGTCGGCGACGATGTTGTTCTCGATCGCCGCCTCGAGCAACGGCCACTGGAACCACGAGGCGTCGCGGACGTGGCCGCGCGCGACGATTCGGCCCGGCAGCAAGCGCAGCCACACCAGGAGATCGCCGCGGAACGCCTCGGTGACGGCGATGCCCTCGCACGCCTCGGTCGCGTCCGGCAGGGCTGCGAAGACCGGGCCGGCCGGCAGTGCGCGCAAAAGCTCGCGGATCAGCTTCATCGATGCGGCGACCTCGCGGGTGCGCACCTGGATGCGGGCGTCGACGTCGCCGGCGGTGAGCACCGGTACCTCGAAGACGCGGCCCGCATAGGGCGCGTAGGCGAGATCGCGCCGCGCGTCGAAGTCGCGCGCGGAAGCGCGACCGACCGGGCCGCCGGCGGCGAAGCGGCGCGCGAGGTCCGCCGAAAGATGCCCGGTGCCGCAGGTGCGATCCTGGATCGACGGCGTGTCCTCGTAGAGTCGCACGATCTCCTCGAAGGCCGGCGTGATCGCGTCGAGCGTCTCGACGATCAGCTTCGCCCCTTCGGCCGTTATGTTCGTCGTGACGCCGCCCGGCACGATCATGTCCATCATCAGCCGGTGCGCAAACACGGCGGCCGACGCCGCGAGGATCTTCTCACGAAAGATGCCGCAGTGGGCCAGCACGATCGCGAAGGCGGCGTCGTTGCAGATCGCGCCGATGTCACCGAAGTGATTGGCGAGCCGCTCGAGCTCCGCCATCACGCCGCGCACCACGACGGCGCGCGGCGGCGGCGCGACGCCGAGCGCCGCCTCGACGGCGCGGGCGAAGGCGAAGCTCGAAGCGACCGTCGAGTCGCCGGAGACGCGCGCCACCACCTTGGCGGCGCGGTCGAGCGGCGCGTCGATCAGCAGCCCGTCGATGCCCTTGTGGACGTAGCCGAGCCGCTCCTCCAGCCGCACCACGGTCTCGCCGTTCGCCGTGAAGCGGAAATGGCCGGGCTCGATGATGCCGGCATGCACGGGGCCGACAGGAATCTGATGCAGGCCCTCCCCGGTCACGGGAAGGACGGGGTAGTCCGCGGGGTCGCGCGGCACCGCAGGCCCGGCCGCGCCGAGCGGCGCCGACGCCGTCCAGGCGCCGTGGTCGAGCCACGGCCGAAGGTCGGGCGCATCGACCGGCTCGTAGCCGAACAGATCGCGGATCGCCCGCTCGGGCCGGATCGCCGGCGCGTGGCGGATACCGACCGACGGAAACCGGCCGTCGATCACAGGCGTCGAGACGACGCAGGGATCCTCGCCGACCCGGCGCAGCGCGAGATGCACGGCCCCGGTCTCGGCCCACAGGCCGAGAAGGTCGCGCTCGCCTTCGCCGAGGAGCTTGGCGATCGCCTCGAACACGGTGGCATCGACCCGATAGCGTGGCCACGGGCGCTGCGGCCCGGCGACGTCGGCGTCGGCGAGCAGCGCCGTGATGCGGTCCCCGCCCTTCGCCGTGTCGGCTTTCGCGGTCTCGGATTTGGTGGGGTCGGCCATCGCGGTCACCCGAGCAGCGCGGCGACGCCGCGGAACCAGCGCACCAGCGCCTCCGGCAACCACAGGCCGGCGATCAATGCGAGCAGGAGATGGACGAACAGCGGCACGTAGGAGGCCTTCACGGGCTCCGATCGTCCACGTGGCTCTCCGAACACGACCTGTTGCATCCGCATCAACAATGCACCGAGAGCCAGCACCAGGCCGGCGATCAGCACGACGGTGAGGATCGGCTGGCGCGAGAAGGCCGTGGAGACGAGCAGGAACTCGCTCATGAACACGCCGAAGGGCGGCAGCCCGACGATCGCGACGACGCCGAGCGCGAAGCCGACCGCCAGTACCGGATGCGTCGACGACAACCCGCCGATGTCGGCGAGCCGCTGCGTCCCCTTGGCCTGGGCGACATGGCCGACGGCGAAGAAGATCGCGGACTTGACCAGCGAGTGCATGGTCATGTGCAAGAGCCCGGCGAAGTTGGCGAGCGGCCCGCCGATGCCGAACGCGAAGGTGGCGATGCCCATGTGCTCGATCGAGGAGTAGGCGAACAGCCGCTTGATGTCGCGCCGCCGGTACAGCATGAAGCCGGCGAAGACGAGGCTGACCAGCCCGAGCGTCGTCAGGATGGCGCCGACGTCGATGGTCGCCGGGTTGCCGGCCAGCACCATCTTGAAGCGCAGCAGCGCGTAGAGCGCGACGTTGAGGAGCAGGCCCGACAGCACGGCCGAGATCGGCGTCGGACCTTCCGCGTGGGCGTCCGGCAGCCAGGCGTGGAACGGCGCGAGCCCGACCTTGGTGCCGTAGCCGACCAGGAGGAACACGAAGGCGAGGGACAGCAGCTTCGGATCGAGGAGGGCGGCGTTGCGGACGATCTCGTCCCACGCCATCGCCGGCACGCCGCTGCCGATCACGCTCGACGACACCATGTAGATCAGGATCGTGCCGAAGAAGGCGAGCCCGATGCCGACGCTGCCGAGGATGAAGTACTTCCACGCCGCCTCGATCGCCTCGGCGGTGCGATAGATGCCGACCATCATGACGGTCGCGAGGGTCGCGACCTCGAGACCCACCCACATCAGCCCGATGTTGTTGGAGAGGAGCGCGAGGTTCATGGCGCCCATCATGGCCTGGTACATGGCGTGATAGAAGCGCAGGAACGCCGGCGTCAGCTTGCCGGTCTCCAGCTCGTGGCCGATGTAGCTCGCGCTGTAGATGCTGGTGGTGAAGCCGACGAAGGCGGTGAGCACCACGAGGAAGATGTTGAAGTCGTCGACGATCAGGAAGTCGCCGCGCGCGTGCGGCATGGCGAGCAGCATCAGCGCGGCGGCGAGCGTGAGGCCGGAGGCGAGCACGTTGAGGCCGGCGCTCGTCCGGTAGCCGGAGATCACGGCGAGCACCGGCACGGCGAGCGTCGGCACCACCAGCACGAGCGTCGACGGCGACACGGGCAGCGCGGCGACGAGCTCGGCGATCATCGGCCGTTCCTCTGGTCGCCGATCGAGCCCGGAGCTCGGGGCTCACCCCCCTCCCTGTCCCTCCCCCACAAGGGGGGAGGGAACGCCAGAGCCGACACGCTGTGAAGCCAATACGCGGGATCGATTCTGATCCGGCGGTTCGACGGCTCGCCGCAGCCTGCTCCCTCCCCCCTTGTGGGGGAGGGACAGGGAGGGGGGTAGCCCCACGTAGGAGCGTCCCCGCGAGGCCCGTCTCGATCCAACCATTCCCTGTTCCGCGACGCCCCCATCACAGATGCTCCCGTCGCTCGCCGCGGAAGCGTTCGAGCACGTTGACGTCGACGGTGTCGAACCGCTCGCGCATGCGGAAGACGAAGACGCCGAACACGATGAAGGCGATCAGCACCGAGAAGGCGACCGACACCTCGACGACCAGCGGCATGCCCTTGGCGCCGGTGGCGGCGAGGATCAGGCCGTTCTCCAGCGACATGAAGCCGACCACCTGGGTGACGGCGTTGCGCCGCGTGATCATCAGGAGGAGCCCGAGCAGCACGACGGCGAGCGCGAAGGCGAAGTCCTCGCGGGCGACCGGATCGGCGGTCTCGACGACGGGCTGCACCAGGAGGATCGACAACGCGACCAGGCCGAGCCCGGCCAGCATGGTCGGCCCGCCCGAGACGACGCGCTCGACCTCGCGGTGAACGTCGAGCTTGCGGACGATCCGGTGCAGCGCCATCGGGATGATCACGCCCTTGGCGACGAGCGCGATGGCGGCCGTGGCGAGCAGATGCGGTGCGCCCTGGACGATCGACTGCCAGCCGACCGACAGCGACAGCACCACGGCCTGCAGGGCGAACACGTTGATCACCGCGGTGATGCGGTCCTGATAAAGAAGCATCAGGCTGAGCACCAGCACGCCGGCGGCGAACAGATGCGCGATGTCGAACCACAGCGCGCTCATGCCGAGATGTCCTTCGACGCCCGCTGCTCCGTCATGGCCGGGCTCGTCCCGGCCATCCACGTCTTGCGGGCTGCGCGGAGCGAAAGGGCGTGGATGCCCTGGACAAGCCCGGGCATGACGACTCCGGATGTCGGGCTGCACCGTTTCATCAGAACCCCCGCGACACGAAGCGCAGGAACACGGCGAGCGCCGCGGCCGCGAAGGCGCTGCCGAGGAACGCCGGATAGCGGAACACCCGCATCTTGGCGACCGTCGTCTCGGCGATCGGCAGCAGCACCGCGAAGGCGACGATCTTGCCGAGCCAGGTGACGAGGCCGAGCGCCATCCCGGCGAGCGACTTGTCGGCCGTCGCCATGCCGAACGGCGCGAACAGGCAGGCGACCAGCGAGAAGTAGAGCACCAGCTTGAGCTGGGCCGCCGCCTCGATCATGGCGAGATGACGCCCGGAATATTCGAGGATCATCGCCTCGTGCACCATGGTGAGCTCGAGATGGGTCGCCGGGTTGTCGACCGGAATGCGGGCGTTCTCGGCGATGCCGACGATGACGAGCGCGAGCAGCGCGAGGCCGAGCGAGACCCGCACGCCGACCTCGCCGGTGGCGAACAGCGCCGCGATGGCGGAGAGCTGGGTGGTGCCGGCGATCAGCGCGACCGCGAAGGCGATCAGCAGCATGGCCGGCTCGGCCAGCGAGGCGATCATCATCTCGCGCGAGGCGCCGAGCCCGCCGAAGGCGGTGCCGACGTCCATGCCGGCGAGCGCCAGGGCGAAACGCGCCGTGCCGAGCAGCGCGACGACGGCGATCAGGTCGGCCGACCAGGAGAACAGGAGCCCGGTTGCGTAGGTCGGCACCAGGCCGGCCGCCACCCAGGTCGCCGCGAAGATCACGTAAGGGGCGCGGCGATAGACCCACGAGGCGTTGTCGGCGACCACGGCCTCCTTGTGGAACAGCTTCCACAGGTCGAGATAGGGCTGCACGAGCGGCGGCCCGCGCCGACGGAGAAGACGCGCCCGCACCGTTCGGGTGATGCCCATGATCAGCGGAGCGATCGCCACCACGATGGTGATCTGCAGGAGCTGCAGCGCGAGGGCGAGGGCGAGCCCCGGATCCATGGTCAGCGCCATATCGCCACCACCAGCATGAGGACGATCAGGGCGGCGAAGACCAGCGCCAGGTAGCGGCGGATGGTGAGAAACTGCAGCCGGTTGAGCCGCACGGCGGTGCGCAGCACGCCGCGCGCCAGCGGCCCGTAGAGGAAACGCCAGGCCGGATCGCGCACCCGCAGGCGGAAGCGCGCGGCGCGCCGCTCGCCGGGCCGCGGCATGTCGACGGTCTCGACGACGCCGAACGCCACGGTGCCGAACACCCGGCGGATCGGCTGGGCGAAGCTCGAGCCGGTGTACTGGGTGACGGGGGAATCGAGCGGGTAGCCGCAGTCCCAGATGGCGCCGCGGCGGGTCTGGCGCGAGGCGAGCCGGTGGACCAGCACGGCCGTCGTGGTGCCCGACGCGATCAGGAAGAAGAAGATGATCAGCCCGTTGTAGGAGCTGCGGCTGTCGGCGACCGGCACCAGCGACAGCCACGGCAGGCCGGCCTGCGGCGGCAACGACACGAAGGCGAGCTCGCGGGCGACGGGAGCGAGCGCATCGACCACGAAGCCGGGCAGCGTGCCGGCCAGGATGCACAGCCAGGCCAGCATCAGCATCGCGGTGAGCATGAAGCCGTCGACCTCGCGCGCCTGCGCGGCGGCCGGCGAGCGCGGCCGGCTCAGGAACACCACGCCGAACGCCTTGACGAAGCAGGCCCCGGCGAGCGCCGCGGCGAGCGCCAGCAGGGCGCCGACCGCCGGCACGGCGAACTTCAGGCCCCATTGCGGGAGCTGCGGGCTCAGCAGGATCGCCTGGAAGGTCAGCCACTCGGAGACGAAGCCGTTGAGCGGCGGCAGCGCCGCGATCGACATGCAGCCGATCAGGAACACCACCGCGGTCTGCGGCATGCGATGGATCAGGCCGCCGAGCTTCTCCATGTCGCGCTCGCCCGTCGCGGTCAGCACGGCGCCGGCACCGAAGAACAGCAGGCTCTTGAAGATCGAATGGTTGAACACATGGAACAGCGCCGCCGTGAGGGCGAGCGCCGCCGCCCCGCCCTGCCCGTTCGCCCGGAAGGCGAGCGCGAGGCCGAGCCCGATGAACACGATGCCGATGTTCTCCACCGTCGAGTAGGCGAGCAGGCGCTTGAGGTCGCGCTGCATCACCGCGTAGAGCACGCCGAGCGCCGCCGTGGCGCCGCCCGCCACGACGACCACGAGCCCGGCCCAGGACGAGTAGTCGCCGACCACGTCGAAGACGATGCGCACGAAGCCGTAGACGCCGACCTTGGTCATCACCCCGCTGAGCAGCGCCGAGACTTGGCTGGGCGCCGCCGGGTGGGCGAGCGGCAGCCACACGTGCAGCGGCACCAGGCCGGCCTTGGAGCCCGCCCCGATAATGGCGAGCACGGTCGCCATCGCGGCGACACTCCCGCCGACCGTCGCGCCGCGCATGCCGGCGAAGGTGAAGTCGCCGGCACCGGCCGTGGCGAGCAGGCCGAAGGCGACCAGCAGGCACAGCGTGCCGAAGCTCGCCATCGCGAGATAGACGAAGCCGGCGCGGATGTTGGCCGGCTCGCGGTGGTTCGAGACGACCAGGGTCCACGAGGCGAGCGACATGAACTCCCAGGAGAGCAGGAACGAGAAGGCGTCGGCGGCGAGCAGCACCAGGTTCATGCCGGCCAGGAAGGGTCCGAAGAACGGCAGCACCCGCATCGGCGCGGGCTCGTGGCGGCCGTAGCCCACCGCGTAGAGGCTCGCGGCCGCGGCGCCGAGATTCACGACCAGCATGAAGAAGGCGGAAAGCGCGTCGAGCCGGAAATGCGCGCCGACGCCGGGCAGGCCGATCGGCAGCACCACGCTGCTCGGCCCGGCGCCGCCGAGAAGCGTCGTCAGCGCCACCAGCACGGCGGCGAGCGCCACCGCGAGGCCGAGGCCGTAGACGAGCGGGGTCGCGACCGCGCGCTGTCCCAGCACCGTGGCGACGCCACCGATCCCGAGAAAACCCGCGATGCACCAAAGACCGAGTCCGACCTCCGGCATGCCCCACCCCGTGCACCGATCCGGCGAGCGGGCCGCGGAACGGCAGAAGCGCCGCGCGGCACCGCGGGCGGCGACGGGCGCCGCGAGCGCCGGACCCGGACGCCGCGAATCGACGTCCTGGCGGCACCACGACGCGCACCGCCACTCCTGAAAGCCGGTCCGGCAGGATCGGAAAACGAGTCCTTAACGCACGGAGATGGTCGTTTCCAGGACTATCTCGGCGACCCGGCCCCGCGCCGGCCAGGTGCGCCTTGGCGCCGCGCCAAATCAAAACGGCCGGCGGCGCAGAGCCCCGGCCGTTCGAACGTCGATCATGTGTCGCGGCGCCCGGCCGGCGGCCGCTCTCAGCGGGTCAGCACGATGAAGTCGGTGCCGCGGCCGGTCTGGGGGCCGAGGCCCTTGTCCGACACGACCAGCGACGCGCCGGCCGACATCAACGGGGCGAGCATCTCGACGGCCTCGGGCGGCAGGGTGACGCGGTCGAGCGCCTCCTGGGCCGAGGCCGACGGCCCGGTTGCGATCGGCGCGGCGGGCTGCACCTTGCCGCCCTTCCGGGTCGCCGCCGTCGCCTCGGCGCGGAGCTCCGGCGGCAGCGTCATCGCGGTCCACCGCAGGGTCCGGCCGTCCTCGGCGAAGCCGGTCGCCGTGAAGACGTGGGTGCCGAGCAGCTTGTCCGGATCGGCGATCTGGATCGGGGTGTCGTAGATCGGCTCGAAGCCCTTGCGGACGAAGAGCTTGCCTTCCTTCTTGCTGATGAAGATGGCGACCGGGCCGGGCTTCAGGGGCCGCGGCGGTGGCCCCTGCTCGGCGACCGGCATGGCCGGAACGATCCCGTCGGCCGGCTCGGCCGTGACCGGAGCCTCCGTCGTCGGAGCGCTGGTCGGCGTGGCCGTGAGGGGGGCCGGCTGAACCGGCGCCGTCTCGTTCGCCGGGGCGGCCGTCACCGGGGCGGCCGGCGTCGCCTCGGTCGGCACCGGCACGGCGGCCGGAACAGCCGCCGCGGCCGGAACCACCGCCGCGGCCGGAGCGCCCGCACTCGGCGCGTCGGTGGCCGTCGCCTCGGGGGCGGATGCGGTCTTGCCGGCGGCACGCGACAGGTCGGAGACCGGGGTCGCCGGATCGGGCTTCTTCTTCAGGAGCGCGAGCTGGGCGTGCGAGAACTCCACCGGCACGACGGCCGAGCGGGCGACGACCACGCGGGTGCCGAGCTTGGTCATGCCCCAAAGCTGCGACGCGAACGAGTTGGGCAGCCGGATGCAGCCGTGCGACGCCGGATAGCCGGGCAGCACACCGGTGTGCATGGCGGTGCCGGACCAGGTCAGCCGCTGCATGTAGGGCATCGGCGCGCCGGCATAGAGGTTCGAGTAGTGGTGGCGATTCTTTTGGATGACGCTGAACACGCCGGTGAGCGTCGGGTGCGCCTTGGTGCCGGACGAGATCGGCGCTTCGGCGATCTGGCCGACGCCGTCGTAGACGCGCACGCGCTGCTCGCCGATCGACACCGAGACGACCAGCGGCCCGCGCGGCTGGCGCACCGCGGCGGTGTCCTTGGTCGGCTCCTCGGTCTTGGTGCGCTTGGCCTTGCGGGCCGGCCGCGGCTGCGCCGGCACGACGTAACCGCCGGGCGCCGCCCGCATCCCGGGCTGACCGTAATAGTAATAATAGGAGGCGTCGGCCGTACCGACGGACAGGACGGTCAGCGCCGCGCCGAGCGCGATCGCAGAGAGACCGTAGAGCCCCGACGATCCCACCGTGATCGTCCGCGGGCACGCACGCTGCACTTCATCACACGTCGTGTCGGTCACGAGAGCCCCCCGTGTTGCTCGGCGCGTCGCAGCTCGATCGCGCCGTGGTAGTAGAACGCCAACTCCCCAACAAGGTTCCGGCGTCCTTATCGATTATTCTCGCCAGCAATTCTTAAAAGACATGGCTTTGGCGCCACACCCGCAGGTGCGGCGGCCCGCGACGTCGGCGGGTTTCGATGGTGAGAGTTAGCCTGCCGCTAGACGGTTCGATCGAATCCGACCTTTTCCGGCGACGTCCCGTTTCGAGGGGCATTCTCCGGCACCGGGGCGAATCACATCGTCTGATCGGGACGCCACGGGCACGGACCGGCCCGCTGCGCGGTCAGGGGACGACGAGCTCCGGGCGCAGCGGCACGCCGTCGTAGGCGAACGGGCTCTCGAAGCCGGCGAGCCCCCCATACGTCGTATCCTTGTCGGACAGGCTGGCCTCGCCCGGCGCGACCGGCCACGGAATCGCGAGCGCCGGATCGTCGAAGGCGAGGCCGCCCTCGCAGGCCGGGGCGTAGACGTCGGTCACCTTGTAGACGACGTCGCAGTCGTCCTCGAGCGTGCAGAAGCCGTGCGCGTAGCCGACCGGCACCCAGAGCTGCTCGCCGCCCGCCGCGGTCAGCTCCACGGCGACGAACCGCCCATAGGTCGGCGAGCCGCGGCGGATGTCGACGGCGACGTCGAGGATGCGCCCGCGCACCGCCCGCACGAGCTTGCCCTGAGCGTGCGGCGGGGCCTGGAAATGCAGGCCCCGGATGGTTCCGCGCCGCGCCGACCAGGACTGATTGTCCTGGACGAAGACGACGTCGAGCCCCTGCCCGGCGAGGCGCGCCGCGTTCCAGGTCTCGCAGAACCAGCCGCGTCGATCGGCGAAGCGGCGCGGCACGATCAGGCGCGGATGCGAAGGCGGAGGGAAGGCGGGCGCAGGATCGGCGGCCGGAGCGGCGGGCATGGTCATGACGAACAGCAACCAGGGGCACGGCTCCATCGCCGCGGCCGGACCCTAGGCGATCGGCCGCCGGGCCGCAAACCGCACCACCATCCCCCGCACTGCCGATCCCGGCACCGGCGCCCCCGTCCCGCCCCACCGTAACGCCCCCGACGGCGAAGGCCTGTCGTGCCGCCCCGCGGCCCCGCCGCACGCCGCCCTCTCGCGATGGTGATCGCGTGCGTCGCCGCAGCCCCTTGCCACCCCTGGGTGTCTCCGCAACTCTTCCGATCCGAGGAAACGTCAGCGTGCCAAGGGGGTCGCCATGAGCCACCAGGACGCCGCCCACACCACCGGCCTGTCCACCACTCCGCCCGAAACCCGCGCGGCCGAGGTCGCGCCGGTCGTCCGCCGCGCCGATCCGCAGGTCCGCGCCGTCACGGTGCGCGACATCGCCGAGGCCGTGATCCTCGGCCTGCGGGACTTCCAGGCGGCGCCGCTCTACGGCCTCGCCTTCGGGGCGTTCTACGCGGCCGGCGGCCTCGCGATCGTCGCCTGCGCGTTCTGGGCCGGTGTCGGCTATCTCGCCTACCCGCTCGCCGCCGGCTTCGCCCTGCTCGGCCCGTTCGTCGCGGTCGGCCTCTACGAGGTCAGCCGCCGCCGCGAGGCCGGCGTGCCGCTCTCCTGGTCGGGCGTGCTCGGCACCATCTTCGAGCAGCGCCACCGCGAGCTCGGCTGGATGGCGTTCGTGACGCTGTTCGTCTTCGTCGTCTGGATGTACCAGGTCCGCCTGCTGCTCGCCCTCATGCTCGGTCTGCGCAGCTTCTCGACCATGCAGGAGTTCCTCACCGTGGTGACGACCACGCCGGAGGGCTGGCTGTTCCTGCTGATCGGGCACGTCGTCGGGGCGGCGCTGTCGCTGATCCTGTTCTCGCTCACCGTGGTGTCGTTCCCGCTGCTGCTCGACCGCGACGTCGACTTCGTCACCGCGATGATCACCAGCGTGCGCGCCGTGGTGACGAGCCCGGTGCCGATGATCGGCTGGGCAGCGACGATCGTGCTGCTTCTCGTCGTCGCCGCGCTTCCGGGCTTCCTCGGGCTCGTGATCGTGCTACCAGTGCTGGGTCACGCGACCTGGCATCTCTATCGGCGCATCGTCGTGCCGAAGGCCTGAGCCCGGCTCGCATTTCCGTCCCGTGCTTCGCCCGCCGCGACCCCGGTCGCGGCGGTGCATCGCGTTTTCCGGAGCCCTCCGATGATCGCCATTCGCGGCGACCGCCTGCTCGACGACCTGCGCGCCCTCGCCCGCTTCGGCGGCCTCACTCCCGGGGTCGATCGGATCGCCTTCTCCGAGGCGGATCTTTCGGCGCGGCGCTGGCTGGTCGACAGGCTGGGGGCGGCCGGGCTCGACGCCGGGCTCGACCGGGTCGGCAACGTGCTGGGCCGCGACCCGGCGGCCGGCAAGGCGATCCTGATCGGCTCGCACACCGACACGGTGCCGCGCGGCGGCTGGCTCGACGGCGCCATGGGCGTCGTCTACGGCCTGGAGATCGCCCGCGCGTTTCGCGAGAGCGGCGCGTCCGGACCAGTCGGCATCGACGTCGCCTCGTTCCAGGACGAGGAAGGCACCTACCTGCCCTTCCTGGGCAGCCGCTCCTTCTGCGGGACGCTGCGCGACGGCGAGATCGAAGCCGCCCGCGCCGAGGACGGCGCGACGCTGACGGCGGCGCTCACGCCGCTCGCCGATGCGCCGGCGCCGTTCCGGCTCGACCCGGCCCGCCACGTCGCCTTCCTGGAGGCGCACATCGAGCAGGGGCCGCGGCTGGAAGCGTCGGGCCGGAAGATCGGCGTCGTCACCGGCATCACCGGCATCCGCCGCTTCCGGGTGACCGCGACGGGCGCGGCGAACCATGCCGGAACGACGCCGATGGCGATGCGGCGCGACGCCGGCGCCGCGCTGGTGCGGATCGCCGCCTGGATCGGCGAGGCGTTCCCGGGCTTTGCCGCGACCGAGACGGTATGGACCATCGGCGCCATGGCGTTCCGCCCCGGCGCCGCCAACGTGGTGCCGGGCGAGGCCGAGATGGCGGTCGAGATCCGCGACCTCGACGTGGCGCTGCTCGACCGGATGGAGCAGGCGCTCGCCGAGCGTGTCGCGGCGGAGAACCGCGGCGGCGTCGCGGTCGCCATGGTGCGCCCGACCGTGGTCGCTCCGACCCCGATGAACGCCGGGATCGTCGCCGCCCTGTCGGCCGCGGCCGAGGCGCACGGCCATGCGCCGATGCTGCTGCCGAGCGGCGCCGGGCACGACGCCATGGAGCTCGGTCGCGTGCTGCCGGCCGGCATGCTGTTCGTGCCGAGCATCGGCGGCATCAGCCATCATGTGTCCGAGAACACGACAGACGACGACATCGTGCTCGGTTGCCACGTGCTCGCTGATGCGATTTTCCGCATGATGCAAAAGATGAACTGATACGCGCGCCTGCTCGACCGCGCCGCGCGCCGTGTCATAACTGCGATCTATATTTCATCATTACGAATACATGAGCCGGTGGCAGGGGCCACCGTCGCGACGCGCCGGATCTGATCAGGCCGCAACGCCGCGTCGTCCGTCGGGCATTCTGCGCAATTGCGCTGCGCCGACACATCCCGTATGGAAACATCATTATCAGACCCGAGGCGATCGCTTCCGCGCCACCGCGGCGGTCCGTTTGTTGCCGTGCGTCAGACATTCTTCGCACGCCCCGGATCGACCGGCGGCCGATACCCCCGACATCGTTCACCCGCGTCGCGGCGACAGGGCGTCCGGCCCTGTGGCCGCGCCTAGACCGAAGGGGAGATGAATGAACCGGCCGGCCCTGAAGCCCGCCCCCGTGGCGGCCTTGTTCGATCCTGCCGCCGAGACGATGCCGCGGGCGGAGCTCGCCGCCCTCCAGCTCGCCCGCCTGAAGACGACGCTGACGCGCGCCTTCGGGAACGTGCCGCACATGCGCCGTCGCTTTGCCGAGCACGGCGTCACGCCCGATCATCTGAAGACTCTCGCCGACATCCGCCACTTCCCGTTCACCGGCAAGGCGGATCTGCGTGACAATTATCCGTTCGGGATGTTCGCGGTGCCGCGCGAGGACGTGGTGAGGGTGCATGCCTCCTCGGGCACGACCGGCAAGCCGACCGTGGTCGGCTACACGGCGGACGACATCGCGCTGTGGGCCGACCTGATGGCGCGCTCGCTCGTCGCGGCCGGCACGACACGGCACGACATCGTCCATGTCGCCTACGGCTACGGCCTGTTCACGGGCGGGCTCGGCGCCCACTACGGGGCCGAGCGGCTCGGCGCCATGGTGGTCCCGGTCTCCGGCGGCATGACCGAGCGGCAGGTGACGCTGATGCGCGACTTCGGCGCCAACGTGCTGTGCTGCACGCCCTCCTACGCGCTCAACATCGCGGAAGTCGCGGAGAGTAGCGGCATCCGGCGCGACACGCTGAAGCTGCGGGTCGGCGTGTTCGGCGCCGAGCCGTGGAGCGAGCAGATGCGCGCCGCGCTCCAGGCGCGACTCGGCCTGCAGGCGATCGACATCTACGGACTGTCGGAAATCCTCGGCCCCGGCGTCGCCTGCGAATGCACGGCGCAGGCCGGCCTGCACGGCTGGGAGGATCATTTCCTGTTCGAGATCGTCGACCCGAAGACGCTCGAGCCGCTGCCGATGGGCGCGACCGGCGAGCTGGTCATCACCACGCTGACCAAGCAGGCGCTGCCGATGGTGCGCTACCGCACCCGCGACATCACCCGCCTGGTCGACGAGCCCTGTGCCTGCGGCCGCAGCCATGTGCGGATCATGCGGGTGACCGGGCGCGACGACGACATGATGATCATCCGCGGCGTCAACGTGTATCCGTCGCAGGTCGAGGCCGTGCTGGTCGGCCTGCCCGGCATCGCGCCGCATTATCAGATCGTGCTGACGCGCCGCAACGCGCTCGACCACATGGCCGTGGAGGTCGAGATCGCGCCCGACGTCGCGCAGGACGATGCGACGCTCGCGCGCATCGGCCACGAGGTTCAGCACCGCATCAAGTCGACGATCGGCATCACCTGCGAGATCGTCGCCAAGCGCCCCGGCGAGGTGCCCCGCTCGCAGGGCAAGGCGGTGCGGGTGAAGGACCAGCGACATCTTTCGGAATGATGCCGAGCGACGGCCCCTGTCCCTTCTCCCCGGGCGCGGGGAGAAGGTGGCTCGCCGCGCCGCGGCGAGTCGGATGAGGGGGCGCTTCCGGACAGCACAGACTCGTGGTGACGCCCCCTCACCCGACATCCGCGCGCAAGCGCGCGAATGTCGACCTCTCCCCGCACGCGGGGAGAGGTGACGCTGGTGGCGCCGCTGACCTGGCTGTCTCACCACCCCTTTGACCTTTCTCAACCCCCGATCCGACGAGACGGACCAGAGTGATTCCAAACTGAGGCGGTCCGCACGCGACCGGATCGACAGGGAGCCCGACGTGAGCATCGACGCGGTGCAGGACCAACGAGCCGAGACCCGCCGGCGGACCGCCGAGGCGCTGCCGCTGACCGGTAACGAGGCGATCGCGCGCGGCGCCTGGGAGGCCGGCGTCAAGGTCGCGGCCGCCTATCCGGGCACGCCGTCGACCGAGATTCTGGAGAGCCTCGCGACCTATGATCCCGCCGACGTCACGGCGCAGTGGTCGGTCAACGAGAAGGTGGCGCTCGACACCGCGATCGGCGCGTCCTTCGCGGGCGTGCGCACGCTCGCCGCGATGAAGCATGTCGGTCTCAACGTCGCCGCCGACTCGCTGATGAGCTTCTCCTACATCGGCGCCCATGGCGGCCTGGTGCTGGTCGTCTGCGACGATCCCGGCATCCACTCCTCGCAGAACGAGCAGGACACGCGGCTGTTCGCCCGCCTCGCCGGCGTTCCGGTGCTGGAGCCGGCCGACGCCCAGGAGGCGCTCGACTACGTCAAGGCGGCGTTCGACCTGAGCGAGCAGTTCGACACGCCCGTGATCCTGCGCGGCACCACGCGCCTCTCGCACACCCGCAGCATCGTGACGGTCGGCGCCCGCACCGAGGTTCCCTCGCGCGGCTTCGTCGGCGACCACACCCGCACCGTGACGATCCCGGCCAACGCGCGCCGCCTGCACCCGAAGGTGATCGCCCGCGAGGCGGCGCTGTCGCAGTGGATGGTGACGTCGCCGCTGACCAAGCGCGACGACGGGTCCGACCGGCGCTGCGGCATCGTGACGAGCGGGCTCGCCTATCTGTACGTCAAGGAGGCGGCGCCGCAGTTCCCGGTGCTGAAGCTCGCCGGCTCCTACCCGCTCGCCGCCGACGCGATCCGCGACTTCGCCGCGACGGTCGATCGCCTCATCGTCGTCGAGGAGCTCGAGCCGGTGCTCGAAGAATCGATCCGCGCGATGGGCATCCCGGCCGAGGGCAAGAGCCTGTTCCCGCGGCTCGGCGAGCTCTCGGTCGAGCTTCTTCGCGAAGGCCTCGCCAAGGCGGGCCTCGTCGACACGCCGGTGCCGCTCGCGCCGATCGACGTCACCGCGATGGCGCGCCCGCCGGTGCTGTGCTCCGGCTGCCCGCACACCGCGAGCTTCTTCGCGCTGCGCAGCATCGGCGCCCATGTCGCCGGCGACATCGGCTGCTACACGCTCGCCGCCATCGACCCGCTGCGCTCGATGGACACCTGCGTCTGCATGGGCGCCAGCATCGGCAACGCCGTCGGCATGGCCAAGGCCGGCACCGAGAAGCCGGTCGTCGCCACCATCGGCGACTCGACCTTCCTGCATTCCGGCATCCCGCCGCTGATCGACGCCGTCTACAACAAGGCCGATCTCACGGTGCTGATCCTCGACAACCACATCACCGCGATGACGGGCGGGCAGGATCATCCCGGCACCGGCCGGGATCTGCGCGGCGCGGCGGCGCCGCGCGTCGACTACGCGGCGCTGTGCCGGGCGATCGGCATCGACTGGGTGCGGGTCGTCGACCCTTACGAGGTCGGACGGCTGTTGCAGACATTGCGCGAGGCGACGGCGCATCGCGGCGTGTCGGTGATCATCGCGTCGCGGCCCTGCGTGCTCGATCCGGTGAAGATCAAGGGCGCGCCCGTGGCGGTGCGCGCCAGCGCCTGTATCGCCTGCCAGTCCTGCATGAATCTCGGCTGTCCCTCGATCACCTGGTCGGGCGAGCTGTTCGAGGGCCGCCACAAGGTGACGATCGACGCCACGACCTGCATCGGCTGCACGATCTGCGCCCAGGTCTGCCCGACCGACTGCATCCAGCCGGTGACCAGGGGAGCCCCCACCTGATGCGTCCGCTGCCGCACGAAGACGACTCCGCGCCGGCGCCGCGCCCGGCGACGGCCGGCCTCAACATCCTGGTGGTCGGCGTCGGCGGCCAGGGCGTGCTGATGATCTCCAAGGCCCTCGCCCTGTTGGCGCAGCGGCGCGGCTTCGCCGTGAAGCAGAGCGAGGTGCACGGCATGGCGAAGCGCGGCGGCATCGTGTTCAGTCACGTCCGCTTCGCCGAGCAGGTGTGGTCGCCGACCATCGCGCGCGGCGAAGCCGACGTGCTGGTCGCGCTCGAATGGGCCGAGGCGCTGCGCTGGCTCGATCACCTGCGCCCCGGCCGCGGCATCTTCATCGCCGACACGCGCCGCATCGTGCCGCCCTTCGCCTGCCGCAGCCGCAAGCCCGGCGCGCCGTCCGCCTATGCGCGCGAGACGCCGGCCGACGTCGTCGGCCGCCACGCCGAGGGCTGCGCCCTCGACGCCACCGGCATCGCGACGGCGCTGGGTGACAGTCGTGCCGCCAACACGGTGCTGCTCGGCCGCCTCTCCGCCTGGCTCGATTATCCGGTGTCCGACTGGCACGAGGTGATCGCCGCGATCGTTCCCAAGGGGACGCGCGAGATCAACCGCGCCGCCTTCGATGCCGGCCGCGCCTGGACGACACCCGTTGCCGACGAGACCGCGGCGACGAGCGCCCCGGCGGTCGCGGCGCCGGCGCCCGATCTGCACATCGGCGTCACCATCGACGCGGCGTGGTGCAAGGGCTGCGGCATCTGCGTGAAGCTGTGCCCGGAGCGTTGCCTGGCGATGAGCGGCCCGACCGCGATCGTGAAGACGCCGACGGCCTGCACGGGCTGCCGGGTGTGCGAATGGCTGTGCCCGGACTTCGCCGTCACGGTGCGCAACGAGGGAGTGCCGGCATGAGCACGGTGAGCACGACGGGACTTGCCACCACGCGGCTCACCGCCCTGCACGGCAACCACGCCTGCGCGCTCGCCGCCGTCGCGGCCGGCTGCCGCTTCTTCGCCGGCTACCCGATCACACCGTCGAGCGAGATCGCCGAGCACCTGTCGCACGAGATGCCCAAGGTCGGCGGCACCTTCGTGCAGATGGAGGACGAGATCGCCTCGATCGCCGCCGTGATCGGCGCGTCGCTCGGCGGGCTTCGCGCCATGACGGCGACCTCCGGCCCCGGCTTCTCGCTGATGCAGGAGAACATCGGCTACGCGGCGATGACCGAGACGCCCTGCGTGATCGTCGACGTGATGCGCGGCGGCCCCTCGACCGGCATGCCGACACGGCCGGCGCAGGGCGACGTGATGCAGGCGCGCTTCGGCAGCCACGGCGACCGGCCCGTGGTGGCGCTCGCCCCCGCCTCCGTGCAGGAGATCTACACCGAGACGATCCGCGCCTTCGATCTCGCCGAGCGGCTGCGCACGCCCGTCACGGTGCTGTACGATCAGGTGATCGCGCAGCTTCTCGAGAGCGTCGCCGTGCCGGCGCCCTCGACCATCCATGTGCGCGACCGCAAATGGGCGAACGGCGCCGGCAAGCCGTTCCAGCCCTATGCGGCGGACGAGGACGGCATCCCGGCGATGGCGCGACCCGGCGACGGGCATCGCGTCCACACCACCGGCCTCACCCATTCCGAGAGCGGCTTCCCGACCCAGGCGCCGCCCGTGGTCGAGCGCATGATGCGGCGCCTGCTCGGCAAGATCGACGTGCACGCGGCGCTCCTCGAGAAATACGAGACGCTCGCGACCGACGACGCCGAGGTGCTGATCGTCGCCTACGGCATCACGGCGCGCGCCGCGCGCCGCGCCGTCGCGGTGCTGCGCGAGGCCGGCATCAAGGCCGGCCTGTTCCGCCCGATCACGCTGTGGCCCTTCCCCGAGGCGGCGCTGCAGAAGATCGCCGCGCGCGCCCGCGCCTTGCTGGTGCCGGAGATGAACGCCGGCCAGCTCGTCCTGGAGATTCAGCGCATCGTCGGCCACGCCCCGCCGGTGCGCCCGCTGTCGCGCATCGACGGCGAGCCGATCACGCCGAACGAGATCGCGACCGCCGTCAAGGAGCTCGCCGTCCATGCTTGACGCCACGCCCCACACGACCTTCGACCCGAAGGAGTGGCTGCGGCTCGCCACCATGCCGCATTTCATGTGCCCGGGCTGCGGCCACGGCATCGCGCTGCGCGCGCTGCTCGCCGCCGTGCACGACTGCGGCATCGCCAAGGACGACCTCGCGGTGGTCTGCGGCATCGGCTGCTCGGGCCGGGTCGGCGGCTACATCGACGCCAACACGGTGCACACCACGCACGGCCGGCCGCTCGCCTTCGCCACCGGTCTGAAGCTCGCCCGCCCCGACCTCACCGTCGTGGTCGTGACGGGCGACGGCGACTGCCTCGCCATCGGCGGCAACCACCTGATCCACGCGGCGCGCCGCAATCTCGACATCACCTGCCTCATGCTCAACAACGAGGTCTACGGCATGACCGGCGGCCAGGCCTCGCCGACCACGGCGCCGAACCGCTTCACCTCGACAACGCAGGCCGGGGCCATCGAGCCGACCTTCGACGCCTGCGCGCTCGCCGCCGCGGCGGGCGCCGGCTTCGTCGGCCGCGAGGTGACGCGCCAAGCGCCGGCGCTCAAGACGCTGATCGCCCGGGCGCTGCGCCACAAGGGCTTCTCCTTCGTCGAGGTGATGTCCGACTGCACCGAGATCTACGGCCGCAAGAACGATCTCGGCGAGGCGCCCGAGATGATCCTCAGCCAGAAGGCCGACATGCGCCCCGAGGCGCATCGCGACGCGCCCGACCAGCCGTTCCGGCCGAACGCGCTGCCGACCGGCGTGTTCGTCGAGCGCGACCTGCCGGAATACGGCGCGCGGCTGCGCGCCCACGCCGCGACCCTGCGCGGGGAGACGACGCCATGACGATGACGCCGGCCACGCACCGACGCGAGATCCGCCTCGCCGGCTCGGGCGGCCAGGGCCTGATCCTCGGCGCCCGGATTCTGTTCGAGGCCTTCGCCGTGGAGGGGCGGCGCGCCTCGCAGTCGCAGAGCTACGAGCCGACCTCGCGCGGCGGCTTCTGCCATTCCGACGTGGTGGTGAGCGAGGATCTCTCCGACTTCCCGCTGGTCACCGGGCTCGACGCGCTGATCGCGCTCGATCAGGTCGGCTTCGACCGCTCGATCGCGCTCACGAAGCACGACGCGCTGGTGATCGCCGATCTGCGCATCGACACCGCGGCGGCGCAGGGCCGGCGCCTGCACCGGCTGCCGCTCGCCGAGCGCGCGGTGGCGACCGGCAACGCCCGCATCGCCAACATGGTGGCGCTCGGCGCCTTCGTGGCCCTCTCCGGCCTCGTCCGCCCCGCCTCGCTCGAGGAGGCGATCCGGCGCGAGACGCCGGAGAAGTTCTCCGAGCTCAACCTCACCGCCGCCCGGGTCGGCCTCGCCCTCGGCGAGCGGCTGGCGGCGTAAGAAGACGATCCGCCTTCTTTTCACCTCTCCCCAGCGGGGAGAGGTCGGAGTTCGCGCCCTCGCGAACTCCGGGTGAGGGGGTGCCGAGGCCAGCCAAGTGGCGCCGTAAACCCTCACCCCGGTGCGCGCCGGCGGCGCGCCCCGACCCTCTCCCTCAGGGAGAGGGTGCAGAAAGGCGCCATCGTGAACGACGCCCCCTACCCCTCGCACCTCTTGTTGGAGGCGACGTCGGTGCCGTTGGCGACGCGGCATCGGCGGCGCGGCGGGCGACTTCAGCTCGCGGTCAGAAGGTCGCCGAGAAACAGATAAGCGAGCGCGAAGTAGATGATCACGCCGAGCAGATCCATGATCGAGGTCAGCAGCGGCGAGGACAGCGTCGCGGGATCGGTTCCGATGCGCTTCGCGGCAAAGGGCAGCAACGCTCCGATGAGTGCGCCGAGCACCGTGCAGCTCGCCATGGCGAGCCCGACGACCAGCATGATGTTCCAGCCGATCCCTTTCGAGAACCAGGCCAGCACCACCTCGATCGCCGCGATCACCACGCCCAGCGTCAGCGCAACAGGCAATTCGCGACGAATCACGAACCAGATGTCGCGCCACGTCGGCGCGAACTGGCCGAGCGCCATGCCGCGGATCACGAGACTGGCCGACTGGCTCCCGGTGTTGCCACCCATGTCGACGATCGGCGCGATGAAGGCGGCGAGGATGATCACCTCGGACAGCATCTTCTCCTGCGCCGCGACGAATGTCGACGTGACGACGCCGAAGGCCGTGAGGAGGATCAGCCAGAACGCCCGCACGCGGAAGATCCGACCGAACGACGAGCTCCGGAGGTCGAGATCAGGTCCGCCCGCGAGCGGTGCCGCGGCACCGAACTGGACGAGCCGCCGTCCGCGTTCCTGACGGGCGATGTCGAAGGCGTCGTCGACCGTGACGATCCCGACGAGCCGGTTGCCCTCGGTCACCACCGGCAGTGCGAGCACGTCGTAGGCGGCGATCTTCTCGGCCACCGCGTCCTTGAGATCGTCCGCCCGGGCACGGGCCGGATCGGCCTGCATGATGTCGCGGATCCGCGACCCTTCGTCCGCCAGGATCAGATCCCGCAGCGACACGACTCCCTTCAGGAACCGATCGTCGTCGATCACATAGGCGGTGTAGATCGTCTCGGCGTCGGGCGCTTCGGCGCGCAGATGTGCGATCGCCTCCCGGATGGTCTCCTCGGGGCGGAGCGTCGCGTAGTCCGAGGTCATGATCGCGCCGGCCGTGCCCTCCGGATAAGCGGCCAGTCGCCGAATGTCGTCACGCTCGGCTTGCGCGAGGGCGGGCATCAACGCCTCTCGCGCGGCGGGGTCGAGCATCTTCCAGAGGTCCGCACGTTCGTCGTGACGCATGCTGCTGACGATCCGCGCGAGCTCGGGCCGCGGCAGGGCTCTGGCGAGCGCAACCTGGAACGGAGCGTCGAGATAACCCAGCACCACGCCTTGCCGGTCGGGGGGCAGCACGGTCAGCACCTTCGCGGCCTGGTCCACGGGCAGCGTGCCGATCTCCCTCGCCGTGTCGGCGGGATGCGTGGTCCTGAGCGCTTCGCGGATCGGGTGCACGTCTCCGGCGTCGAGCCAGGTCGTCAAAGCGGTGGCGAGTGCCGTCATGTCGAACCTCTCAGGAACCGTGCAGTCGCGCTGCGCGAGCGGGACGTGCCGTCGCGAGTATCGATGCCGTTCGCGTGACGGGATCACGGGCCTCGGCATCGCATCCGTGAAGGACAGGCAATCCGCCGGCGCGGGCGCGGTCGATCAGATCGGCCGTGTCCGCGCCGCCGGGAAGGACCAACACGAGGTCCGGCCGGCTGTCGGCCAGCATGAACGCGTTGCGCAGAGCTTCGGCGCGCCGGCCGTGGAGCTTCCAGTTGGCGGGATAGCGGATCACGTCGATGTCGTGCGCGCGCGCCCAGTCCTCGGCGACGGCGCCGAGGACGGCGTGTCCGCCGTGGATCAGGACGGATACGCGGTGCTTCCGACGAACCGCATCGAGCGCGGCGAGGATCGGGGCGGCGTCGGAAAGACACCGCCCTCCGGCGAGGAGGAGGCGCATGATCGTTCTCCCGACGAGCGCGACGCCGCGGCCTCAGGCCGCTCGCAACATCCGGTGGCGATCGATCAGCGCCGCGAGCCGACGATCGACGGTCGCCGCCTGGACACGGGGCGCCGGCACGGGCTCGAGGATCCATGCACCGACCGGACGGCCGGTCTCGGGACAGACGGTCCAGCGCAGCACGAGCTGGCGCGCCGGGCGGTCTGCAGCGATTGCGAATGTGATGAGCTTGGTCATGGTCGCCTCCATCGGCCATCACGGCCGGCCTGGAGGCGGGACGCGCGTCAGCGACGCGCCGTCACATCCATGGACGGACCGTGAGAGCAGAAAATGTCGGTGAAGGTCCGGCCGGTCTGCACAGCAGAGACCGGACCGCTACTAGGGTAACCGTCCATCGGGTTCTCTGGTGGTTGCGAAGAAAAAGGCGGCTGTCGCCCGCGGTCCGCCGATAGGTGATCGAGGCGTTCTTGTCAATCGGATTGTGTGAGACGTCAGAGTCCTGAACGACGCGCCGCCTCGCGAGGCGGATTCTCGCCGCTTCGACGGGGTGGCGAGCGAGGATCTGTCGCGGCGGCGGGGCGCCGCCCGCGGCGGTCCGCCGCTCGGCGCGCGCGTGGCGGCGGAAGGAGCGCCGGCCGTTCCCGGCGGCGCGCACCGGCGAGCTCTTCGCTCCGCCTCCGGCATGCAGCCCTCGATTTCCCTCGGTCGTCCCGGGGCGGCGCGCAGCGCCGATCCCGGCACCCGTGATCCCTGTCTTTCGTAAGCCACCGGGCGCGGGGGATCGGTTTTCCGGGCTCGCGGACCTGACGGTGCGCGCCCCGGAACGACGGAAAAGGGCGACGCCCCCCTACCCCTCGCACTTCTTGTTCGACGCCGCGTCCGTGCCGGTGGCGGCGCGGCATTGGCAGCGTGGCGGGCGGTCGAGCAGCGACACCGTGACGGTGGTGATGCGGTCCTTCTTGACGACCAGCTCGCACAGCGGCAACGGGTCGCCCGAGCCGGCGACGGCGAGCTTGTGGGTGCCGACCTGCTGGCGCAGCACCGCGGCGCCTTTCTTCAAGGGCTCGAGCGGCTCGGAGTCGAGGATGAGCTTCAGGTGTGGCGGCGGGTTCGCCGGCACGGTGCGGATCTCGATGTAGCCGGTCGACTTCTCGAGCTTGCAGGCCGACAGGCCGACGGCGACGAGCGCCGCTGTCACGAACGTCGCGGCGAGAAGCGCCGCGCGAGAGAAACGCATCTCACACTCCGGGCGGCTTCAGCCCACCGATCAGCGACTTCAGCTTGGTCGAGGCGTCGCGGATCTCGCGCGTCAGGTTGCGGATCACGGCGATCGCCTCGGCGGCGCGGCGCACCTGCATCAGCTCGTCGATGAAGTCCTCGCGGGTCTGCAGGGTGCGCAGGAGATCGGCGAACTCCTTGCGGGCGCTCTCCAGATCCTCGCTGGCGCGCTCGGTCTCGGTGACGAGCTTGCGCCACTGGTCGAGCAGGAACTCCTTCTCCTCGGGCCGGAAGCGGGCGTCCTGCTCGATCGCCTTCAGCTTCGCCCGCCCGTGCGCCAGCGCCTTGGCGCCGAGCTGCGAGACCGTCCCGTTGTCGGAGACGGCGCCGAGCAGGCCGGCGACCATGCCGCGCAGCTCCTCGATCTCGGCGCGCGCCTTGCCGACGTCGGAGAGCTCGTCGATGGTGCGGGTCGTGTCCTCGATCCGCTTCGACAGGTCCGGGTAGCTCTTCTTCAGCTCCTCGACCTGCTTGGCGTACTCCTCCACCGGCGTCACGGCATCGCCGCTGCCGCTCGACGCGGAACCGGAGCCCGAGCCCGCCGACTGGGCGCCGGCCGGCGTCGCTCCGAACACGAGAGCCGAGACGAGCACGAGCACGAGCACCGGCAGCAACGCGAATGCGCGCCGGAAGCCCGGGGCGGCCGGGCGCGAAACGGCGAGGAATCGAAGCATGGCGCGGGCCTCGCGGCGGGCCGCCGGGCCGAGACGGCCGGCGGCGGCAATGGATCGGTCACCCACTAGGCGCTCACACTTGGGGCGGATTCTTGGCGCCCGCAAGCCCAATCGTCGCAGCCGCGCCTCAGCCGTCCCGCCGGGGCTCAGCGGCAGCGCGCCGGGAGCTGTCGCGGCGGCGTCCGCGCGGCCGCCTCGGCACCGCCCGGCCGCCAGAAGGCCAGCACGGCGCCGACCAGCGCGAGCCCGCAGCCGATCAGGATGTCCTCCAGCCGCTCGACGATCAGGGCCGAGACCGAGCGCGGATCGGGCAGCGCGAGGCGGAACGCGATCAGCAGCATCACGGCGATCAGCGCGGTCTGCAGCCAGAACCGGCTCGGCATCTGCAACGGGATCAGCGGCGCGATCACGAAGATCAGCACGATCGAGACGAGCGGCGTCGCGATCGTGTGGATCACCACCCAGGCGACGACGACGCCGACCGTGGTGCCGAACATGAATTCGACGATGCGCCGATAGGTCGCCTCGGCGCCGGGCTGCATGACGACCAGTGGCGCGACCGTGATCCAGATCGCCCGCGTCATGCCGAGCGCGACGCCGATCCACAGGCCGAGCGCCGCGACGGCGCCATAGGCGAGCGCGTAACGCAGCCATTCGGCATGACGCGCGAGCCGCGGCACCACGAGGCCGACCGGCACCGGCATCGCGCCGAAGCGCAGATGATCGACGGTGCGCACGACCGCGGCGACCGCGAAGGCGAGGCCCGCGAACCAGTAGTCGCCCGGCGCGAAGGCCGGCATGCCGGCGGCGAGGCCGAGCGAGATGGCGCCGAAGCGGGCGCCGAGATGCGGCCCCTTGCCGATCCGGGTCGCCCAGCCGGCGGCGACCAGCGCGACGCAGAACAGCGGCCAGAACGGAAACTCGTAGCCGTGCAGCGCTGTGCCGAACCCGACACCGGCCGCCATGCCGACGCCGATCTGCACGAGGGCGAGCAACCGCGCACCGAGGCCGCGCTCCTCCTCGTCGGCGAAGCACGCCATCATGCCGATCAGCGCGCCGAGCAGGGCGCCGCCGGGCGCGTTCATCAGCGTGCCGGCCGCGAACGGAACTCCGATGGAGACGAGAAACTGCCACGAGCGCCGCAGGCCGGCCGTGTCGGGCACGGCCCGCCGGGAGAGATCGCGCGCCGCGCGCATCGCGTGCACCAGCGGGCGTCGGGCGAACAGGCGACGGCGTGCCGAGCTCGCGGTCGACCGCGCCGGCGCGACGGCATCGGAGGAACGACGGGGGGCGGACGGTAACAACTCGGTAACCATGACTCGTTCGGGCGGGGCCTCGCTCGGATGCGACCGCCGCCCGGCCGGAACCAGGCGCGTCCACCCTGCGATGCGTGGGAGGTGACGGACGAGGCGACGATGGGCACGGCCCGGAAGCCGGGCCGCGCCAGATCATCGTCGTGATCGGATGTTGCGATGCTCCTACCCCCCGATCGGGGCAGGATTATGGATCCGCTTCGGGAGCCGATCGGGCGCGCCGTGCGGGCGGCGCGCCCGGCGCCGATCGCATCCGGTCCGATCGGCATCCGACACGGCGAGGGCCCGCAGACCCTCGCCACGCACCCCATCGCTCGGCCCGATGACCGCGCCGCCCGAATCGTCCCTTCGGATGCCCGGCGACCGCCTCACCCGGATTCGCGCCCCCCGTCGAGACGGCGCCGGCCCTCAGCCGAACTTGAACAGCACGCCGTAGCCGCCGCGCGGATAGCTCCAGGTGATGTCGCCGTTGCCCTCGGCCAGCACCCGGCAGGTGCCGCATTCCATGCAGCCGTCGTGCGCCACCTCGACCTGGCCCTTGTCGTTCTGCGTGTAGCAGTGCGCCGGGCAGACCTTCACCAACGCCAGGAGCTCTGGTGACGGCGTCTCGTGCGGCTTGATGGTGATGTGCGCGTTGCCGGAATCGACCCGGTAGCGATTCTGGTAGAGCTTGTCTTCCACCTTGACTTCGGGCTCGGTCGTCATCGGGCGCCTCCGGGTGCAAAGAGGGGAACGAACGTGGTCGCGTCGGTGATCGCGATGATCGAACCCGTCATCGCCACGCCCGCGCGATCTTGACGACGTCGCCCACCAGCCCGGTGAGCGAGCGCGCCGCGAGCACGGACTTGAAGGTCCGCTTCTCGTTCTCGATCTTGGGCGTGCCGTCGACCCGCACGAAGTTCTCCATCGCCTTGGCGACGAGCTGCGGGTAGGTGAGGAAGAAGTTCTGGGTGTTGTGATGCAGGAGCCCGGGAAAGTCCTTGTACTTCTTCAGATCCTTGACCACGAACGAGTCGCTCAGCCGGCTGCGGTAGAGCGCCAGGTTGCGCTTCGAAGGCTCGGCCCCCTGCGCCTTGAGATCGGCGATCGCCTCGCCGGCCATCTGGCCGGAGGCGAGCGCGAGGTTCGACCCCTCGCGGTGCACGGCGTTGTTGAGCTGGGCCGCGTCGCCGCACACCACCCAGCCGTCGCCGGCGAGCTCCGGGATCGCGCGATAACCGCCTTCCGGAATCAGGTGGGCGGCGTACTCCTTCACCTCGGAGCCTTCCAGGAGCGGCGCCACCGACGGGTGCTTCCCGAAGCTCTCGAGCAGCTCGTAGGGCGCGACGTTGGTCTTGGCGAAGTCCGACACCAGGCAGCCGATGCCGATCGAGATGCTTTCCCGATTGGTGTAGATGAAGCCCATCCCGGCCATCCCCTTGGAGATGGTGCCGGCGGCCTCGATGACGACGCCCTCGTCGCCCTTCAGGTTGAAGCGCGCCTCGATGGTCTCGCGCGGCAGGAAGTGCATCTCCTTGACGGCGAGCGCGACGTTCTCGCGCCTCGGACGCTCGCGCAGGCCGGCGCGGGTGCCGAGCAGGCCGTTCACGCCCTCGGCCAGCACCACGACGTCGGCCAAAACCTCGCCGTCGCGCCGGTCGGTCGACACGCCGACCACCCGGCCCTTGGCGTCCTTCAGAAGCTCGAGCGCCGTGGTCTCGGTGAGCACGACGGCGCCGGCGTCCCGAACATGACGCGAGAACCAGCGGTCGAACTGCGAGCGGATGATGGTGTAGCGGTTCGGCCGCTCCTCGTTGAACTCGTCGTTGCGGTAATGCAGGCCGGTGTGAGACGTCTCGCTCATCATCCAGAAGCGCTGCTCGATCAGGTGCCGCTCCAGCGGCGCGTCCTCGCGGAACTCGGGGATCAGCTTCTCCACCTGGGCCGCGTAGAGGATGGCGCCCTGCACGTTCTTCGAGCCGGCATACTCGCCGCGCTCGAGCTGCAGCACCTTCAGGCCGCGCTTGGCCATCGTGTAGGCCGCGGCGTTGCCGGCCATCCCGGCCCCCACGACGATCGCGTCGAACTTCTCGGTCATGGCCCGTCTCCTTGTCAGCTCGCGATGCGGTCGCGGATGTGCGCCGACAGGCGGCGGCGGAACGCCTCGGTGAGCTGCGGCAAGAGATGAAGCGCGTCGGTGACGACGCCGATATGGGCGAAGTCGAAGATCGGCGCGTTCTTGTCGGTGTTGACGGCGACGATCAGGTCGGCCCCCTCGACGCCGACGCGGTGCTGGATCGCGCCCGAGATGCCGGCCGCGATGTAGAGCTTCGGCCGGATGGTCTTGCCGGTCTGACCGATCTGCCGCTCGGCCGGCTGCCAGCCCTTCTGCACCAGCGGGCGCGAGCAGCCGTATTCGGCGCCGAGCACGGAAGCGAGCTGGGTGACGAGCTGGAAGTTCTCCGGCGAGCCGAGCCCGAGGCCGCCCGCCACCACGACGTCCGCATAGGCGAGGTTCGACTTCGCCTGGTCGCGGTCGGGGATGAACTTCAGCACCTTGGTGACGATGTCCTCCTCGGCCATCGCGAGCGGATGCTCGACGAGGCGGCCGAGCGGGCGCTCGACGCGCTCCGGCATCGGCATCACGCGCGGCCGGATCGTCGCCATCTGGGGACGGAAGTTCAGCGTGTAGATGGTGCACAGGAGCGAGCCGCCGAAGGTCGGGCGGGTCGCGGCGAGCGAGCCGTCCGGATCGACGTCGAGGGCCGTGCAGTCGGCCGTGAGGCCGGTGGCCAGCGTGGTCGCCACCGAGCCGGCGAGGTCGCGGCCGAGCGTCGTCGCGCCGAGCAGCAGGATCTCCGGCTTGAAGGTCTCGACCGCGTCGGTGAGCGCCTTGGTGTAGGGATCGTTGCGATAGTCCGCGAAGATCGGATTCGTCACCGTGTAGACGAGGTCGGCGCCGTAGCAGGCGGCCTCCTGGGCGGCCGCGAGCGTCGCCTCGCCGGGCGGCCCGATGATCACGCCGGCGAGCTCGACCTTGAGCTTGTCGGCGAGAATCCGGCCGGCGCCCATCAGCTCCCAGGAGACCGGATGGACGTGCCCGCGCTCCTGCTCGATGAACACCCAGACGTGCTTGTGATTCCTGAACCGCTCGGGCAGCTCCTTCTTCATCGAAGCGCGGCCACCGGCGGCGGGGGCGGGTTTTTGCTCGGCCATCGTCGTCTCCGGATCGGGTTTCGGGTGCCGCTGGTCAGTAGCCGCGGGCGAGCGTGGTCAGCTCGCCCTCGAGGGTCGGGCGATGCGCGAACAGCGCGTCGATCAGCGCCTCGGGCAGAAGCGTCTTGTGCTGATCCTTCGGCGTCGCCTTGAGCTGGGCCTGCGACACCTCGATGATCTTCGCCTTCTCGGAGCGCGGCGTCGGCGCGAACACGCGCTTCACCACGGTCGGCGAGCCGCGCAGGCCGCAGCGCGTCACGTCCTCGATGCCGGCGTCCTTGGCGCTCCAGGTGACGATCTCGGCGCGGGCGGCGCGCAGCGCGTCGGGCAGCGAGCCGCGGCGGATTTCGTTGGTGCCTTCCAGCATGGTGATCAGGCAGGGCAGCGCGGTCTTGAGCGCCTGCACGCCGCCTTCGGCGCGGCGCTCGACGTCGATGCTGCGGCCGGCGAGGTCGAGGGCCGAGACCTTCGACACGTAGGTGAGCTGGTTGAGCCCGAGCCGCTTGGCGATGCCGGGGCCGACCTGGGCGGTGTCGCCGTCGATGGTCTGCTTGCCCGTGAACACGATGTCGACCGGCTCGAAGGTCTCGCCGATCTTCTTGATCGCGGTGGCGAGCGCGAACGAGGTCGCGAGCGTGTCCGAGCCGGCGAAGAAGCGGTCGGTCAAGAGCACGGCGCGGTCGGCCCCGAAGGTCAGCGCCTTGCGCAGGCTCTCCTCGGCCATGGGCGGGCCCATGGTGAGGATCGTCACGGTGCCGCCGTGACGGTCGCGCAGCCGCAGCGCCTCCTCGACCGCGAACAGGTCGTAAGGGTTGATGATGGTCGGCACGCCCTGCCGCATGATGGTGTTGGTGACCGGATGGACGCGGATCTGCGCCGAGTCCGGAACCTGCTTGATGCAGACGACGATGTGCATGGCGGTCTCGCTCACGTGTGGGTCGGGGCCGGCGACCGTGGCGGTCGCGATCACGTCCGGCCCGGCTCGGCTCGCTTCGTCTCGCTCCGGTTCGGGTCGTCGCGTGTCGGCGCGGCTCACTTCAGCTCGTCGAGCGGCACGAAGTTCTTCGGCGCCTTCGGCTCGACCGCGTCCTTCAGCACCTTGAACACGCGCTTCTCCAGCGGCGAGGCGGCAGCGAACTCCTCGTAGGCGCGCTCGAGCACGCTCTTGCAGCGGGCGACCGCGACCATGTCCGGGATGCCGTCGAGCTCGTCGCCGCCCAGATACTCGCCCATCCGCTTGAGGATGTGCAGGCGCGCGACGTTGACGACCTGCGGGTCGTAGGCGACGCCGAGGATCTGGAAGAACGCCTCGGCCGAGTCGGCCTTCCGCAGCTTCGCCATCGCGTCCGGGGCGACGACACCGTGGTTTCCACAAGAGCTCATTGCAGCGCCTCCTCGACACGCCGGATCGGGTTCCTGACCTCGCGCCAGATGGCGCGCAGCGCGTCCTCGCCCACCGGTCCCTTGACCGCGACGGCCCGTTCGCGCACCCGCGCCAAGATGGCCGGCAGCTCGTGCTCCTCGGCCGGCAGCCTCAGCTCGGCGAGCGACATGGCGATCGCCGCGAGGCCGGAATGCTTGCCGATGGTGATGCGATGGGCGCGGCCGAGAAGGCCGGGATCGAGCGCCTGGTAGGTGCGATGATCCTTCAGCAGCCCGTCGACATGGATGCCGGACTCGTGGGTGAAGATGTGGTCGCCGACGATCGCCTTGTCGACCGGGATCGGCCGGGCCGCGGCGGCCGCCACCACGGCGGCGACGGCGGCGAGCTTCTCGAACACGGCGCCCGTGTCGCGACCGTGGAGCTGCTTCAGCGCCACCGCGACCTCTTCGAGCGGCGCATTGCCGGCGCGCTCGCCGAGGCCCATCACGGTGACGGAGGCGTGCGTCGCGCCGGCCTGGACGGCGGCGAGCGTGTTGGCGGTGGCGAGGCCGAGATCGTCGTGACCGTGGAACTCGATCTCGAGATCGGTCGCGGCCCGCACGGCCGAGACGAGTTCGCGCGTCGTGAAGGGATCGAGGACGCTCAGCGTGTCGGCGATGCGGAAGCGCCGGGCGCCGGCCGACTTCGCGGCCGCCACCACCTGCGCCAGGAAGCCGACGTCGGCGCGTGACGAATCCTCGCCGCCGACCGCCACGTCGAGACCATGGGAGCGGGCGTAGCCGACCACATCGGCCAGCATGGCGAGCCCGGCCTCGCGGCCGCCCTTGATCTTGGCGGCGATCTGCACGTCCGACACGGGCAGCGACACGTTGACCATCGAGACGCCGGCGGCGAGCGCGGCGTCGACGTCCTCGCGGCGCATGCGGCACCAGGCGATGGCGGTGAGCGGCAGACCCGCCTCGACGATGGCGCGGATCGCCGCGATCTCCTGCGGGCCCATCGCCGGCGTGCCGGCCTCGATCTCGGTGACGCCCGCCTCGGCCAGTGCCCGCGCGATCGCGACCTTCTCGTCGGCCGTGAAGGCGACGCCCGGCGCCTGCTCACCGTCGCGCAGCGTCGTGTCGTTGAGGACGACGCGGGGCGCGCGACTGTCGGGCGTCGTGGGGGCGGCGACGGGTCGGGTCATCGGTTCACTCCTCAGGCCGCGGGATCGAGGGCATCGGCCCGCAGATCGGCAATCACGTCGCTCACGCAATCGATGGTGCGCGCGATCTCGTCCGCCGTGGTGTCGCGCGACAGCGAGAAGCGCACGACGCCCCGGGCGAACTCGTCCGGCACGCCCATGGCCCGCACCACATGCGAGGGCTCGACCGAGCCGGCCGCACAGGCGGAGCCCGACGACACCGCGATGCCGCGGCGATCGAGCAGGCGCACGACCGCCTCGCTCTCGACGTCGGCGAAAGCGATGCTGGTCGTGTTGGCGACGCGAGACTCGGGATCGCCGAGCACTCTTGTCTCGGCGATCCGGGCGAAAAGCCCGGCCTCCAGAGAGTCACGCAACGCCGCGATCCGGGGGGTGTCGGACGGGAGCCGCTCGGCCGCCAGCGCACAGGCGGCGCCGAGCGCGACGATGCCGGGCACGTTCTCGGTGCCGGCGCGCCGGCCCCGCTCCTGTGCTCCGCCGATCGTCTGGGCGCCGAGCCTCACGCCACGACGGACGTAGAGCGCACCGACACCCTTCGGCGCGCCGAGCTTGTGTCCGGACAGCGAGAGAAGATCAATCATCCTTTCGGCGACCCCCAGCGGCAGCCGGCCGACCGCCTGGACGGCGTCGGTGTGAAAGAGTGCGCCCGCGGCCTTGGCCTGCGCGGCCAGATCGGCGACCGGAAAGATCGTGCCGGTCTCGTTGTTGGCCCACATGATCGAGACCAGCGCGGTGCGCGGAGAAAGGGCTGCCGCATAGGCGTCGCGATCGATGCGGCCGCGGCCGTCGACCGGAATCTCGTGCACGACGAGGCCGCGGGTCGTCGCCAGCGAGGCACAGAGCTTTCTGACGGCCGGGTGCTCGACCGCGCTGATCACGACCTCGCTGCGACCGGTCGTCGCGCCCCCTGCCCCGGCGGTCGCGGCGAGGGCGCCGAGGATCGCCAGCGTGTCGCTCTCGGTGCCGCCCGACGTGAACACGATCTCGTCCGCATGGGCGGCACCGACGAGCGCCCGGACCTGATCGCGCGCCGTGGTCACGGCCGTCTTGGCGGCCGCGCCGAAGGAATGCGCCGAGGACGGGTTGCCGAAGACCTCGGTGAACATCGGCAGCATCGCCCCGAGCACGCGGGGATCGACCCGCGTGGTGGCGTTGTTGTCGAGGTAGACGGGGGTCATCGGTCGCCCTGCTCTGCGAGGATCTATGCGGCCGGGACGACGCGGATCGGGAAGCCGAGCTTCGACATCAGCCGGCCCTGCACGCCCTGGATCGTCACCGAGGCGAGGACGCAGCCGACGCAGTTGCCGGTCAGCTTCACATGAACGGTCGTGCCCTCGATCTTGACGAGCTCGCAGTCGCCGCCATGCTTCTGGATGTTGGGGCGCAGCTCGGCGACCGCTTGCGTGATCAGCTTTTCGCGCAAGGCCGCGGCGGCCGCCGGATCGAGGACGGGCGGCGCGGCGGCGGGAAGCGTTCCGTGCATGATCCGCTCTCCTCAGCCGAACGACTTGCCGCAGGAGCAGCTCGACGCCGCGTTCGGGTTCTCGAACGTGAAGCCCTTGCCGGCGAGCGTCTCGGTGAAGCCGATGGTGAGGCCGGCGACGAGCGGCTGCGACTGCGGATCGACGAACAGCTTCACGCCGCCCGACTCGATCACGGCGTCGTCGGGGCGCGGCGCGGCGTCGAGGCCGATCATGTACTTGTTGCCCGCGCATCCGCCCGTCTCGATCATCACCCGCAAGCCCGCGTCGGGCTTGCCGGCACGCGACATCGCGGTCTTCACGGCGGCGGCGGCTTCGGTCGACAAGGTGATCATCTCGGGGGGCTCCTTCCAGCTCCGGCTGAAGGACCGATCAGCAACTGCCGTGCCAGCGCCGCGAAGGCACGAGAAATGCCGATGATTCAACGACCTTTGCGATCGCTCCGGACCCGCGGGAGAACTCGCGTCGGCCCGCCGTCGTAAAGCCGACACCCCCTGCGGCCGGCGCATGTCGGGTTTGTCGCAAGCTCCGTCGATCGTCCGAAATCGGTTGGCGATGCGCGAGAACCGTCACCCTGAGGCGCGCGACCGCAAGGTCGAACCGAGCAAGTCGGCTATGTCCGACTTGCCAACTCATCATTCTGATCTCGGGGAAACCCGAGATCGGTGGGCGACGGCCCGGACCGTGCCCGACGTCCTTCGAGGCCCGGCTTCGCCGGGCACCTCACGACGACGGCGCAAGTCTTCTGTGGGTGGATCAGGACAGCGGCGGCACCGCGTCGCGGCGGGCGCGGGCGAGGCGGCTCTCGCCGGTCTCCTCGCCGAAGCAGGCGTCGAAGTCGGCACAGCACGAGCAGACCGGTGTCGCGCACATCACGAAACCGTCGGTCTCGCACATGGTGCGATAGAAGAACCGCTTCCAGCGCATGTTGCGGGTGTTCTTGGCGGCGAGCGCACCGAAATGCCGTTGCAGCAGCCGGGTCAGCTCGCTGCGGTCGCGCAGGCCGAGATCCTCCCACAGGTGATTGGGCTCGACGGCCCGGCGGGCCACCATGGCGGCGAGCCAGCGCGCATCCTCGTCGTCCCGGCTCGCATAGGCGCGCAGGAGGTCGTGCACCATCGCGACCTCCTCGTCGTGCGGCACCGTCTCGCCGTCGTCGGGACGCAGCAGGATCGTGGCGCCGGGGAAGCGACGCTCGACGAGCCGCTTCAGCTCGGCCGCCGAGAGGCCGAGCCGCAGATGCACGGCGCCGCCTTCCGCCACGGCGACGGCGATCAGCGACGCGAACACATGCGCATCGAAGTCGTCGTCGTCGTGGATGCTGACCTCGGCCGGCCACCAGCCGGTGAGCCCCCGATAAACGGCGGCAGCGCTGCGGGCGCCGCAGGCTGCGTCGCGGCAGAACCCGGGCGGAACCGGGCCGGCGAGGACGGGCGAGGCCGCGGGTGCCATGGCGTCAGGCCGCCGCGAGCGCGCCGGCCGGAACGTGGGTCTGGCAGGCCTTCGGGCACACCCGGGCGCAGGCGCCGCAGCCGATGCAGTTGCCGGCCTGGTGCAGCACCATCACCTTGCGGACGAACTCCTCGTCGTCGTCGTCGTCGTCGCCCGAGCAGGCGACCAGCTCGTCCTCGTCGTTGACGCCCATCAGGTGCATCACGTCGCGCGAGCAGACCTTGTAGCAACGGCCGCAGCCGATGCACTTGTTGCCGTCGATGGCGGTGATGTAGGCGGGCTCCCAGGGGGAGCCGTCACGGGTCGTGAACATGTCGCTGTCTCCTTCGCGGCGGAGCCGCGCTGACGACGCGGCGCCTCAGGCGCGCGCGACCTCGGGGAACTTCTCGATGACGGCCGTGCAGGCGGCGACCTGCTTGGTGCCCTCGGCGGCGAGCGCCGCGAGGCTGTCGAAGCCGAAGCGGTGCACGTCGCGCAGATGCTTGGTGAGCACGACGAGCCGGCCGGTGGTGAGGATGATGCGGCCGAAACCCTCGTGATGCATCTTCATCATGGGGCTGGCGACGAGGCCGGTGCCCTGCTCGATGGCGAGCCCGATCGCGCCGTAGAACTGCTCGATCCGCCACAGCACGTCGGGATCGGGGTCGCCCATGATCGGCATGGCGCGACGCTGCTCCTTGGTGACGATGTAGGCGGCGAGGATCTGCGCGTCGGTCTTGCCGTCCCAGGCGCCGTACGAGTCCTGCGCCCGGATCAGCCGGACCAGGCTCTGCAGGAACGGCGTGGCCAGCGCCTCGAGGTCGGCGACGGCCGGGTCGCGGGCCGTGGTGGTGTCGGTCATCGTGCGGGCTCCGGGCTCACTCGTCGTCGTCGACGAAGGACGGCTTGTCGGTGGCGAGGCCGGCGTTCGCCAGCACCTTGCGCAGCCAGGGGGGCGGTGCGCCGTCCAGCATCACGCGGGTGCGCTCCAGCACCGCGTCGATCGGCTGCGCCGGCATCTTGACGGGGTGGATCTTGGCGGCCACAACCTTCGCCGCGGACGGTCCGCCGATGGCGACGCAGAACAGCAGGTGGCAGCCCTTCAGGGCGTCGACCTTCGGGGTGATGCGATCCTCGCCGTCGGTCTGGTGCTTGCCCTGCTCGTCCGACACGTCGTCGCACGTGATCGTCTCGACGTGAGTCCAGCCCTTCGCGGTCACGTCGTAGACCGTGAAGCAGCGGGCCGAACCGAAATGGGCGTTGAGCCCCTTCCGGTCCTGGGTGGCGATCGCCACCCGCACGGCGCCGGCCGATCCGGCCGGTGCGATTTCGTCCTGATCAATGATGCGCAGCTTGCGAATGGCCGACATGGGTCTCTCCACGATCCCGGAACGGGTCGAGACTCTCGGGGGTGTTGATGCGCTGATGCGCCTGGAAGATGTTCGCGGCCTCGATGATCTGGTCGCGAACGCCGTCGTAGAGAACGGTGCGGCGATGCTGGCTGCCGAGCCGATCGAAGATCGGAAAGCCGACCCGCATCAGCGGCACGCCGAGCCGCTCCTCGGCCTGGCGGCCGTGGCTGTGGGTGACGAGGAGGTCACAGCCCGCCGTCCCGGCGAGCTGCTCGAAGTCGTCGAGATCGCCGACCGTGACGGTCTCGGCCGGCACGGTCTCGAGGATCGACGAGTGCCCCGTGGTGGTGACGGCGGTGACGACCTCGGCCCCCATCCCGGTGAAGAACGTGGCGAGCTGATAGAGATGATCGGGCTCGGCCGCGACGGCGACCCGCTTCCCGCCGAAGTGGAAGTGGCCGTCGAGCATCGCGTCCTGCAGCCGGCTGCGGGCGCGGCGCAGCTTGGCCGGCACGGGCCGGCCGGAGATCTTCGCCAGCAACGCGACGAACCGATCGGCTGCCTCCAGCGCGCCGAGCGTGTCGAGCACCGTGAACGGCACGCCGCCGATCGCCGCGAGGCGCTCCGCCGCGCGGCGCACGTGGCGGCCGATCGCGATGCAGTGGGCGGCGTCGCCGAGGCCGCGGATCGCCTCGACGGTCGTGCCGCCATAGGTGGTCGGGATCCAGCGGCCCGGCACGGTGCCGTCGAGCGAGCCCGAGATGTCCGGCACGATAACCGGCTCGAGCCCGAAACTCTCGACCGTGTCGCGGATGTGGTCGATGTCGGCCACCGTGTGGTGCCAGCCCGGAACGATCGCAACCTTGGTGGCCGAGCGGGCCGTCTCGACGGCGACCGGCTGGACGAGGCCGTCGATCAGCGCCGTCACGGCCTTGCCGTAGCCCTCCTCGATCGCCCCTTCGAAGTCCGGCGTGTGGACCAGCAGAACATCCGTGCCGGCGAGCTCCTGCGCCCGCTTCTGCCTGATCTGCTTGATGTCGCCCCAGAAGTCTTCCCCACGGGTCTCCACCAGCGCCGTGGTGCAGACGCCGATCAGCCTCGGCTTGGTGCGGTTCTTGAGGTTGAGCAGCGCCTCCTCGAGATGATCGGCACCGCCGAGAATCGTCGCCACCTCGTCCATGGCGGTGGTCTGGAGCGGGATCGTCTCCTTGAAGTGGCGCACGAACAGCACCAGCGCGAACGACGTGCAGCCCTGGCTGCCGTGGAACAGCGGCATCGCCTCGGCGACGCCGAGGAAGGCGAGCGCCGCGCCGAGCGGCTGCGACGACTTCAGCGGATTGACGCTGGCGGCCTTCTGGGTGGCGGTGACCACGGCCATGTCGGCATCTCTCCTGTCAGCACTCGCCCATGTCGTCGGCGTCGGTGGTCTTGAACTTCTTGCGATGCCGCGCGAGGTAGTCGGGATCGGAGTTCTCGACCCGGCTCTCGGCGAATTTTTTCCGGTGCCGGGCCGCGAAGGAGACGTCGGGCTCGGCGGTGGAGGGGAGCTGATGAACCGTGGCGGTCGCGCCGACCTCCATCACCTCTCCCCTGTGGGGAGAGGTCGGCGCCGAAGGCGCCGGGTGAGGGGGTACATCTCTCTCCAGCGTCGGCACCCCCTCACCCGCGCGCTGCGGGCGCGACCTCTCCCCGCCGGGGAGAGGTGAAGGCGCGTCCGTCGCGGGGAAGCTCACCACGGTCTCGATCAAATAGCCGTCGGCGTCCCACGGGGCCGGGGTACGGACCTGCGTCCAGATCGGATTGTGGAGGGCGATGTCGATCTGCTTCACCAGCTCGACCATGCCGTCGTAGCCGCCGTAGGGGTGGACGCGCTCCTGGTTGATGTCGAGCCAGGGCGTGCGGGCCTTCAGCGCGATGAACTGGGTACGGCCGCCCGACAGCATGATGTCGGCCTCGCCGTCGGCCAGCATCCTGTAGAGGTCGCGCGGCGCCATCGACTCGAACATGTGCGGGTCTTCCCGCATCAGGATTTTGATGCGCTCGCGGTCTTCCGCCGTGGACTTCTTCACCGAGGTGCCGACGATGTCCATGCCGACCTCCATCAGCGCGGCCACCACCGACCACGACTTGACGCCGCCGGTGTTGAGCAGCACGCGCTTGCCGGCGAGCCGCGCCTTGTAGGGCTCGAGCCGCGCGAAGGCGCGCGCCTCCTCCTCGGCCACCAGCGCTTCGGTGCGATCGATCAGATCGGCCGGTGCGCCGCGCGCGACCAGGAGCTTCGCCATCTGGCGCAGCGACTCGGAGGTGTCGAGCACGCCGTAGAACGAGCCCTCGAAATACGGGATGCCCCAGCGCTCCTGCATCTGACGGGCGAGGCCGACCAGCGCGGTCGAGCACACCACCATGGTGGCGCGCGCCGTGTGGGCGGCGGCGATCTCGGCGTAGCGGGCGTCGCCCGGCACGCAGGCACGGACCTTGATGCCGAGCCGGTCGAGCAGCGGCTTCACCTGCCAGAACTCGCCGGCGAGATTGAACTCGCCGAGGATCACCACATCGGTCGGACCGACGTCGTCCGGCTCGACCGTGCCGATCACATGGTCGAGCAGCGCCTGGCCGGCGATCTTGTTGCCGAGATTCTTCGAGCCGACGAAGCCGGCGCTCTGCACCGGGATGACGGGCACGCCGTACTTGGCGGCGGCCGCCTTGCACACCGCGTCGATGTCGTCGCCGATCAGCGCCGTGACGCAGGTCGCGTAGACGAACACGGCGGCCGGCGAGAACCGCTGGGTGATCTCGCGGATCGCCTTGTAGAGCTTCTTCTCGCCCGTGCCAGTGACGATGTCGAGCTCGGTGAGATCGGTGGTGAAGGAACGCCGCCACAGATCGGAGCCCGACGAGCCGGAGCCGCGATTGTCCCAGGAGTTGCCTTCGCAGGCGAGCGGGCCGTGGATCAGATGCGCCGCGTCGGTGACGGGCTGGAGGGCGATCTTCGCCCCGTCGAAGGCACAGCCGCCGGCGGCGGCCCCGGGCGTGAGCGGCTTGGAGCAGCCGGCCTTGCGGTCCTTCTCGGACTTGGCCTGGTTCTTCCCGCAGGCCGGTTCCTCGAACAGCGCCTTGACCTTGTCCTTCAGCATCCGTCTCACCTCCCGGACCGAGCGGCCGCGGCAACCGCCTCGGTGGTTTGTTCACCTCTCCCCGGTGGGGAGGGTCGACCGAGCGAAGCTCGGGCGGGTGAGGGGGAGCCGACGTCAGTAACTGGCTCCCGAGCCCCTCACCCCGACCCTCTCCCCGTTCGAAGCCGAACGGAGAGAGGGAGAGCAAGCGCCGTGCCGGAGGCCTCAGCGCGTCAGGTCGAACGAGATGTCGGTCTTGGCCGGGATCTCGCTCTCGCGGTCGAGCTTGTCGAACACCTTGTCGAGGATGGTCCGCAGGAGCTGCAGGCCGCCCTGATAGCCCATCAGCGGGAAGCGGTGATGGTGATGCCGATCGAAGATCGGGAAGGTCAACCGGATCAGCGGCGTGCCGGTGTCGCGCTCGAGATACTTGCCGTAGGAGCTGCCGATCACGAAATCGACCGGCTCGGTCAGCATCAGCGAGCGCAGCGCCCACAGATCCTTGCCGGCCCACACCTTGGCGTCCTTGCCGAACGGCGAGGAGGCGAGCAACGTGTTCATCTCCTCCTCCCACGCCTTGCCGCCGTTGGTGGCGAGGCAGTGGGTCGGCTCGCCGCCCGTCTCCAGGACGAAGCGCGCCATGGCGTAGACGAAGTCCGGATCGCCGAAGATCGCGTACTTCTTGCCGTGCAGATAGGCCTGGCTGTCGGCCATGGCGTCGACCAGACGGCCGCGCTCCAGCGTCAGCTGCTCGGGGATCTCGACCCCGGCCAGCTCGGACAGCTTCATCAGCAGCTCGTCGGTGCCGGCGACGCCGAGCGGATAGTGGAAGCTCGCCGTCTCCTGACCCTTGTCCGCCACGTAGTCGAGCGTCTTGCGGGTGCAGTAGGTCTGCAGCGACACGGTCGCCTTGGCGTTCAGCGCGTCGGCCGTGTCGGCCAGCGTGGTGCCGCCCGAATACATGCGGAAGTGGCCGTCGGAGGGCGTGTCGAACTGATCGGAGGCGTCCGAGAGGATCTTGTAGCTCACGCCCATCAGGTCGAGGATGCGCTTGAGCTCACGGTTGTTGCCGACGCAGAACCCGTCGAAGCCCGGGATGATGTTGATCGAGGCCCCGGGGTTACGCTCCTTGCCCTCCCAGAAGTGCTCCAGGATGCCTTTCATCATGTTGTCGTAGCCGTCGACATGGCTGCCGACGAAGGCGGGCGTGTGGGCGTGCGGGACGTCATACTCCTGCGGCACCGAGCCCTTGTTCTTGGCATTGGTGATGAAGGACTTCAGGTCGTCGCCGATGACCTCGGCCATGCACGTGGTCGAGACCGCGATCATCTTCGGCTCGTAGAGCGAGTAGGTGTTGGCGAGCCCGTCGATCATGTTGTTGAGACCGCCGAACACCGCGGCGTCCTCGGTCATCGACGAGGAGACGGCCGAGGCGGGCTCCTTGAAGTGACGCGACAGGTGCGACCGGTAGTAGGCGACGCAGCCCTGCGAGCCGTGCACGAACGACATCGTCTTCTCGAAGCCGGCCGCGGCGAACACGGCGCCGAGCGGCTGGCAGGCCTTGGCCGGGTTGATCACCAGCGAGTCGCGGGCGAGATTCTTCTCGCGATACTCCCAGGTCTTGGCGTATTCGCGCTGGGCGTCGATCGCCTCCTGCGCGGACGGGCACTCGAAGACCTCGCGCTTGCGCTTGAACAGCTCCTGGTACTCGGGCTCCTGGAAGAGCTTGGCGTGATCGAGGACGTTCTCGGCCGACTGCGGCATGGGTAGCTCCTGTCTTCTCTGCGCGGCCGCGCCATACGGCGACACGCGGCATAGAGCGCGTTCGGCGAAAGCTCTTCCCCGTTCACGGCGTCCGAACGCGCTCGGACACGAGGGGACGACGATCCGCGAGACCGGCCCGGGCGGGGTGTCCCGCGACGAACGACCAAGGCCGCCGTCGCGGGCTCCCCTTCACGCGAGTGCCGGGAACCCGCGCGAACCGTCTATTCGGCGGCTTGCAGGACGGGCGCCTCGCCCTTCTTCTTCCAGGGGGCGTCGAACAGGCCCCACACCGGATTGTTGATGGCGAGGTCCATGTCGCGGGCGAAGATCGCGAAACCGTCGTAGCCGTGATACGGGCCGGAATAGTCCCACGAATGCATCTGCCGGAACGGGATGCCCATCTTCTGGACCGGGTACTTCTCCTTGATGCCGGAGCCGACCAGGTCCGGGCGGATCTTCTCGATGAACTTCTCGAGCTCGTAGCCGGTCACGTCGTCGTAGATCAGCGTGCCCTTGCGGACGTAGTGACCGGTCCGCTGGTAGTCGTCGTTGTGGGCGAACTCGTAGCCGGTGCCGGCGATCTGCATGCCGAGATCTTCGTAGGCCGTGATCACGTGGCGCGGACGCAGGCCGCCGACATAGAGCATCACGCTCTTGCCCTCGAGCCGCGGCCGGTACTTGGCGACGACGGCGTCGACGAGGGGCTGGTACTTGGCGATGACCGCCTCGGCCTTCTCCTCGATCTCCGGACCGAAGTGCTTGGCGATCTTGCGCAGGCTCGCGGCGATCTGGCTGGGGCCGAAGAAGTTGTACTCCATCCAGGCGATGCCGTACTTCTCCTCCATGTGCCGGCAGATGTAGTTCATCGACCGGTAGCAGTGGATGAGGTTGAGCTTCGCCTTGGGGGAACGCTCGATCTCGGCGAGCGTCGCGTCGCCGGACCAGTTTCCGACCACCCGGAGCCCCATCTCCTCGAGCAGCATGCGCGAGGCCCAGGCGTCGCCGCCGATGTTGTAGTCGCCGATCACGTTGACGTCGTAGGGGCCGGCCTCGAAGGTGTTCTCCTTCTTGTCGAGCACCCAGTCGCGGATCGTGTCGTTGGCGATGTGATGGCCGAGCGACTGCGAGACACCGCGGAATCCCTCGCAACGAACCGGCACGATGATCTTGCCGATCTCCTTGCCCTTCTTCTTCGACACCGCCTCGATGTCGTCGCCGATCAGGCCGATCGGGCACTCGGACTGGATCGAGATCCCGTGGTTGAGCGGGAACATCTCCTCGATCTCGTCGATCACCTTCGCGAGCTTCTTGTCGCCGCCGAACACGATGTCACGCTCCTGGAAGTCGGAGGTGATCTGCATCGTGACGAACGAGTCGATGCCGGTCGAGCCGATGTAGTAGTTGCGGCGCTGCGACCACGAATACTGGCCGCAGCCGACCGGGCCGTGGCTGATGTGCACCATGTCCTTCACGGGGCCCCAGACCACGCCCTTGGAGCCGGCATAGGCGCAGCCCCGGATGGTCATCACGCCCGGGATGGACTTGATGTTCGACTTGACGTCGCACTCGGAGAGAAGCCGGCCTTCCTCGCCTTCCGCTCCGGTGGCGCCCTCCTCGGCTCCTTTGGCGACGCTGAGGTGCTTCTTGCGCCGCTTGGCGAACTTGTCCGGATAGGCGGACAGGACTTCCTCGATGACCTTCTCGTTGAAGGCGCCATCGTTCTCGTAATCGAGGCTCATGGCTCGTTCCTCGTTCGGATGTCGAAGGCGGCGACCGGCGGTCGCCGCGCTGATGTCGGACGAGACCGGGTCAGACCGCGGCGGCCGCCTTGGCGGCTTCCTTGGCCGCGAGCTCGGCGAGCTGCTGCTCCTCGGTCTTCATGATGCCGAAGTCGAGCAGCATCTGCTCGAGCTCGTCCATGGACACCGGGGTCGGGATGGTGCCCTTGCCGCAGTTGGCGTGAATCTTCTCGGCCAGCATCCGGTACTCCTTCGCCTGCTGCGAGTCGGGCGCGTACTGGATCACGGTCTGGCGGCGCAGCTCGGCGTGCTGGACGATGTTGTCGCGCGGCACGAAGTGGATGAGCTGGGTGTTGAGCTTCTTGGCGAGCGCCTCGGAGAGGTCGATCTCGCGGTCGGTCTGGCGCTCGTTGCAGATGAGCCCGCCGAGCCGCACGCCGCCCGAATGGGCGTACTTCAGAATGCCCTTGGAGATGTTGTTGGCGGCGTAGAGCGCCATCATCTCGCCGGACATGACGATGTAGATCTCCTGCGCCTTGTTCTCGCGGATCGGCATGGCGAAGCCGCCGCACACCACGTCGCCGAGCACGTCGTAGGAGACGTAGTCGACGTCGTCGTAGGCGCCGTTCTCCTCGAGGAAGTTGATCGAGGTGATGACGCCGCGGCCGGCGCAGCCGACGCCCGGCTCCGGACCGCCGGACTCGACGCACTTGATGCCCTTGAAGCCGATCTTCAGAACGTCGTCGAGCTCCAGATCCTCGACCGAGCCGGCCTCGGCGGCGAGGCTGAGCACGGTGTCCTGCAGCTTGGTGTTGAGGATGAGGCGGGTCGAGTCGGCCTTGGGATCGCAGCCGACGATCAGGATCTTCTGGCCCATCTCCACGAGGGCCGCGAGGGTGTTCTGCGAGGTGGTGGACTTGCCGATGCCACCTTTGCCGTAGAAGGCGATCTGCCGAAGAGAGCTCATACCGGTTCCTTTCGTCTCGCGCCTTGCGTCGCTGGTGACATCGGCGCCCGTTCCGCACCCTTGTTCAGCAACCCCCGTGCCAACCGCTCCGCGGCCCCTCGCGACATCGGAGAAGTGACTGTCTCACAACGGTTTGTCGGATCGCGTCGACGCCGCTGTCGGGGCCTGTCGGGCTGTTTGGAAACCGACAAAGGTGACAAGCCTGTCGGGGCTCGGCGGGGAGACGACGGGAGCCGGCGGGGTCGAATCGCGGAGTGCAGTGGGCGGCGAGCACCCCCCTCCCCGTCCCTGCCTCGCAAGGGGGAGGGAACGACGACGGCATGCGCCGTCGTGATCAGCAGTGGATCAGGAGGCGAGCCGCTGGCTGCGTCGCACATGACCAGGAGCCGACAGTGCAACACCCCGTTCCCTCCCCCCTTGTGGGGGAGGGTCAGGGAGGGGGGGAGCCCAGGAACACAGCGGATGTGAGGGGAGTTCGCAGACGCCGACGTAGGGTGGGCAGAGCGAAGCGTGCGGCCGCCGTCTCGCGGCGCACTGTCCGCCGAGGACGATCCGGCAGCGATGGTCGGCGTGGGCACGGCGCTCTCGCGCCTATGCCCACCCTACCCAGCCGGCATGCCGGTGCTCAGCCGAGCGCGGCGGCGAGGTCGGCCGGGCCGGCGGCGATCGGGGCGACGCCGGCCGCCGCGAGGAAGCGCGCCTCGTTGCGGGTCAGGACCGCGGGATCGACCAGGGCGACATGGCCGTCGCCGGAACGCTTGGCGATCTGGCGGGCGAAGATCCGCAGCGTCTGATCGTGGAAGCGGGTGCCGACGAACAGGAAGGCGCGGCCGACGCGGCGCTCCTGCACCGGCACGGGAATCGGGGTCTGGATGTCGATCTCGGTCAGAACCTCGACATAGTCGGAATCCGACACGAGGAAGTTCTCCGCCGGGACGACGCTGCCGTGCGGCTTGTAGAGGATCGTGGTCCAATCGACGGCGGTCTCCGGAGCGACCTCGCGGCCCTGCGCGTCGTAGGCCCGCCACCAGATGTCGCCGGTCGCGTGCGCCCGCGTGACACCCTGGATCTCGCCCCAGTCGGCGCGGCCACTCTCGACGAAGGCGCGCCGCATGGCGCCGTCGTACCAGGTGTCGACGACCATCGGCAGCGGCAGCGCCGCGAGCGCCCGCTGCAGCGGGGTCGGCACCACGGGCTTGCGGAAGATCTCCGTCATCAGGCCGGTCAGAGTCTTGCGATGACGGCGGCTCTCGATCGACTGCGCCGTCGCCCACAGATTGCCGCGGATGCGGGCCGACACGGCGGCGCGCGCGTTGAGCGCGAGCGCCAGCGCCTCGGGCGTGCGCGGCACGCCGTCGGTGTCGTCGGGCAGGAGATCGGGGCCGAGATAGGGCACCATGCGGCCGGCCTTCAGCGCATCGACCAACGCCGGCAGGCACTCGGATCCGCCGACCGGCGGCAGCGTCGCGAGCGCGGCGGCGAGCGCCGTGTCGGTCTCCGGCGGCGTGGACGTCTCGGTCAGAACCTCGGGCGTGCTCATGCGTCCTCGCTGATCCGCTTCGCCTCGACCGTGATGGGCAGGCGCGTCTCGGCCGGCATTTCGGGCAGGACCAGCACCCAGCCGTTCTTCAGCTTCACCCAGCCGCCCCACATCGCGTCCTTCTCCAGCTCCACGATGGGCTGTTCGAGATCCTTCTTGGGGACGTAGGCGGACAGACCCTTCTCGGTCTTTCGGATCATGATCTTCACGGCGTGGGTTCCCGGGCTTGGAGATGCGAAGGCTTCGAAATGTTCGTTCTCGGAGATGCGCGTTCTCGGAGATGCGAGTGTCGGACCATCGACCGCCTAGGAGGCGACGGTTTCGGACGTGGGAAGCGCGACGGCGTCGGCCGCCGGCGTGACGATCTCGGATGCACGACGATCTGCCGGGCCGGTCGAAACGACCGGATGATCGAGGCTGACGAGCTCGCGGCCGCGCATCCCGACGATGACGGCGCGATCGACGAATTCGACGGCGTAGACGTAGAACTGCTGCAGGAAGGTACCGATGTCGCGCACATAGCCGACATCGCCCTTGCGCACGAGAATGTCGCCGATCTCGCGGCGCGGATAGGTGCCGTCGTTCTTGATGTGCTTGGTCGACTGCACCTTCTCGCCCGGCATGAAGCGCGGGGCGGCGCGGATCTCGACCTCCTCCTCACGGCCGAGGCCCATCGCGCCCCTCCTTGGGTTCGACGACGGATGACACGACGGGGGCGGACACGACGAGGGTGGGCGGGGCGAGACCGGCGAGCCGGTCGCGCGCCCGCTGCCGCACCTCGGGATCGGGATCGTCGCGCAGCATCGGCAGCGCCGCGGGCGCCCCACGCTCGGCGACGATGAAGCGCACCCGCAGATCGTCGTCGGCGGCGAGCGCGACGAGCTGCGACGGCTCCAAACGCTCGGCGACGGCGATCCGCACCAGCGGATCGTGATCGTAGAGCATGGCCGGCAACACATCCGGCTTCACCCGCCGCGCCACCTCGCAGCGCACCTGCGGGTCGGGATCCTGCATGGCGCCCGGCAGAACGTCCGGCGGCACGTGGCGCACCGCGACGAGCCGCACGGCGTAATCGGGATCGCCCAGCATGGCGACCAGCGCCGCGCCCTCGAGGCGCTGCGCCATCACCATGCGGACCTTCCGGTCGGGATCCTCGCGCAGCTTGATGACCCGGGTGAGAGGAAGCCGCTGCGCCACCGCGGCGCGGACGTCGGGCTCCGGGTCGTCGATCAGCGCCGGCAGGAGGAAGAGGCTGGCGCGGCGCGCCGCCAGCGCCCGAATCTCGAAATAGGGATGCGTCAGATACTTCTCCGCCTCGCCGGGATTGCCGGCGAAGAAGCGGTCGATGCGGCGAGCGCGGCGGTCGCGGACGCAGATGCGCCCGCGATCGCAGCGGCCCTCGGCCCGGATCTCCTCGTGCGGGCAGTCGGCACAGGACACCGGATGACCGAGCCAGTCGGTCGGCTCCGGTGCGGCGGCCTGGCTGCCCGCGGCGACCATGGCGCGGCGCTCAGGCGGCGATGCAGGTGTTGGGGACCGGGCACACGGCCGCGCATTGCGGCGCGTCGAAATGCCCCTCGCACTCGGTGCACTTCGCCGGATCGATCACGTAGACGTCGCGCTTCATCTTGATGGCGCTGTTCGGGCACTCGAACTCGCAGGCTCCGCACACGGTGCACTGCGACGCGACGATCTTGAGGGCCATGGCAGTCTCTCCTTCTTGACGACGGTGCGTCAGGCGACCTGGGCCTGGACGGGCCGTCCGTAACGATCGGCGTAGCAGGCCGAGATGGCGGTCTCGATGTACTCGAAGGCGTAGGCGTCGGTCGCCGCGATGCCGGCGCCCTTCAATTGCCCCTGCGGACAGTCGCCGATCTTGGCGCACAGCACCGTGTCGATGCCTTCGAGGGTCTTCAGCACGCTGTCGAGGGTCGCGTCCTCGCCGAAGCCGCCCTGGCAGTAGGCGTCCTCGACCTTGCGGTGGCCGATGAAGCGCACGCCCGCCGCCGAGGCCTCGTAGACCTGGAACTCCTTGGCGTGGCCGAAATGCTGGTTGACGCGCCCGCCACCCTTGGTCGCCACCGCGATCAGGATGCGGGCCGTGCTGTCGGTCTCGTCGAGCACGGCGGTCGCCTCGTGCTTGGCGGCGACGTGATCCTGGCGCTCGCGCGCCACCACCTCGCGATAGGTCGAACGCACCGAGGGGTCGTAGGCGACCTGTTCCGGGATCTGGTCGAGCGTGAACTCCTGGCCGCGATCCTCGCCCAGCAGGCCGACCGCGTCGGCGCGGCACTGGCGGCAGTGGCGCATCAGGTTGGCGCCGCCCGCGCAGGCCTCCTGCAGCGCCATCAGCTCGGCATGCTTCGGCCCGCGCTGGCCGGTGAGGCCGAAATGGGTGCCGTGCGCCGGATCGGAGATCAGCGGCATGATGTTGTGCAGGAAGGCGCCGCGCGCCTTCACGGCGGCGTTGACCTCCTTCAGGTGCTCGTCGTTGATCCCGGGGATCATCACCGAGTTGACCTTCACGAGGATGCCGCGCTCGGCCAGCATCTCCAGGCCGAGCATCTGCCGCTCGTGCAGGATCTGCGATGCGACGAGGCCGGTGTAACGCTTGTGGTCGTAGAAGATCCACGGATAGATCTTCGTGCCGATCAGCGGGTCGATCATGTTGATCGTGATGGTGACGTGGTCGATGTTCATGTCGACCAGCTCGTCGACATGGTCGGGCAGCGCCAGCCCGTTGGTCGAGATGCACAGCTTGATGTCGGGGATCTCGCGCGCCACCAGCTCGAACGTCGCCTTGGTCTTGCGCCAGTCGTAGAGCGCGTCGCCGGGGCCGGCGATGCCGAGCACCGAGAGCTGCGGCACCTCGTTGGCGACCGTCACGACCTTGCGGAAGGCCTGGTCGGGGGTGAGCTTCTCGGAGACGACGCCGGGGCGGCTCTCGTTGGCGCAGTCGTACTTGCGGTTACAGTAGTTGCACTGGATGTTGCAGGCCGGCGCCACCGCCACATGCATGCGGGCGAAATAGTGATGTGCCTCCTCCGAGTAGCACGGATGATCCTTGATCCGCGCCCACAGATCGGCCGGCATGTCGCCCGGCCCGCCGCTCGACCCGCACGAGGAGGACTGGCAGCCCGAGGCGCCGAGGGCCTGACGCATGGCGTCGGCCGTGGTCGTTCCGGAGAGGCTGTCGAGCGACACGAAGTTGGCCATCGGTGGTCCTCACGGGCGGGGGTGACGCGAGGTCGTGTTTCAAGACCTGTGCCACGGGAGGAACGCGCGTATTCTCAGTTACTTGCCCGTTTCGCCGACGTTCCGGCCTGTCGCGCGTCCGACAACCCGGCCGCCGACCCGACGCGATCGTGTCGCATCCCCGACAGGGGTGTCGGTGCTGAAGCGGAGTGCCGGCTCGCGCGCCGCCACTCCTTCGCAACGCCGTCATGGCCGCGCTCGTCGCGGCCATCCACGCTCGAAACCGCGACCCGAAAACGTGGATGGCCGGGACGAGCCCGGCCATGACGACGCCGAGAGATTGCCGGCGTGATCAGAACCGCTTCAGCTCGACGCCGTGCTTCTTGAGCGCGTAGCCGATCTGGCGCGGGGTGAGGCCGAGGATGCGGGCGGCCTTGGCCTGCACCCAGCCGGCCCGCTCCATCGCCTCGACGAGGCGCTCGCGCTCCGACCCTCGGCCGCCGCGGTAATCGTCGCCGTCGTGCAGCGAGGCGGCCGATTCGGGTTGCGGCGGCGGTTCGGCCGGCATCGGGCGCGAACCGCCGCCGTTCGGCGCCGGGGCGCCCGACGGCATCGGTGCGGCCGCCGGCATCGGCACCGAGGGCGGGACGAAGGCCTGCGGATCGCGGCCCCGCCACAGCATGGCGGAGACGCACTGGTCGTTGCGGCAGGCGAAGTCGTCGGCGGCGAGCGTCGGGCCGGCGGCGAGCGTCGCGGCGCGGCGCACGCAATTCTCCAGCTCGCGGACATTGCCCGGGAACAGGCAGCTCGACAGCACCTCCACGGCACCGGCGTCGAGCTCCAGGGTGCGGCCGTTCTCGTGATTGAAGCGGGCCAGGAACTCGCGGCTCAACAGCGGGATGTCGCTCTTGCGGTCGCGCAGCGGCGGCAGGATCACCGGCACGACGTTGATGCGGTAGTAGAGGTCGGCGCGGAACTCGCCCTTCGCCACCGCGTCCTCGAGATTGCGGTTGGTCGCGGTGACGAGACGCACCGCGACCTTGATGGTCTTGGTGCCGCCGACCCGCTCGAACTCGCCCTCCTGCAGGACGCGCAGCAGCTTGGCCTGGAAGACCAGCGACATCTCGCCGATCTCGTCGAGAAACAATGTGCCGCCATGGGCGAGCTCGAAACGCCCCTTGCGGGCCTGGACGGCGCCCGTGAAGGCCCCCTTCTCGTGGCCGAACAGCTCCGACTCCAGCACGGACTCGGGCAGCGCCGCGCAGTTGACCTTGATGAACGGCCCACTGGCGCAGGGCGACAGGTCGTGGATGGCGCGGGCGAACAGCTCCTTGCCGGTGCCGGACTCGCCGCGCAGCAGCACGGTCGAGCGCGACCGCGCCACCACGGCGATCTTGTCGAGCAGCGCGCGGATCGCCGGGCTCTCGCCGACGATGCCGGCGATGGCGGCGGTGCCGACATGGCGCGGCTTGTACTCGTCGAGCTCCTTCTGCAGCCGATGGCTCTCGGTGAGCAGGCGCTCGCGGTCGCGCAGCAGCACGCGATGCAGTTGCACGGTCTGGCCGATCAGGTTCGCCACCATGACCAGGAAACGGACGTCGAAGTCGAGCCGCTGTGCCGACTGGGCGTCGAACACCCGGTCGATCGTCAGCGTGCCGACGACCTTCTGGCCGATGCGGATCGGGACGCCGACGAAGGAGACCACCTCGGTCGTGTCGCGAGTCAGCTTGTCGACGTCGTCCGCCTCGAACAGCGGATGCGACGCGATGTTCGGCACCACGAGCGGCATGCCGGTGACGATCACCTGGCCGACCGCCTTCTGCGGCAGGCTGGCGTGAAAACGGTCGGCCGCCTCCTCGGTCCAGCCGGCGCCGACCGCGATGGCCGGGATGCCGTCGTCGTCGAGCAGCGAGATGACGCCGTGGCGCATCTGCATGAACGAGGCGAGCAGATTGACCACGTTCGCCAGCATCGTCTCGAGCCGGCTCGCCGAGGTCAGGATCTTCGAGATTTCATAGACGCCCGTCAGGGCGATCTCGCTGCGCGCGGCCGACGGCGTCGTGCTTACCGCTCGGATCGGGCGCTCAGGATCAGCATGAAGCATGCGCTGCGCTCCATCGTCCTCGGTGCTCCATCCCACTGCAGTGTTTTTCAATCATAAGTATGCGTGGGAATCGGAAGGCTGTCGCGCCTATATTTGGTGCCGCGACACGCTCGAAAAGCCCATTCGGTGCGCATCATCCGCCGCGCCGGCCGTGCGACGGATCTTTGGCACAGCCGACGTCGTTGTCCATCAGCGCACGACTTTTCGGGGACGAAAGCAATAAAACAGACCCGATCATTCAATTCGCCGCAACAATGAGAAAGGCCGTCACGCCGTTCAGAGCGTCTGACCACCGTTGATGTGAATCTCCTCGCCCGTCACGTAGCTGGCCGCGTCCGAGCAGAGGAACTGGAGTACCGAGGCGACCTCCATGGGCGAGCCGACCCGGCGCATCGGGATCAGCGGCGCGAGCCGCTCCTCGGTCTCGGGCGACAGGATGTCGGTCTTGATCTCGCCGGGCGCGATCGCGTTGACGCGAATGCCATGCGGCGCGAAATCATGCGCCATCTCACGGGTCAGGCAGGCGAGCGCCGCCTTCGACGTGGCGTAGGCCGTCCCGGCGAAGGGATGCACCCGCGAGCCGACGATCGACGTGACATTGACGACCGTGCCGCGTCCGGCCTTCAGCTCGTCGAACAGGCCGCGGGCCAACAGCACCGGCGCCAGGAAGTTGACGTTGAAGACCTCGGTCCAGGTCGCGACCGGCGTGGTGAGCGACGACAGCCGGCTGCCGTCGGGCGCCTTCGGCGAGATGCCGGCATTGTTGATCAACGCATGCAGGGGCCGGCCGGCGAGCCGCGCCTTGATGTCGACGATCGCCAGATTGAGAGCGCGAAGATCGTTGAGGTCGACCTGGACGTGATCGTCCGGCCCCTCCTCCCACGGGCAGCGGGCGCGATCGAAGGGCTGGCGCGAGCAGGTGATGATTCGCCAGCCGTTCTCGGCGAACAACCGCACGGTCGCATGCCCGATGCCGCGCGACGCGCCGGTCAGCACCATCACCTTCGGGCCGTCGTCGGCGACGGCGCCCGGCCGCGGCACCGGGATGGCGCCCGGCATCCCGGCGGCGCCCATCGCGCCGCTGTGGAAGGGGCAGCGCGCCTCGGCCGGCGGGGCGCCCGCGCCCGCGTCCGGGACCGGCGCATCGACCACCGGCCCGCCCGGCCTCTCGTCCAGGGTCGTGCTGTCGGTCATCGAGGCCCCCACACCGCTCCCGCGGCCGATCGCCCGGCCGATCACACGGTCGGTCACACGGTCGGCCGCCGCCGCACGGCACACGCCGACCGGATGGTCGTAGCGCGCCCTGCCGCGACCTTAGCAGGAAGCAGGCCACCTCCGCCCTCCGGGGGATCGCGGATTAGGCGCATGAATTGTGGGCACATTTCTGTGATCGTCGTGAAGGCGGCCGGACGTGCTGTCGACTTCGCGACAGCGGAACGGGTGCGGTGCACGAAGCCATCGTTGTCGTAAACGCGACAATCGCGGTCCAACAATCGCGGTCCAACAATCGCGGTCCCCGCATCGGATGCGCCACCAACCCGCCGGATTGCTTCGCCGGAGCCCGTCGAGGACCGGTCCGGACGGCCCCGGTGCGACATCTCGGGGATGCACGTCGCGCCCATCCGGACACGCACCGCCAAGCTCGGTGAAAACGTTTTCACCGCCGCTGTATCGCGAGCCCACGAGGCGCCGCGGCGCGAGGCCCGACCGCTCACCGGAAATTGCGCCTGCCTCGTCTTACATCTTTAGAGAGTTTTTGTCATAACTACAACCAGTGCGCGAGAGAGAGCCCCCCTGAAGCTCCGGATCCCTCGCGCCAGGGGAGGCCGCATGGCGAAGTCCGACACCGACCCCCGGCCCGGAACGACACCGGCCGCACCTGTCTCGACGCGCCCGACCACCGGGCGGTTCGCGTTCCTGCGCCAGCTCGTCGCCGATGGCATCCCGTATCTGTTCGGCAACCCGGGCAGCTCGGAGGAGAACCTCCTCGACGCGCTGCGGGCCGAGGAGTTCGCCGGCCTGACATACATCCTCGCCCTGCACGAGGGGCCGGCCGTGGCGATCGCCGACGCCTATGCGCGCGCCGCGCCGCCGGTGCAGCGCGACGGCGATCCGCGGCCGTGGCGGCGGCCGGCGCTGGTGCAGCTCCACTCCTATGCGGGCCTCGCGAACGGCCTCGGCATGATGTACTACGCGCGCCGCGGCTATACGCCCATGGTGGTGTTCGCCGGCGAGGCGGGGCTTCGGTACGACGCGCTCGACGGCCAGATGGCTGCCGATCTGCCGACCATCGCCAAACCCTTCGTGAAGTCGGACCATGCCGGCCCGTGCGCCTGGCGGGTGGTCGATCCGGGCTCGCTGCTGCGCCTCACCCGCCGCGCCATCAAGACGGCGGCGACGCCGCCCTGCGGGCCGGTGTTCCTCACCCTGCCCATGGACGTGCTCGACCAGCCCTGCCCCGAGACCGTGGAGCCGACCCGCCTGGTCGAGACCCGCGTCGCGCCGGACGACGCGACCATCGCGGCGGCGGCCACGCTCCTGCGCGCCGGCACGCGACCGCTGATCCTGATGGGCGACGGCGTCGCCGCGTCCGAGGCACAGGCGGAACTGACCGAGGTCGCCGAGCGGCTCGGCGCCATCGTGTGGGGCGGCAATTGCTCCGAGGTGAACATGCCGGCCTCGCACCCGCTGTTCGGCGGGTTTCTGGGTCACATGTTCGGCGCCGCGAGCCGGCCCGTCACGGCGGCCGCCGACGTGGTGCTGATCGTCGGCACCACGGTGCTGCCAGAGGTGTTCCCGCTCACCTCCGGCGTGTTCGCGGAAGACGCACGGCTCGTGCAGATCGATCTCGGCGTCTCCGAGATCGGCAAGAACGAGGGCGTCGAAATCGGGATGCTGGCCGACCCGAAAGTCGCCCTCGGCCGGCTCGCCGCAGCGCTGCGCGAGACCATGACGCCGGCCGAGCACGAGCGGGCGAAGGCGCGCACGGCGCGCCTCGCCGTCACGAAGGCCGAGGCTCTCAAAGCGGCACTGGCCGCCGACGCCGCGCTGCCCGACACGGTGCCGCTGCGCGCGCCGAAATTCTTCGCCGCCCTCGCCGCGCGGTTGAAGGCGCTCTCCGCGCCCGCCCTGATCTTCGACGAGGCGCTGACCCATGCGCCCGAGCTGTTGCGTCACTTGCCCCCCGACATTCCCGGCACCTGGTTCCAGACCCGCTGCGGCATGCTCGGCACCGGCCTGCCGGGTGCCGTCGGACTGACGCTCGCGCATCCCGGTCGGCTCGTCTTCGGCTTCGCCGGCGACGGCGGCGGCATCTCGACCGTGCAGGCGCTGGCGACCGCGGCGCGCTACCGCATCGGCGCCAAGTTCGTCGTGTTGAACAATCGCAAGTACCGCATCCTCGAATACAATCTGCAGGACTATCGGCGAACCCTCGGCCTGCCCGAGACCGATCCGTTCCCGGACAGCTTCGACCTCGCCGCCCACAACCTGCGCTTCGACGTTCTGGCGCAGGGGCTCGGCGTGCCGGCCGTGCGGGTCGAGCGCCCCGACCAGATCGTCCCGGCCCTCGACCGCGCGTTGGCCGACGATGCCCCGTTCCTGATCGAGCTGATGGTGGACGGGAGCTTGTGAGGTGCCCTCCGCGGTGTGACACGCCTCCTTCCTCGTCATGGCCGGGCATTGCGTCACTCGTCATCCCGGGGCGCGGACCGCAGGTCCGCGAGACCCGGATCCATACGCCCGGTGACAGTGATTCACGACAGACCGGGGGTATGGATCCCGGGCTCAGCGCTGCGCGCCGCCCCCGGGACGACGGAGAAATGCTGCGAAGGCGTCTGCGTGCGGGCATGACGAACCGTTAGGGACGTGGCTCACAACGGGTTGCGACACGGCACCGCTTGCGCGGCCGGCATCGCGCCGCCATACCCACGGGGCTCCGCAAAACGCTCCGCAGAGGTTCCGTGTCCCGGTTTCGCGCGTTCGCTCTCGGCCCCCTTCTCGCCGTCGTCCTCGGGATCGCGGGCGCGCTCGCCGTGGCGGTGGCGCTGTGGCAGCTCGTCGCCACCACGACCGGGCTGACGATCGAGCGCACGCAAGTCGGCGCGACGCCGGTGACGATCTATCGCCAGGGCGGCGCGCCGCCCGCGCCCGTGATCGTGATCGCACACGGCTTCGCCGGCTCGCAGCAGCTGATGCAGCCCTTCGCCGTGACGCTGGCGCGCAACGGCTACGTCGCCGTGACGTTCGACTTCGCCGGCCACGGCCGCAACGCCGAGAAGCTCGGCGGCGACATCACCAAGGTGAGCGGCACGACCATCCTGCTGGTCGAGGAGGTCGCCCGCGTCGTCGCCTTCGCGAAGGGGCTTCCCGGCGGCGACGGGCGCATCGCGCTGCTCGGGCACTCGATGGCCTCCGACATCATCGTGCGGGCCGCGCAGGAGAACCCCGAGATCGCCGCGGTCGTCGCCGTGTCGATGTTCTCGCCGGCGGTGCGTTCCGACAGCCCGAAGAACCTTCTCGTCGTGGTCGGCGACTGGGAGCGCCGGCTGAAGGAGGAGGCGCTGCGCGCCGTAGGCCTCGCGGTCGGCGGACCGGTCGAGGCCGGCGTCACCTATGGGAGCTTTTCCGACGGGACGGCGCGGCGCGCCGCCTTCTCGCCGCGCGTCGAGCACATCGCGGTCCTCTACAGCCCGGCGAGCAGCCGCGAGGCGCTCGCTTGGCTCGATCAGGTGTTCGCGCACAAGGGCTCCGGCTATGTCGACGATCGCGGCGCCTGGATCGGCCTTCTGATCCTCGGCATCGTGCTGCTGGCGAAGCCGCTCGCCGGACTGTTGCCGCGCGTCGCGGCGACGCCGCAGGGGGCCGGCCTGCCGTGGCGGCGGCTGTGGCCCGTCGCCGTGGTGCCGGCGATCGCGACGCCCCTGCTCCTGTGGAAGGCGCCGACCAGCTTCCTGCCGGTGCTGGTCGGGGACTATCTCGCCGTCCATTTCGGCGTGTACGGGTTGCTGACGGCGCTGATGCTGATCGCTGTCAGGCAGGGGGCGGTCCGCGGCGCGCTGCAGGCGCGAACCCGGACTCCAGCCGAGACCTCGGAACCCGTCGCTGGATTCCGGGTTCCCGGGCTGTCGCCCGCGCCCCCGAATGACGGGGGCTTTCACTGGTCGGTCCGCGCCGTCGCCGCCTTCGGGCTCGCCGCCGCACTCGTCACGGCCTATGCGATCGGGGCGCTCGGCGGGGCGATCGACGGGTTCGTCACGTCCTTCGTGCCGGTCGGGCCGCGCTGGCTCCTGGTGCTGGCGCTCGCCGCCGGCACCGTTCCGTACTTCCTCGCCGACGAGTGGGCGACGCGCGGCCCGGACACCGGGCGCGGTGCCTATGCGGCGACCAAGCTTCTGTTCCTGCTGTCGCTCGCCGGCGCGGTCGCGCTGAACCTGCGGGCACTGTTCTTTCTGATCCTGATCGTGCCCGTGATCCTCGCCTTCTTCGTCGTCTACGGCCTGTTCAGCCGCTGGACGTTCGGACGCACCGGCCACCCGTGGGTCGGCGGGCTCGCCAACGCGCTCGCCTTCGCCTGGGCGATCGCCGTCACGTTCCCGATGCTGGTGAGATAGACGCCGCGACGTCGCACAGTCTCCGTGTCCCGGACGCGCTGTGCCGCGGTTCTTCACCTCTCCCCGGCGGGACGCTTGGCGCATCTCGGTCTTTCCGGGGCGCCGCATTGCGGCGAACCCGGAATCCAACCCAGAATATCGAGTTCGCCGCTGGATTCCGGGTTCGCGCCTTCGGCGCGCCCGGAATGACGAACTCCGCAAGGCTCTCCCTCAGGGAGAAGGCTCGAACGGCGCTTCAGCGTGAGAACACCGGCGTCACGGAAAACTCCGCCGCGACCTTGTCGAGCTGGACGATCAAGGCCTCGGGCAGCGGGATGCCGGAGGCCTCGCGCTCGGCCCGGCATTCGCGCCGGCGGTCGCCGGGCAGCCGGATCGCGTCGACGCCCTGCATCCGGCCGGTGGCGCGCAGATCGGCGACGTGACGATCGACCTCGGCGACGAAGCGGTCGAGCCCGACGAAGCGGGCGACGTCGATCGCCACCACGAACTGGCCCGTGTTGGTGACGCTCGTGTCGTCGGCGTTGAAGTCGACGCAGTCGCGCCCGAAGGCGGCGCCGTTGAGCACGCCGGCCAGCACGCCGAGCATCAGCGCGAGGCCCGAGCCCTTGTAGCCGCCGATCGGCAGCAGAAGGCCGCGGCCGCTCTGCGCCGGATCCGTGATCGGCTCGCCGGTCTCGCGGTCGATCAGCCAGCCCTCCGGCATCGGCAGGCCCTGCAGGACGTGCTTCTTGATGGTGCCGTAGGAGACCACCGTGGTCGCCATGTCGAGCACCATCGGCCCCGCCCCGGTCGGCACGGCGACGGCGAGCGGGTTGGTGCCGAGCAAGAGCTCGTTGCCGCCCCACACGGCCATGTGGTTGGCACTCGCCACCGCCGAGTAGAGGCCGACCATGCCGTGCGCGACCGGCATCTCGGCATAGAGCCCGGCCGAGCCCGCATGGTTGGAGCCGCGCACGCCGACCCACGCGACGCCGGTCTCGCGAGCCAGCGCGATCGCCGTCGCGGCGGCGCGCTTCACCACCAGATGGCCCATGCCGTTGTCGCCGTCGACCAGCGCGGTCGCCGGCGCGGTGCGCTCGACCCGGATGGTCGGCGTGCGATTGAAGCCGCCCGCCTTCAGGCGGCGGGCGTATTGCGGCAGACGGAAGACGCCGTGCGCATCGGCACCGGTGAGATCCGCCTCGGTCATCAGCGCCGCGACGGTCTCGGCATCCTCGCGCGGCGCGCCGGCCGCGGCGAGGCAGTCGGCGATCAGGCTCTTGACCGCGATCGCGGGGGCGCGCCGGACGGTGGCCGTGGTCTTCTGCGGCGCGGTCATGCGGCGCTCCGCTGCTCGGCCACGCCGGCGAGGGCCAGCGGCCCGCCGCGCAGGATGCGGTCCTTGTCGGCATCCGGGATCGACAGCGCTCGCACCTGACGGACGCATTCGAGCGTGCCCATGTCGTAGGGGTAGTCGCTGCCGAGCACCACGCGGTGGACGCCCGCCGAGGCGACCAGATACTCGAGCGGCTCCTTCGCATGCAGGATGCTGTCGAACCACAAGGTCTTCAGCGCGGCCTCGGGCGAGACCTTCAGATGCACCTGCGGCTCGGAGCGCACCTGCCAGCCGTGGATCCAGCGGCCGAACTGATACGGCACGAAGCCGCCGCCGTGGACGAACAGGAACCTGATCTTCGGGAAGCGCGAGATCACGCCGCCGAACACGAGCGACGCCGCCGCGATGGTCGAGTCGAGCGGATTGCCGATCAGGTTGGCGAGATAATACGACTTCAGCCGGTCGCTGCCGACCACCTGGGTCGGGTGGATCATGACGAACGCGGACAGCGCGTTCGCGGCCTCCCACAGCGGCTCGAGCGCCGGATCGTCGAGATTGCGGCCGTTGACGTTGGACCCGATCTGAGCGCCCTTGAGCCCGAGCGTGCGCATCGCCCGCGTCAGCTCGGCGGCAGCCGCCGCCGGCGCCTGCATGGGCAGCGTCGCGATGCCCATGAAGCGGTCCGGATGCGCCTTCACGGTGGCGGCGATCTGGTCGTTCTGCAGCGCAGCGAGGGTGGCGTTGAGCGACGCGTCGATATTGTAGAGGAAGGTCTGCGGCGTGTTCGACAGCACCTGCATGTCGACCTCGGCCGCGTCCATGTCCTTCAGCCGCGTCTCCAGGTTCCAGCCGCCGCGCGGAAACGGACGGTAGGGCACGCCGGCGACCTCGAGCACCGAGAAGGCGTCGTCGATCGGCGTGATCTTCGGCGCGACGGCGGGGGCCTCCCTGGCGATCATCCGCATGGTCTCGTCGCTCAGGATGTGAGCGTGCGTGTCGATCGTCTTCGCTGTGGGCATTTTTTGTTTCCTCCGAGAGCCGCCTGTCATAGCGGCTACCGGAGGGACGGACCACCCCTTGTATGACATGTGCCGATGCAGGACGCGCAGGGCATCGCACCGAACGGTCGTCCCGGGGCGCTGCGAAGCAGCGAGCCCGGACCCCATACGCCCTGCCTTTCGTGAGCCCCCGACACCGGGGTTATGGATTCCGGGCTCGCGGACCTGACGGTCCGCGCCCCGGAGTGACGAGGCTGAAGCCGGGGCGGGCTTCGGCTACCCCGCCTTGCGGGTCGGCGGGGCGTCGGGCTCGCTGATCACCAGGCCGGACATCGGCTCGATCCAGGCGAGGTGGCTGACCACGCCCTTCACGCCGGGAACGTTCTCGGCCAGCACCGTCAGGCCCTCGCCCTGCTTGGACTCGGTGATGCTGCCCCACAATTCGACGATGCCGTCCTTGACGACGACATCGACGAGGGCGACCGGCGCCCAGGGCTGGCGGGCGATCTCCGCCATCACGCGCGTGCGGATCTCGGCGTCGCCGGCCGGGGCGTCCGGCAGGTCGCGGCTGACGCAGGCCAGGGCGTGCAGCAGGTTGGCGCGGCTGACGATCCCGACGACCTGACGGCCACGCACCACCGGCACGCGCTTCACCCGCTTGCGCTCCATGATCGACACGACGGCGTCGAGCCCGGCGTCCTCGTCCACGGTCACGGGGGTGCGGGTCATCACCTCCTCGACGCGGCGGCCGTGCGAGCGGACATAGTCGGTGGCGAGGTTCTGCGGACCGACCAGGAATTCGAGCCAGCGCGGCCGCTTGCGGGCCGTGCCGGTCTCGGCGCGGCGCAGGAAGTCCCCTTCGGTGACGATCCCGACCAGGGCGCCCGTGGCATCGACCACCGGCAGCCCGCTGATGCGGTTGTCCAGCATCAGCCGGATCGCCTCCTCGATGGAGGCTTCGGGCGCAATCGTCAGCACCCGGCTCGTCATCACGTCTCGGGCTTTCATCGCGGCATCTCCTGCTCGGATCGCTCCGGTGCCGCACCGCCCACCCCTCGGCGGCGCGCCTTGCCGCGCTCCGCGACCGCACCGTGCTCCGAGCGGGCCGAGTATCGGCCCGCCCTCCGGGGGCGGCAATCGAAATCGGCCGCGCCGCGCCGACACTGATGTCCGATAAGCAACACTGCGTAAGCGGGACATGACAAGGGCTCTGTAAAGCCAAGGATGTTGCGCCCGGCGGGGGTGTGCTATGCGGTAGATCAGCAGCTGTTCGGTCCGGAGCGGGGGGAGAACGACATGGAGTCAGCGGTCGCCACACAGGCGGTTTCGGGCGGCGCCCAGGCCGGGATGCCGCACCGCGAGGGACCGTCGGCGACGGCGATTCCGTCCTATCTCGACGTGCACTACTGGTGGGCCTACGTGCACCCGAACGCCGTCAAGGTGTTCGAGCGGCAGTGGCTCGCCAACCTGATCCTGTGGGGCAACTACGCCCGCCTGCGCGACGCCGCCCTCGACCTTCTGGGCGCCGTCCTGCCCGGCCGCACCTTGCAGGTCGCCTGCGCCTACGGCGACCTCACGCCGCATCTGGTCGAGCGGGTGAGCGCCGGCGATGGCACGGTCGACATCGTCGACGTGCTGCCCGTGCAGCTCGACAATCTGCGCCGCAAGCTCGCCGCCGACGCGCCGGTGCGACTCGTCGAGACCGATTCGTCGGCCCTGCCGCTGCCGGACGCGAGCTACGACCGCGTGCTCCTGTTCTTCCTGCTGCACGAGCAGCCGGAGAGCTGGCGCCGCCGCACGCTCGCCGAGGCCGTGCGGGTGCTGAAGCCCGGCGGCCGCCTCGTCATCGTCGATTACGCGAAGCCGCACTGGTGGAACCCGCTGCGCTACGGATTCGCACCCGTGCTGGCGGCGCTCGAACCGTTTGCGCTCGACCTCTGGCGCGAGGACGTCTCGGGCTGGATGCCGGCCCTCCCGCCCGGCCAGAAAATCGAGCGACGCACGTATTTTGGTGGACTTTATCAGGCGCTCGTCATCGGCCGATGACCATCGCTGCGCCGCCCGCGCATGGCGGGCGTGCCCGGAGTTTCAGTCTTGCGTTTTCTCAAGGTGTTGCACGGGGGCCAATGCGATGGTCGATCCCAGGGGGCATGAACTCTTGCGGGATCCCCCACCCGTTTCGAGGTCACTACACATGCAGAGTGCTGCAGTTCGATCGTCGACTTCGGTGCGAATCGAGGCCGGCTCGCCGGTGGACAGTGCGAAAGCTCCCGTCGTCTCCATTCCTTCTTATCTCGAGAAGCATTACTGGTGGGCCTATATTCACCCGAACGCGATCCGTTTCTTCGACCACCAGCCGATCATCAACTTCATCCTGTGGGGCAACTACGCCAAGCTGCGGAACGCCGCACTCGCCGAGATGGGCGACGCGCTTCCCGGCCAGACCCTGCAGGTGGCTTGTGCCTATGGTGATCTGACGCCGCATCTCGCCGATCGCGTCGCGTCCGGCGGGGGCCGGCTCGACGTCATCGACATCGTGCCGGCGCAGCTGCGCAACGTGCGCCGCAAGCTGAAGGCCGACGCGCCGGTCCGTCTCCTCAACATGGATTCGGCCGACCTGAACTTCCCGGACGCGAGCTACGACCGCGCCATCGTCTACCTCTTGTTCCACGAGCAGCCGGTCGAGCACCGCGAGAAGACGCTCGCCGAGATCTTCCGGGTGGTGAAGCCGGGCGGCAAGGTGGTCATCGTCGACTACGCCAAGCCCGACTGGTGGCACCCGTGGCGCTACTGGTTCAAGCCGGTGCTCGGCTTGCTGGAGCCGTTCGCGCTCGACCTGTGGAACCACAAGCTGACCACCTGGATGCCGGCGCCCTGGTCGAAGACCGAGTGGCCGCGCAAGTCCTATTTCGGCGGCCTGTACCAGAAGATCGTCGTCACGCGCTGACCGCGGTTCTTGCCCTCCCTGAAGTGAATACCCCGTCATCCCGGGCTCGGCGCTTGCGCGCCGCCCCGGGACGACGGAGCAATTCTGCGACGCGCTCCGCTGGGGAGAGGCGATCCAAGCGTCGATCTCGTGTCAGAGCGACGGCGCCGCCCCGACCAGCCGCTCGACCGCGGCGGGCGGAAACGCGGCCCCCATCGTCTGCGCCAGCGTCTCGATATTCGCCCGCACCGCGGTCTCCGGCGGCTTCCCGTCTTCCGCCGGCAGCGTCGCGGCGAGACCGAACAGCGCCTCCTGCTCCAGCCGCTCGGCCTCGAGCTCCAGCCGCTTCACCTCGCTCCGGAACGCCTGCGCGGCGGCGGCCTCGACCAGCGGCGGCGCGTCCTTCAGGCGCCGCCGCACCGCGCGCAGCGGCACGACGACGTCGCGCGCCCAGCCGGCGGCTTCGTCGCGCACCCGCTGCATCGCGGCTCCGCCGAGACACCGCCCCTGGGTGCCGAGCCACATGACGAACAGCAGCACGTTGACGTCGACGCCGTGGCCGTCCTGCAGGGCGAGGCACGTCTCGGCGACCCCCGGCTTCCGATAGGTCGCGAGCGAGAACCGCCAGAACGGCGAGCCGATCTCCTGCGGCGCGTCCATACGGGCGCCGCTCACCGCTCGCGCGACGACAGCACGGTGGCGAGCGCGTTGGCCGAGTAGTCGGCGAGCCCGCGCGGCTCCATGTGATAAGCGACGCGCAGAAAGTCCTTCACGGCGACCAGCGACGGCGCCGCTCGCGACGTGACGGTCGCCAGCACTTTTTCCAGAGCCGCGTCGAGATCGGCTTCCGGCACCACCTTGCTGACGAGGCCGATCTGCAGCGCCTGCGCGGCGGACAGCTCTTCCAGTGCCAGCACCATCCAGGCGAGCGCCTTCTTCGACACGTTCGGCACCACGGCCGACATGGCGAGCGTCGGCGGCAGGTTGTGCTCCATCTCGGGCAGCTTGAAGCGTGCCGTGTCGGCCGCGACGGCGATGTCGCAAGCCGACGTGACGGCCGAGCCGAAGCCGTGCGCGGCGCCGTGGACGAGCGCGATCACGGGCTGCGGCGCCGCCTCGATCGCCGCATAGGCGGCGAGGATCGGCTCCAGCGTCGAGGTGCGCAGCGCCAGCGCGTTGGGGGCGCCCGACCCGTCGCGCGGATCGCGGCCGCGGCAGAAGTCCGGCCCGTTCGCCCGGATCACGATCGCCTTGGCGTCGCTCGCGGCCGCCTCTCCGATCGCCGCGGTGAGCTCGCGCACCTGGGCGATGGTGAGGAGGTTCTTCTCCTCCGGCCGGTCGATCACCAGGGTCACGACGGCGCCGTCTCGCGACGATCTGATCACGTTGCTCATGGGGATCCTACTGTTTCGGGTGCGTCGAGATTCTTACACGCCTCCGGTCTCGCACCGGATCGGCTCGGGGCACTCGCCCTCTCCCTGAGGGAGAGGGTCGGGGCGCGCGACAGCGCGCACCAGGGTGAGGGTTTACGGCGCCGGTTGGTTGGCTCGGCACCCCCTCACCCGCCGCACTTCGCGCGTCGCCCCTCTCCCCGCAGGGGAGAGGTGAAAGACGCGTGGCCGCGAGCGCCCCGGAATGACGAGGATCAGCGGCCCGCCGCGTAACCCTGCATGCCGCGCGGATTGGCGGCGGCGCGGCGCCGCCAGCCGTCGCGCGACGCCGCGGTGAGGCGCCCCTCGGACCAAGCCGGTCCGACCTCGACGACATGGCCGCGGGCGGAAAGATCGCGCCGCGCCTCCTCGGAGACTCGGTCCTCGACCACCAGCACGCCGGGGCGCGCGGTGCGCGGCCAGAACGAGATGGGGAAGTGCTCGGAATGCCAGGCCGGCGCGTCGATCGCCTCCTGCAGGTTCATGCCGGCATGGACGTGACGCAGGAACAGCTGCAGGTTCCACTGGTCCTGCTGGTCGCCGCCCGGCGTGCCCCAGGCGAGGTAGGGCTCGCCGTCGCGCAGCGCCAGCGTCGGCGACAGCGTGGTGCGGGGCCGCTTGCCGGGCGCGAGCGCCGCCGGGTGCCCCTCCTCCAGCCAGAACATCTGCGCCCGCGTGCCGAGGCAGAAGCCGAGCTCCGGGACGATCGGCGACGACTGCAGCCAGCCACCGGAGGGCGTCGCCGAGATCATGTTGCCGTCGCGATCGACGATGTCGAAATGCACGGTGTCGCCGCGCACCTCGCCGGGCTTCGCCGCGATCTTGCCGACGGTCGGCTCGCCGGCGCCGGCCGCGACCGGCACCTCGCCGGCACGCCGCAGCGTCACGTCGCCGCCGAAGCCCTCGACCGAGCCGGGCCGCAGCTCCATCGACGCCGCGTCGGTGACCAGCTTGCGGCGGACGTCGTTGTAGGCGTCCGACAGCAGCACATCCATCGGCACCTTCACGACGTCCGGATCGCCGTAGAATTTCTCGCGATCCGCATAGGCGAGCTTGGCGCATTCGACGACGATGTGGATGAACTCGGCCCCCGCGACGTCGAGACCGTCGAGATCGAAGCCCTTCAAGAGCGCGAGCTGCTGCAGCAGCACCGGCCCCTGCGACCACGGTCCCGCCTTGCAGACCGTGTAGCGCCCGTAGTCGTAGGTGAGCGGCGCCTCGACGCGCGGCTTCCAGGCCGCCATGTCGTGGCCGGTGAGGATGCCGCGATGGGCCTCGCCCGAGGTGTCCATCACCTTCTGGGTGCGGCAGAAGCGGTCGATCGCGTCGGCGACGAATCCTTCCGACCACGCTTTCCGCGCCCGCGCGATCTCCTGCTCGCGCCCGCCGCCGCCGCTCTCGGCCTCGCGCAGGATGCGCGTATAGGTGTCGGCGAGGCCGCGATTCACGAACAGGCTGCCGGTCTCCGGCACCTTGCCGCCGGGCAGCCAGACCGCGGCGGAGGTCGGCCAATGCTCGCGAAACAGCGTCTCCACCGAGCGGATCGTCGCGTTGGCGCGCTCGACCAGCGGGTGGCCTTCCCGGGCGTAATAGATCGCGGGGGCGAGCACGTCGGCCGGACGCAGCGTGCCGTATTCGAGCAGCAGCATCATCCAGGTCTCGAACGTGCCCGGCACGCAGGCGGCCAGAAGCCCGGTGCCGGGCACCAAGTCGAGGCCGAGCCCGCGATAGTAGCCGATGGTGGCGCCGGCCGGGGCCGGCCCCTGGCCGCAGATCACCTCGGGCCGGCCCTTGCGCACGTCGTAGAGCACGATCGGCACGTCGCCGCCGGCCCCGTTGAGATGCGGCTCCACCACCTGCAACGTGAAGGCGGTGGCGACCGCCGCGTCGAAGGCGTTGCCGCCCTTCTCCAGGATCGACATGCCGACCGCGGTCGCGATCCAGTGCGTCGAGGTGACGACGCCGAACGAGCCTTCGATTTCGGGACGGGTGGTGAACGGGTTGGGATTGACGTTGCTCATCAACTGGGTCCGGGGATGGCGGGGTGCGCAATTGACCACAGGTGCGGCGCCCCGCCAAGCCCGGGCCGTAGAGAGGGACGACGCTGAGCCTCCGTCGTCCAGGGGCGGCGCGCAGCGCCGAGCCCGGGCCCCATACGCCCTGCCTCTCGTGAGCCACCGATACAGGGGCTGTGAATTCCGGGCTCGCCGACCTTTCGGTCCGCGCCCCGGTACGACGGCGAGACCTCACACCTCCGCCATCGGGCCGTGGGCGTGCTTCTCGATCGTGCGCGAGGGGGCGCCGCCGCGGTGGTTCACACCCATCGGGATCCAGGTGCAGACCTTGGACGGGTCGGCCCAGACGGTGGCCACCGCGCTCGGCACGAAGAACTCCGAGAAGATCATGTCGTCGGTCTCGCCGCCCTTCACCCAGTGCGGCTCGCGGTCGTGATAAAAGACGACGTCGCCGGTCTTCACCCGCATCTCCTGGGCCTCGCCCGCGTAGCAGGTGCCCTGCCCGGCCAGAAAATACATGAAATGCGCGCCACCCTCGTGATGGTGCACCGGGCAGGTGGTGCCCGGCGGATAGATGATCATCTCGCCGCGGATCGCCCGCACGCCGAACATCTTCGGCGTCACGATGTAGATCCGCTTGCGGGCATCGTGCTCGGACTTGAGGAGCGGCTCCTCGCGCCAGTCGACCAGTCGGAACGGCGGCGGGCTCGTCAGCACGGCCGGGTCGAGCGATCCGACGTCGGGCACCAGGGCGAACAGGAGCGTCGCGCCGGCCTCGCTGTCGAGCGTGCCCGACAGGCCGGGCGGCAGGAGACCGATATGGGTCGGCAGCACCGCGGCGTCACCGTCCGGCATCCGCAGGGTCGCGGTGCCGTCGATCATCTGGAACCAGCCGAGCGCATCGGCCGCGATGTCGAACGTCACGCCGGCACCGGGCGCCAGCACGATGCGGTCGAGCTCGAACAGCACACCCGGCACCCGCGCCTTGTCGAGCAGCCGCTGGCGCGTCACGCCGTCGGCGAGCGGCACGGCCGGAACCTCGCTCTCGTTGAAATGGATCGCCATGGTGGTTCTCCTTGCGGCGGTATCCGCCCCGAACGCCGTTCGTCACTTCATCGGAGGGCTCCGCTCGCGCCCCACCCTCCGCTCGTCCCCGCGACGGCGGGGATCCGGAGCCCCGTGCCGTGCCGCTCCTGGTTCCCGCCTTCGCGGGGACGAGCGGAGCACAAGCCCGATCCGGTCATCCGGAACAAATTACTCCTGAAACGCCTGCTCGCGGCCCGAGCGGATCGCCGGCAAGGCGACGATCAACAGCAGGATCGCGGCGCAAATCAGGAGTCCGAGCGAGATCGGCCGCTCGACGAAGATCATCGGATCGCCGCCGGAGACGCGCAGCGCGCGGCGCAGGTTCTCCTCCATCAGCGGGCCGAGCACGAAACCGAGGATCAGCGGCGCCGGCTCGCAGGCGAGCCGCTGGAACACGAAGCCGGCGACTCCGAAGATCGCCGCCAGGATCACGGCCGCGGGGCTGTTGCTCACCGTGTAGACGCCGATGGCGCAGAACAGCAGGATCGCGAGATAGAGGAACCGGTACGGCACCTTGAGGAGCTGCACCCAGAAGCCGATCAGCGGCAGGTTGATGATCACCAGCATCAGGTTGCCGATCCACATCGAGGCGACCATGCCCCAGAACATCTGCGGCCGCTCGGTCATGATCTGCGGGCCCGGCTGGATGCCGTGGATCATCAACGCCCCGATCATCAGCGCCATCACCGGATTGCCGGGGATGCCGAGCGTCAGCATCGGGATGAACGAGCTCTGCGCGCCGGCGTTGTTGGCGGCCTCGGGCGCCGCGACGCCCTCGATGGCGCCGCGCCCGAACATGGCGGGCCGGTCGGAGACACGCTTCTCCAGCGCATAGGCCGCGAAGGCCGACAGCGTCGCGCCGCCGCCCGGCAGCACGCCGAGCACGGCGCCGAGCGAGGTTCCGCGCAGCACCGCCGGCCAGCCGCGGACGAAGTCGTCACGGGTCGGCCACAGGCGGGTGATCCGCTTCGTCACCACGTCGCGCGCGCGGTCGTCGTGCTGGGCGAGGTTCGCCATGATCTCGCTGATGCCGAACAGCCCGATCGCGAGGGTGGCGACGTCGAGCCCGTCGGCGAGTTCGTTCAGCCCGAACGTGAAGCGCTGCCCGCCGGTGTTGCCGTCGGTGCCGATCAGCCCGAGCAGCAGGCCGAGCACGATCATGGCGATCGCCTTGACGACCGACCCGTGCGCCAGCACCACGGCGGCGATCAGCCCGAGCAGCATCAGCGAGAAGTACTCGGGCGATCCGAAGGACTGGCCGAGCAGCGCGAGCGGCGGCGCGAAGCCGGCGATCAGCGCGGTCGAGACGCAGCCGGCGAAGAACGAGGCGAGCGCGGCGGCGGCGAGCGCCGCGCCGGCGCGGCCCTGGATCGCCATCTGGTGGCCGTCGATCGTGGTGACGACCGACGAGGTCTCGCCCGGCAGGTTGATCAGGATCGCCGAGGTCGAGCCGCCATACTGGGCGCCGTAGAAGATGCCGGCCAGCATGATCAGCCCGGCGGTCGGCTCGAGATGAAAGGTGAGCGGCAGCAGCATCGCGATCGTGGCGATCGGCCCGATGCCGGGCAGCACGCCGATCAGCGTGCCGATCATCGCGCCGACGAAGGCGAACAGCATGTTCCACGGCGTCAGCGCCACCGAGAAGCCGAGCGCCAGGTTGGAGAGCAGCTCCATGGCGATCTACCAGACGGGCCAGACCGGGATCGTCAGCCCGAGCCCGGCGATGAACACGGCCCATGCGAGGCCGACGAGGAAGACGGCCGCCAGCACCGCCTCGGCGACGCGCAGCCCGCGCCCGGCGACCGCCCCGATCGCGACCAGGAGCAGGATCGAGACGACGAGCCCGAGCCGCTCGAGAGAGAGCCCGAACACGACCAGCGCGACGAACACGAGAACGACGGGGCGCGCCGCCTCGCGGCCGATCGGAAATTCGCTGTGCTCCGCACCCGCCGCGATGAAGCCGCGCAGCGCGACGACGGCGCCGAGCCCGAGCAGGGTCCAGCACAGCAGGCGCGGCACGTAGCCGGTGCCCATGCGGCGCGCCGTGCCGACGGGATAGTCCTGCGACAGCCACAGGCCGAAGCCGGCGATCGCGACGAACAGGAGGCCCGCCAGCACGTCGCGGTGGATCAGCCGCCGCCACGGCCGCGCGGTCGGAAAGCCGGACGAGTCGGTCATGGGCGGAACCTCATGGCCCGGGCCACCCGACTCTCGGTCGTTCCGGACGCCGGGGGACGCTCGGATGTCGGGCCTCCATCCGCCCGGACTCCACGAGGCGGCACAGGGGATATGGATCGCGGGCTCGCGAGCCTGCGCCCGCGCCCCGCAACGACAGAGATCGGAGCCGCCCCGCTCATCGCGCCGGAATCACCGGCAGCAGCAGGAACGACTCCCTGTCACCGCCGGAATAGACGGTGTTGGTGCCGGTGTTGTAGTCGGCGTGATAATGCGTGTAGTGCACGCTTCCCACGCCGTCCCGCGGCTGGATGTCGAGCCGCAGGCGGTGGCCCTTGCGGAACACCATGGAGGTCGGCCAGATCTCGACCTCGACCTTCACGATCTCGCCGGGTGCGAGATAGAGCCGCCGCCGGTGCCGGTGATAGGGCCGCCACGGCCTCGTCAGCTCCGGATCGAGCTCGCGATGCGAGACGCGAAGCCAGCCCTTGGCGATCGGCACCTGCTGGCCCTGCTGGCCGATCTCCCACATGTCGTTGCCTTCGGGGTCGATGTCACGGATGGTGAGGAACAGATCCATGTCCTCGGTCGCGCTCGACACCCACAGGGTCGCGGCGACCGGCCCGGTGATCTCGGTGTCCTGATCGAACGGCGCGGTGTCGAGCGAGATGCCCATGCCGGCCTGCATGGCGCCGGAGGCCAGGAACGTCGACGACGCCGAGGCCGAGCCGCCCTTGGAGAGGCCGCTGGCATTGTAGGTGCGCGAGGAGGTGACGGGCGGATTCTCCGGCACCAGCGCGCCGCTGTTGGCGGGCGCTCCCGCCGCGGGGGCCGAGAGGTCGAGATACATCCTGGTCCACCGGGTGCGGGCGAGCGGCCATTCGTGCTCGTCGCGCCAGACGCCCTCGCCGTTGCCGTGGCGGACGAACAGCCGCACCGGCGGCTCGTCCATCACGCCGTTGTCGATCCCCTTCAGGAAATGATCGAGGAAGCGGAGCTGCTCGTGTCGCGCGGCCTCCGTGTAGAACGGATGCACATGCGTTCCGGAATGCATGCGCAGCTTCTTGTGCTTGGAGGCGGCCCGCATGAAGCCTTCGGTGTTGCCGCGCAGATGCAGCCCCATTCCGGACCAGTTGCCGACCGAGAACAGCGGCACCGTGATCCTGTCCCATTGCGCCTGCTCGCCCGCGAAGGCGCCGGTGTCGAGATTGTGCCGCACCCAACGCCACAGCGTGTCGGCCGTGAAAGTGTCCGGATTGTCGCGATAGGCGCGGCCGATCAGATGATGGCAGAGATGGGTGACGAACCAGTTGGTCATGAACTGGTTGAGGATGCCGCCGTGGAACAGCGCGTCGCGGTAGAGATCGGCGAAGCCTTCCCACGGCACGATCGCGGCGAGCGACGGTGGCCGATGATTGGCGACGAACCACTGGTTGATGGCGAAGTAGGAGATGCCGATCAGCCCGACCTTGCCGTTGCACCAGGGCTGCGCCGCGGCCCATTCGATCGCGTCGCAGTAGTCGAGCGATTCCTGCAGCGACCACGGCTCGGTGCGGCCCGGCGACTTGCCGGTTCCGCGTGCGTCGATGCGCACGCAGGCATAGCCGCGCGGCACCCACCACTCGGGATTGACCGTCTCCCAGTTCATCAGCGGGTTCGGCTTCTCCTCCAGATTGTCCGGCGGGATCCACACCTTGTCCTTCTGATAAGGACCGAGATTGAGCAGCGCGGGCACCCGCGTGTCGGCTTCGGGCCGTAGCACGTCGGCCTTCAGGCGCGAGCCGTCGCGGGTCGGCACGTCGACGTCCCGCTCGATCAGGATGCCGCTGCTCGCTCCACCGGCGGTCGTCCCGGCGCCGCCGGGTGTCTCGCTCTTCACGTCCAGCACCGAGGACACTCCGTGTCGTGTTGATTGGTGGCGGGTCTGTCCTTCCACTCTCCCCGCCGTGCGGGGAGAGGGGGAGCAACCGCCGAATGCGAGGAGAGAACGAGCAGGAACCGAGCGACCGGCTCTCACTCGGCGAGCTCGATCTTCACCTCGTCGGCGATCGTCTTCCAGGTCTTCATCTCGCCGGCCAGCCAGGTCTTCGCCTCGGCGACCGACTGGCTCGGCACGACGTTGAAGTTCTGCTTCTTGAACGCCTCCTGGACGGCGGGCGCCTGCATGGCCTTGCCCGCGGCCTTGAACAGCGTCTCCAGCACCTCGGGCGGCGTGCCGGCGGGCGCGAACAGGCCCTGCCAGGCGATGGTGCCGACGCCCTTGTAGCCGAGCTCGTCCATGGTCGGCACGTCCGGATAGTCCGGCAGCCGCGCGTGATTGACGAGGGCGAAGGGCCGCAGATTGCCGGCCTTGATCATCGGCGCCGTCGAGGCGACGTTGAGGAAGGCGAATTGCGCGTCGCCCGACACGAGGTCGTTGATCACGCCCGAGGCGCCCGCCTTGTTGTGGATCGCGACCATGTCGAGATCGCCGGCGCGCTTGGCGAACAGCGCCGCGTCGTAATGTGGATAGCTGCCGACGCCCACCGAGCCGTAGCGCACCTTGCCGGGGTTCTTCTTGGCGTAGTCGACCAGCTCCTTGAGGTTCTGCGGCGGGAAGTCCTTGGTGGTGGCGACCATGAACTCCGGAATGTCGACGAGGCGCGTGACCGGCACGACGTCCTTCACGTAGTCGATCTTGAACTTCTTCGGGAACAGCACCGGCGTGATGGCGTTCGTCGAGACGTTGCCGACCATCAGCGTGTAGCCGTCGGGCTTCGCCCGCGCCATCTCCTCGATGGCGATGATGCCGAAGGCGCCGGGCTTGTTCTCCACCACGAAGGACTGGCCGAGATCCTGGCGCATGTGCTCGCCGATCAGCCGCGCCACGATGTCGGTGGCGCCGCCGGGCGCATAGGGAACGATGATCTTCACCGGCTTGGACGGATACTTGTCCTGCGCGGCCGCGCTCGTCGCGACGACGAGGCTCGCCGCCACGCCGCCGGTCACGGCCAGGCAGACGGCCGCGGTCAGGCTCAGCACGCTCTTCCTCATGCTCTCCTCCTCGGGATGCGTCCGTCGATTGTTCTGGGGTCTGACGGATCGTTGCTTCGCTTGTGAAACGTCTCGACCACGCGACGCCTTGACGCGGAGCGATCGACAGGGCGTCCGAGGCGCATGCGCGTCGTCTCACGCGCGCCGTGCGGAGCCGGGCGCCGTCACGCCTTGATGCCGTGCAGCGAGTGCGAGGCGTCCTTCACGGTGAAGAACAGCACGTCGCCGGCCTCGGTGGCGCCGCCCGAATGGATCGTGCCGGCCGGGATGTAGACGAGCGAGCCGGGCCCGGCCTCGACCGGCGCACCGCCGATCGTCGCCCGGAACGTGCCCTCGAGGATGTAGATCCATTGCTCGTTGGGATGCGAATGCGGCGCGGCGCCGGTGCCGGCCGGCATGCGCATCAGCCCGACGATCATGCGGTCGCCCTCGACGCAGGCGCCGTTGGCGGTCGAATAGTCGGGGCCGCCGAGGATGTGATTGACCTTGGCGAGTTCGAACACGTACTCGCCCGGGGCGGCTCGCTTGGCGCCCGGGGTCCGCGCCGCGCCCGTCTGGTTCGTGGTGGGATCGCTCACGCGCGACCCGCTCACGCGCGGTTCCGTCGCGACCTGCTCGCTCATGCGTCCTCTCCCTGGTCGATTCTTGTTGTCGGGTCGCGGTCGTGTCGCCGCGCCTGTTGAGGCGAGCTTCGACGGGGGCTCGGCGCTTTGTCAATTGCGAAACCCGCGGCACTGCGAAGCGGGTTGCGCATGCCGACACCATGGATGACACCATGGATCTCGAACGCGCCCGCTCCGCCGTATCTGGCGGCGTGACTTCACGACACCGGACTTCGTATGACAAGCGGGCGCCCCTTTCGCACCGCACAACATGTCCGCGCGACGATCGCTCCAGGGGACGGCGACCCCGATGCCGGCGCGAGACGTTTCGTCCCGCTCACCGTCGCGCCGTCCCGCTTGCGCGAGCGCCGGCGGCGCGGCAGCATGCGGCGCCTTCTTCCCCCGCGCCTCTCCGTTTCGCGGCACGACACGACGCCGGTCCGCCCCGCGGGCGGCGCGGTCGCCGCCGCGCCGGACGGCGCCAACCCCCGAGGAGAACAACGGTGGAGATCGGATTCGTCGGTCTCGGCGACATGGGATCCCTGATCGTGCCGCGCCTGATGGCGGCCGGTCACCGGGTCACCGGCTGGAACCGCACCAGATCGAAGGCCGAGCCGCTGATCGCGGCCGGAATGGCGTTCGCCGAGACGCCGCGCCAGGCGGCCACCAACGCCGATGTCGTCTTCTCGATCGTGACGGACGGCGCCGCCGTCGAGCAGGTCGCGCTCGGGCCGGACGGCATTCTCGCCGGCCTGCGCGAGGGCGGCATCTACGCCGACATGAGCACCATCGCGCCGCATGTCAGCCGCGCCGTCGCGGAGAAGTTCGCCGCCGCCGGCCGGGTGATGCTCGACGCACCGATCTCCGGCAGCCCGGTCACCATCCAGGCCGGCCAGGCCTCGGTGATGGTCGGCGGCGACGCGACGGCGTTCGAGACGATCACGCCGGTGCTGCTCGCCATCGGGCCGAAGGTGATGCGGGTCGGCGGCAACGGGCTCGCCTGCCAGATGAAGATCGCCGTCAACCTGCTCCTGATGGTCGAGGTGATCTGCTTCGGCGAATCGGTGGCGCTCGCCGAGAAGGGCGGCGTCGATCGCGCCGTCGCGGTCGAGGCGATCCTCAAGAGCGTCGCCGCCTCGCCGGTGCTGGGCTATCGCGGCCCCTTCATCCTGGAGGGCAAGATGCCGGCGAAGCCGCTCGCCGACGTGACGCTGCAGCAGAAGGACATGATGCTGGCGCTCGATCTCGGCCGCCGGCTCGGCAGCCCGGTGCCGCTCGCCGCCGCCGCCAACGAGATGATGAACGCCTGCCGAGGGCTGGGCATCGACCACCGCGATTTCGTCGCCGCCCACGAGGTCTATCGGCGGCTGGGAGGACAGTCATGAGCAAGATGTTCCGCACCACCATGGACGCGGTGCCGCTGGTCGAGGGCTTGAAGCGCGACGACGGCTGGATCGACATGCAGGTCCAGTTCCTCATCGACAAGAAATCGGCCGGCGCCGACCACGTCGTCGGCTGGACCGTGCTGAAGCCCGGCGCCAGCCACGAGGCGCACCGCCATCGTAACTGCGACGAGTTCTTCATCGTGCTGGAGGGCAAGGGCCACATCATCACCGAGCACGGCCTCGAGCCGTCCCAGAAGGGCGACGTCGTCTACTCGCCGCGCGGCTGCTGGCACGGCTTCAACAACACGTCCGACAAGGACGTGGTGCTGGTCTGGGGCTGGATGGGCGCCGGCTCGATCGCCGACTCGGGCTACGAGACGCCGGAGAGCGTCGCGGAGGCCAAGCGATGAGCCGTCCGCTCGACGATCCCCGGCTCGCCCGCGGCATGGCGGCCCAGATGGACCTGCGCCGCAGCAAACTCGCCGAGGGCGCCAGGCCGATCGGCTGGAAGGTCGGCTTCGGCGCGCCGGCCGGCCTCGCCAAGCTGAAGATCGCGGCACCGATCGTCGGCTTCCTGCTCGACCGCAACGTCGTCGCGTCGGGCGGGACGGTGGCGATCTCGGGCTTCGCCATGCCGGTCGCCGAGCCGGAGATCGCCGTCGAGATCGGCACCGATCTGCCCGGCGGCGGCGACGAGGCGGCGGCCGCGGCCGCGATCGCCGCGCTCGGTCCGGCCATCGAGCTCGCCGACTTCTCGCCGCTCGACGACCCGGAGCCGATCCTGTCCGGCAACATCTTTCACCGGCACGTGATCTTCGGCCCGCGGTCGGCCCGGAAGCACGGCGACACGACGGGCCTCGTCTCGACCGTCCTGCGCGACGGTACGGCGGTGCCGGCGCCGGCCGACGTGACGGCCAACACGGGCGATCTCGTGCGCATCGTCCGCCACGTCGCCGACACGCTGGCGGCACTCGGCGAAACGCTGCGGACCGGCGACGTGATCATCGCCGGCTCGATCACGCCGCCCCTGATGCTGACCATGGAGGACCGCGTACTGACGCACCGGCTCGCGCCGATCGGCGAGGTGACGGTCCGCTTGTCCTGATCGGTTCACGCTGCTCGCCCGCCGCCGGTCCGGCGGCGGGCCGGCCGTGTCGCGCACGCGGCGATGGCGCCGTAATACCCCTTATACCTTGCCGTTATGATCGATTTCCGCGGGCACGCTGCGGTTGCGCCGCTCCGAAAATTTCGCGAGAACCCTGAATTTCGAAAGAGTTGCACGCCCTGATAAGGACTCGTCCGACTATAGGGCATTCCCCTTTCTTGATACGCCAGCCGCAGTGAACGCTTATTGCGCGCCGCGAGCTCTCGTTGCGGCCGCAGATCACTGCACCTCACTGCACTTGTCACTGCACTGGCGGGATCCGGATCAGGAGAATCCAATGACTGCACTCGTGCGCAGCAACCCCAGAGGGCATTGGGCCCTCTGGGTCTTGATCGTCTTGGCAGGCACCGTCTCGCTCGGGATGGTCGCTCTCAACCGGGGCGAGAGCATCAATGCCGCTTGGCTGGTGGTGGCCGCCGTCTGCGTCTACCTGATCGCCTATCGGTTCTACGCGCTGTTCATCGCCGAGAAGGTGCTGAAGGTCGATCCGGCGCGACCGACCCCGGCGCAGCGTCACAACGACGGGCTCGACTACGTCCCGACCAACAGATACGTGCTGTTCGGGCATCACTTCGCCGCCATCGCCGGCGCCGGGCCGCTGGTCGGCCCGGTGCTCGCGGCGCAGATGGGCTACCTGCCCGGCACGTTGTGGATCCTCGCCGGCGTCGTGTTCTGCGGCGCCGTGCAGGACATGATCGTCATGTTCATGTCGACGCGGCGCGACGGCCGCTCGCTCGGCGACATGATCCGCGCCGAGATGGGTCCGGTGGCAGGCGGCATCGCGCTGGTCGGCGTGCTGCTGATCATGATCATCCTGCTCGCCGTGCTGGCCCTGGTGGTGGTCAAGGCGCTGGCCGGCAGCCCGTGGGGCACCTTCGCTGTGGTCGCGACCATCCCGATCGCCATGTTGATGGGCATCTATGCCCGCTTCATCCGGCCCGGGCGGATCGGCGAGATGTCGGCGATCGGTTTCGTCCTTCTGATGTCGGCACTGATCTACGGCAAGACGGTCTCGGAGACACCCGAGCTCGCCGTGCTGTTCAACTGGAAGGGCGAGACGCTCGCGCTCGCGATCATCGGCTACGGCTTCGTCGCCTCGGTGCTGCCGGTGTGGCTGCTGCTCGCCCCGCGCGACTATCTGTCGACCTTCCTCAAGATCGGCACCATCTGCCTGCTGGCGATCGGCATCATGATCGTCCAGCCGGACCTCAAGATGCCGGCCGTGACGAAGTTCATCGACGGCACCGGGCCGGTGTGGTCGGGCAGCCTGTTCCCGTTCCTGTTCATCACCATCGCATGCGGCGCGGTCTCGGGCTTCCACGCCCTGATCTCGTCCGGAACCACGCCCAAGATGATCGAGAACGAGAGCCAGATCCGGCTGATCGGCTTCGGCGCGATGCTGATGGAATCGTTCGTGGCCATCATGGCGATGATCTCCGCCACGGTGATCGAGCCCGGCGTCTACTTCGCCATGAACAGCCCGGCCGGGCTGATCGGCACCACGGTCACCCAGGCGTCCCAGGTCATCTCCGGCTGGGGCTTCGTGGTGACGCCCGAGATGCTGACCCAGATGGCGAAGGACGTCGGCGAATCGACCGTGCTGTCGCGCGCCGGCGGCGCCCCGACGCTGGCGGTCGGCATGGCTCACATCCTGTCCGGCATGTTCGGCGGCCAGACCATGATGGGCGTGTGGTATCACTTCGCCATCCTGTTCGAGGCCCTGTTCATCCTGACGACGGTCGACGCCGGCACTCGGGTCGCTCGCTTCATGATCCAGGACATGATCGGCAGCGTGATCCCGCCCTTCAAGAACACCGAGTCGTGGGTCAACAACCTGATCGGCTCGGCGCTCTCGGTGACCTGCTGGGGCTACTTCCTCTACCAGGGCGTCATCGATCCGCTCGGCGGCATCAACACGCTGTGGCCGCTGTTCGGCATCTCCAACCAGATGCTGGCCGGTATGGCCCTGATCCTGTGCACGGTCGTGCTGTTCAAGATGAAGCAGGAGCGGTACGCCTGGGTCACGCTGCTGCCCACCACCTGGCTGCTCGCCTGCACCCTGACGGCCGGCCTGCAGAAGATCTTCCACCCGAGCCCCCGCGTCGGCTTCCTGGCGCATGCCCAGGTGTTCGGCGACGCGCTCGCCCAGGGCAAGGTTCTGGCTCCGGCCAAGAATCTCGAGGAGATGAGCCGGGTGGTCTTCAACGACTACATCAACACGGCGCTCTCGGTGGCGTTCGTGGCCGTGGTCCTCACCATCCTGGTGTTCGGCTTCGTCAGCATCCGCAAGGCGCTCGCCACCTCGCGGGTCACCACCGCGGAGGTCGGCGGCGTCGACGGCAGCGCGCGGGCGGCCCATGCCTGAGCAGGGCTCCCAAACGCTCGGACTCGCCGGGTGGGCCGTTCGCACGGCCCGCCTGATGGTCGGGGTGCCCGACTACGACACTTATGTGGCCCATCGCAAGGAAACGCACCCCGACGAGCCCGTCATGACCTATGCGGAGTTCTTCCGGGACCGCCAGGACGCCCGCTACGGGTTCGGCAAGAACGGCCGGTTCCGCTGCTGCTAGGCCGGCGCGGAGCCAGGCGGGATGTGACGGGGCGGCCCACGGGCCGCCCCGTTCGTTTTGGCGCGTGCCGCCGGGACCGATCCGGCGCCGCCCGCGGGATTTGCCGAGACGACCGCCGAGCGCTAAGCGGAGGGGCCACGAACGACACGGAGCCCAATGACCGCGCTCGCCGTCGACACCCTCGCGACGCCCTCGGTCGACATCGCGATCGAGCATGTCGATCTCTGGTACGGCGCCAATCACGTGCTGCGCGACGTGAGCCTGCGCATCGAGCCGGGCGAGTTCTTCGCCTTTCTCGGGCCGTCGGGCTGCGGCAAGACCACGCTGCTTCGGTTGATCGCCGGCTTCAACCCGGTGGACCGCGGCCGCATCCTGATCGCCGGGCGCGACGTCTCCGGCCTGCCGCCGTGGAAGCGCGACGTCGGCATGGTGTTCCAATCCTATGCGCTGTGGCCGCACATGACGGTCGAGCAGAACGTCGCCTTCGGCCTGGAGGAGCGCCGCCTGCCGCGCCAGGAGATCGAAAAGCGCGTCGCCGCCGCGCTCGATCTCGTCGGCCTCGGGGGCTTGGAGAAGCGCCGCCCGGGGCAGCTCTCCGGCGGCCAGCAGCAGCGCGTCGCCCTCGCCCGCACCATCGTGGTCGCGCCCAAGGTGCTGCTGCTCGACGAGCCGCTGTCCAACCTCGATGCGAAATTGCGCGGAGACGTGCGGCGCGAGCTGCGCGAGCTGCAGCAGCGCCTCGGCCTCACCGCCATCTTCGTCACCCACGACCAGGAGGAGGCGAACACGATCTGCGACCGGATCGCCGTGATGAAGGACGGCACCGTGCAGCAGGTCGGCGCCCCGACGGCGCTCTACGACGCACCGAGGAACCTGTTCGTCGCCGGCTTCCTCGGCACCACCAACATCCTGGACGGCCGCGTGGTGCGCGACGGCGCCGCGGCGGCGTTCGAGACCGCGGCCGGAACGATTCCGCTGCCGGCGGGCGCGCTGCGGGCCGGCGACCCGCCGCCCGGCGCGAAGCTCGTCTTCCGCCCGCATCACGCGATCCTGTCGCGCCCCGACGCCCCCCTCGCGGAGGGCCGCGCGCGTATTCCCGGAACGATCCGGTTCAAGGAGTTCCTGGGAGCGACCGAGCGTTACGGCATCGCCGTCCCGGGTGACTCCGCGGGGGAGACCGAGGTCTCGGTCGATCTCGGCCACGGCACCGCCCCGGAAGGGCTCGCGCCCGGCACGGCGGTCGCGATCGACATCGCGACCGACCGGTTGCATGTGCTGGGGGAGTGACGCCCCCTCGCGCCGCAGCCCGCGAACCCCTATCTTCCCGGCAGCCGTTTCCGCAACGAAAGACCCGCCATGACCGCCACGACCTCGCTGATCGACCGCGCCGGGCTCGACCGGACCAACGTGTCGCGCCTGATCGCACGCGGGCTCGACGGGGCCGACGACGGCGAGCTCTTCCTCGAATACCGCCAGTCCGAGATGCTGATGTTCGACAACGGCCGCCTCAAGCAGGCGACCTACGACACCACGCAAGGGTTCGGGCTGCGCGCCGTCAAGGACGAGGCGGTCGGCTACGCCCACGCCTCCGACCTCTCGGAGGAGGCGATCGGCCGCGCCGCCGACGCCGTCAAGGCGGTCAAGGGCGGCTACTCGGGTACGCTGGCGGCGGCCCCGCCGCGCACGAACGCGAAGCTCTACACCGACGCCAATCCGCTCGCCGGCATCGCCTTCGCCGACAAGGTGCGGCTGCTCGAGACCATCGACGCCTACACCCGCGCCAAGGATCCGCGGGTGCGGCAGGTGACGGCATCGATCGCCGCGACCTGGCAGGTGGTCGAGATCGTGCGGCCGGACGGCGAGAGTTTCCGCGACGTGCGGCCGATGGTGCGGGTCAATGTCTCGGTCGTCGTCGGCGACGGCGATCGCCAGGAAACCGGCAGCCACGGCTATGGTGGGCGCGCCACCATGGACCAGTTCGTGACCGACGCGGCCTGGCAGGGCGCGGCCGACGACGCGGTGCGCCAAGCGCTGGTGAACCTGGAATCGGTTCCCGCCCCGGCCGGCGAGATGGACGTGGTGCTCGGCCCCGGTTGGCCCGGCGTGATGCTGCACGAGGCGGTCGGCCACGGGCTGGAAGGCGACTTCAACCGCAAGAAGACCTCGGCTTTCGCCGGGCTCCTGGGCCAGCAGGTGGCGGCCAAGGGCGTCACCGTGATCGACGACGGCACCATGGCGTCACGCCGCGGCTCGCTGTCGATCGACGACGAGGGCACGCCGACCAACCGCACCGTGCTGATCGAGGACGGCATCCTGGTCGGCTACATGCAGGACCGCCAGAACGCCCGGCTGATGGGCATGGCGCCGACCGGCAACGGCCGCCGCGAGAGCTTCGCCCATGTGCCGATGCCCCGCATGACCAACACCGTGATGACGACGGGCAATCACGACCCGGCCGAGATCCTCGCCTCGGTGAAGAACGGCATCTACGCCGTGTCGTTCGGCGGCGGCCAGGTCGACATCACCTCGGGCAAGTACGTGTTCCAGTGCACCGAGGCGTACCGGATCGAGGACGGCAAGGTCGGCGCGCCCGTGAAGGGCGCCATGCTGATCGGCAACGGCCCGACCGACCTCCACCGCGTCACCATGGTGGGCAACGACCTCGCCCTCGACCACGGCATCGGCACCTGCGGCAAGAACGGCCAGGGCGTGCCGGTCGGCGTCGGCCAGCCGACGCTGCGCATGGACCGCATCACGGTCGGCGGCACGGGCGGGTGAGACTCACGCGGCGCGACCGACGCGCGCCGCTCACACCTCGATGTCGAGGATGCGGCCCACGATGCCCTTCGGCACGGTGGCGGTCGGCGCGGACCGCTGCGCGCCCGTCGCCTGCTGCGTCTGCGCCGCGATCTGCGGCGCCCGGCTCTCCGCCGGCGGGGCGGCGCCGCCTGCCTTGATGGCGCGCTCGATCACGTCGCCGAGCGTCCGCTCCTGGTAGGACGGCTGGCTCTGCGGCACCTGCCTGGCGAAGCGCTGCGTCATGTCCGACTGGGCGCGGCGCACCGCGTCGAGCCAGGCGGCGGTCAGTCCGGTGGTGAGCTCCATGGGACTCTCCCGGGCGGCACAACCCCTCCGTGCCATTGCGGCGCGCGATCGGTTGACGAGTCCTGAACGTCCGGGTCCGACGCGACGCTCTCCCGGCCGCCCCGGTTAACGAAACGTTGCCGGTCGGCATCCGTCCTTGCCGCGCTCTCACCAAGTGCGGAAAGGGTGCGTTTCGCTGTCGCACCGGCCGGCCTTCGCCCGTAAAAGGGACGCATGCGCCAAGGCTCCGTTCTGACCATGTCGCCCGGCGACTGGCTGTTGCTCGTCGCCCTCTCCACCCTGTGGGGGGCGTCCTATTACTTCGCCAAGGTGGCGGTGGCCGAGGTGCCGCCGATGACCATCTCGCTGGTGCGCGTCGCGGTCGCGGCGCCGATCATGCTGGCGCTGTGCTGGCGGGCCGGCGAGCTCGCCGGCATGACGCGCCACTGGCTGCCGTTCCTGGTGATGGGGTTCCTCAGCAACGCCGCCGCCTTCGCGCTGATCTCGTGGAGCCAGCGGCACATCGGCAGCGGCCTCGCGGCGATCCTCAACGCGACGACACCACTGTTCGCCATCGTGCTCGCCCATCTCACGACCCGGGACGACCGCATCACCCCGGCCCGCACGGTCGGCCTGCTGCTCGGGCTCGCCGGGGTCGCCGTGATGATCGGGCCGGCGGCGCTCGGCGGGATCGGCGGCCACATCGCCGGCGAGATCGCCTGCCTGACGGCCGCGTTCCTGTACGCGGTCGGCGCCATCTATGCGCGCCGCTACAAGCACCTGTCGCCGAACCAGATGGGCGGTGGCCAGGCGGTCGCGGCGATCGCCCTGATGCTGCCGCCCGTGCTGGTGTTCGACCGGCCGTGGACGCTGTCCCTGCCCTCGTGGCCGGCCGTCGCGGCGCTCCTCGCGCTCGGCGCCTTCTCGACCGCGCTCGCCTATGTGCTGTATTTTCGGGTCTTGGCGCGGGCCGGGGCGACCAACACGCTGCTCGTCACCTTCCTGATCCCGGTCAGCGCCATGCTCCTCGGCACCGTGCTGATGGACGAGCGCCTCGCCGCGCACCAGATCGCCGGCATGCTCGGCATCGCGGCCGGTCTTGCCGCGATCGACGGGCGGGTGTGGAAGATTTTTTCGATGTGGCGGAAATCGTAGGGTGGGCAAAGCGAAGCGTGCCCACGCCGTCGAATGTCGATGCCATCGACCGCGTGGGCACGACGCGCCTTCGACGCGCCTTTGCCCACCCTTGTAACAGCGAGAGCGAGTATCGTCGGGCCGTTCCGT
>NZ_JBHUIW010000005.1:0-211628 GCF_042682915.1 Rhodoplanes azumiensis | reverse complement strand
CAGAAATTTCATCCGACACGCAGGCTATGCACCAACGTGAGCGAAAACCGGTCTAATTCCTCGTCGACCAGGCGGCGGACGTCGGCGCCCTCCCAGCGCGATTCGGAGAGCAGCGTGTGGGCCTGGGCGAGCGCCCGGATGCGCCCTTCGACCGCGGCCATGTAGGTCTGCGGATCGCGTGCATTGGTCAGCCGCACGATCGCCTGCACGATGGCCAGCGCGTTGCGGGCGCGGTGATCGACCTCGCGGGCGAGCAGGAGCTGGCGCTCCTCGGCGAGCTTGCGGTCGGTGATGTCGATGGTCACGCCGCTGACCCGCGCGACCGCACCGCGCGCGTCGCGGGTCACGGCGGCGGCGCAGATGCACCAGCGCTGCGCCCCGTCCGGACGCACGATGCGGACCTCGACCTGAAACGTCTGGCGGTCCGGCTCGGTGCGCAGCAGCGTGCGGATGCGATCGATGTCCTCGGCGAGGAGCAGCGGCCGCACCGTCGAGAGGCTCGGCCGGAAGCTCGCCGGATCGACGCCGAAGATGCGGAACTGACCCGGATCCCACAGGCACTCGCCGGTCGTCACGTCGAGATCCCACGCGCCCATCTGGCCGGCGGCGAGCGCGACGCTGCGACGCCGCTCGCTCTCCCGCAGCCGCTCGGTCGAGGCTTCGAGCGCCGCGGTGCGCTCGGCGACGCGCCGCTCCAGCTCGCGCGCGGCGGCCTCGAGCTGACGCGTCTTGCGGAACAGGTCGACGAACACCCGCACTTTCGCGCGCAACACTTCGGGGATGACGGGCACCGGCACGTAGTCGACCGCGCCCATGGCGTAGCCGCGCACCCGATCCTCGTCGGAGAGATGCACGGCCGAGATGAAGATGATGGCGGTCTGCTCGAAACGTGGATGATCGCGGATCATCCGGGCGAGCTCGAAGCCGTCGAGATCCGGCATGCACACGTCGACCAGCACGACGGCGACGTCGGTGCGCAGCAGATGACGCAGCGCCTCTTTGGCCGAGGTCGCGGTGATCAGCCGCTCGCCGAGCTCGCGCAGGATCACCTCGTAGCTCATCAGCTTGGCCGGCTGGTCGTCGACCAGGAGGATGTCGACCGGATCCGGCCGGGTGGCCTCGCGCGGCTGCGGGTCACGCATCTCCATGGTCCCCTCAGCGATGCAGCCAGAGGCGCAGCGCCGAGAGGAGCTGCTCGGTGTTCACGGGCTTGGCGAGATAGTCCGAGGCGCCGGCCTCCAGGCAGCGCTCGCGGTCGCCCTTCATGGCCTTGGCGGTGAGCGCGATGATCGGCAGCCGCCCGAAGCGCGGGTCGCGCCGGATCGTCGCCATGGTCTCGTATCCGTCCATCTCCGGCATCATGATGTCCATCAGCACGAGCGCGAGATCATCGGTCGCCTCGATCGTCTCGATCGCCTCGCGGCCCGTCGTCGCGGTGAGCACCCGCATGCCGCGCCGTTCCAGCACGCTGGACAGCGCGAAGATGTTGCGCGGATCGTCGTCCACCACCAGCACGGTGCGGCCGACGAGGCGATCGTCGGACTGGTGCAGCCGCTCCAGCATGCGGCGTCGCTCCGGATTCAGCCGCGCGATTTCCCGGTGCAGCACCAGCGCGGTCTCGTCGAGCAGACGCTCCGGCGACTCGACGCCCTTGACGACGATGCCGCGCGCCGCCTTGCGCAGCCGCGCATGTTCCTCGGCGTCGAGCGCCCGGCCCGTGTAGACGACGACCGGGATCTCGGCGAGCGACGGGTCGACGCTCATCGCCTCCAGCACGGCGAACCCCGTCATGTCCGACAGGCGCAGATCGAGCACGACGCAATCGTGCGGCATGTCGCGCAGTGCGGCGAGCGCGGCGTGCCCGGTCTCCGCGGCGGCGATCTCGATGTCGTCGTCGCCGAGGAGCTCGCCGACGGCGGTGTGGGTGGCGCGATCGTCGTCGACGATCAGGAGGCGCTTGCGCCGCGGCGCCGCGAAGGCCTGGAGACGGTCCAGCGCCGCCGCGAGCTGTTCCGCCGTCGCAGCCTTGCTCAACACCGCGAAGGCGCCGCGCGCGAGGCCGTCCATGCGCTCTTCGTCGACGCTGACGACCAGGACCGGGATGTGGCGGGTCAGCGGATCCTGCTTGAGGCGGCCGAGGACGCTCCAGCCAAGCATGTCGGGCAGATGGATGTCGAGCGAGATGGCGGCCGGCCGGTGGCGCCGGACGAGCTCCGGCACCTCGGCGCCGCGGGCGGCGATCACCACCTTGAAGCCGCGGCGGTGGGCGAGATCGGCGAGGAGCCCGGCATGGTGCACGTCGTCCTCGACGATCATCAGGACGGCGTCGCCGTCGGTGATGTCGTGACGGTCGTCGCGCACCGGCAGGGGGGGCGGCCCGCTCTCGGGGCGTGTGGTCTCGACATCCTGTGTCTGCACGGGTGCGGCGACGACAGGCAGCGGGCGGCGCGGCGGCGACGCCTCGGAAGCCGGCCGCGGCACCGACGGGCCGGTGTAGCGGGCCGGCAGGTAGAGCACGAAGGTGCTGCCGGCACCGGGCGTCGAGTGGAGCTGTATCTCGCCCCCGAGCAGGGCGGCGAGCTCGCGGCTGATGGCGAGGCCGAGCCCGGTGCCGCCGAACCGGCGGCTGGTCGAGGCATCGGCTTGCTGGAACGCCTCGAAGACGATCTTCTGCTTGTCGCTCGGGATGCCGATGCCGGTGTCGGCGACCTCGAAGGCGACCACGCTCGCGGCGCGGCCCAGCACCGGGTGAGTGGGTGTCCAACCCGATGTCGCGGGGCCGACCGTGAGCCGCACCGAGCCGCGCTCGGTGAACTTGAACGCGTTCGAGAGCAGGTTCTTCAGCACCTGCTGCAGGCGTTTCGGATCTGTGACGATGCTGCGCCCGAGCCGCGCGTCGGCGTCGACCGAGAAGGCGAGCGAACGCGTTTCCGCCTCGTGACGGAACGGCCGCGCCACCGCCTCGACGAGGTCGGAGAACAGCAGCTCCTCGGCCTCCACCGTGACGGTGCCGGACTCGATCTTGGAGAGATCGAGAATGTCGCTGATCAGGTTGAGCAGATCCGTGCCGGCGCCGTGGATGGTGCGGGCGAACTCGACCTGACGGGCCGAGAGGTTGGCGTCCGGGTTGTCGGCGAGCTGCTGGCCGAGAATCAGGATCGAGTTGAGCGGCGTTCGCAACTCGTGCGACATGTTGGCGAGGAACTCGGACTTGTACTTGGAGGTCAGCGCCAGCTCGGCCGCCTGCTCCTCGAGGGCGCGGCGGGCCTGCTCGATCTCCTGGTTCTTGCGCTCGACCTCGACGTTGCGCTCGGCGAGCTGCGCCGCCTTCTGCTCGAGCTGCTCGTTGGTCTGCTGCAGCTCGCGCTGCTGCGCCTGCAGCTCGGCGGCGAGCTGCTGCGACTGCTGCAGCAGGCCTTCGGTCTGCATGGTCGCCTCGATCGAGTTCAGCACGATGCCGATCGAGTCGGTGAGCTGCTCCAGGAAGGTGATCTGCAGCGGCTTGAAGCTCTCGATCGAGGCGAGCTCGATCACGGCCTTCACCTGGTTCTCGAACAGCACCGGAAGCACGACGATGTTGCGCGGCGTGGCCCGGAACAGCGACGAGACGATGGGCGGCGAGTCGGCCGGGATGTCGGTGACGAGCTGACGGCGCTTGTCGAGGGCGCACTGGCCGGCCAGTCCCTCGCCCGGCAGGAGGATCGGCTTGTGCCCGTCGTCCAGGCTGTCGGCATAGGTGGACAGGAGGCGCAGCCGCGGCACCGCGTCCATCTCCATCTGATAGATGACGCCCTGCTGGGCGCCGACCAGCGGGGTCAGCTCGTCGAGCAGCAGGCGACCCACCGTGCCGAGATCGCGCTGGCCCTGCAGCATCGCGGTGAAGCGGGCGAGGTTCGTCTTCAGCCAGTCCTGCTCGGTGTTGCGCTCGGTGGTGAGGCGCAGGTTGTCGATCATGGTGTTGATGTTGTCCTTCAGCTGCGCCACCTCGCCGCGCGCATCGACCTGGATCGAGCGGGTGAGGTCGCCCTTGGTCACGGCGGTCGCCACCTCGGCGATGGCGCGCACCTGGTTGGTCAAGTTCGCGGCGAGCAGGTTGACGTTGCCGGTGAGATCCTTCCAGGTGCCGGCGGCACCCGGCACCGCGGCCTGACCGCCGAGCCGGCCCTCGACGCCGACCTCGTGGGCGACGCGCGTCACCTCCGAGGCGAACGAGCGCAGCTGCTCCACCATGGTGTTCAGCGTCTCCTTCAGGAGCAGGATCTCGCCGCGCACGTCCACGGTGATCTTCTTCGACAGGTCGCCGCCGGCGATGGCGGTCGCCACCTCGGCGATGTTGCGCACCTGCGCGGTGAGGTTCGACGCCATGAAGTTGACGTTGTCGGTGAGATCCTTCCAGGTTCCCGCCACGCCGGGAACTTGTGCCTGACCGCCGAGCTTGCCCTCGGTGCCGACCTCGCGGGCGACGCGCGTCACCTCGGCCGCGAAGGCGTTGAGCTGGTCCACCATGGTGTTGATGGTGTTCTTCAGCTCCAGGATTTCGCCCTTCACGTCGACCGTGATCTTTCGCGACAGGTCGCCGCGTGCGACGGCGGTGGTGACTTCGGCGATGTTGCGCACCTGGGTCGTGAGATTCGCCGCGAGCAGGTTGACATTGTCGGTGAGATCCTTCCAGGTGCCGGCGACGCCCGGCACGTTGGCCTGGCCGCCGAGCCGCCCTTCGGTGCCGACCTCGCGGGCGACGCGCGTGACCTCCGAGGCGAAGCCGTTGAGCTGATCGACCATCGTGTTGAGCGTGTCCTTCAGCTCCAGAATCTCGCCGCGCACGTCGACGGTGATCTTGCGCGAGAGATCCCCCTTGGCGACCGCGGTCGCCACCTCGGCGATGCTGCGCACCTGCGCTGTCAGGTTCGAGGCCATCGAGTTGACGCTGTCGGTCAGATCCTTCCAAGTGCCGGCGACGCCCGGCACGGTCGCCTGGCCGCCGAGCTTGCCGTCGGTGCCGACCTCGCGGGCGACGCGCGTCACCTCGGAGGCGAAGCCGTTGAGCTGGTCCACCATCGTGTTGATGGTGTCCTTCAGCTCCAGAATCTCCCCGCGCACGTCGACGGTGATCTTTCGCGAGAGATCGCCGCGCGCCACCGCGGTGGTCACCTGGGCGATGTTGCGTACCTGGTCGGTGAGGTTGCCGCACATGGCGTTCACCGAGTCGGTCAGATCCTTCCAGATGCCGGCGACGCCGGGCACCAGCGCCTGGCCGCCGAGCTTGCCGTCGGTGCCGACCTCGCGGGCGACGCGCGTCACCTCGGAGGCGAAGCTGCGGAGCTGGTCGACCATCGTGTTGATGGCCTCCTTGAGCTGCAGGATCTCGCCCCGGACGTCCACGGTGATCTTCTTGGAGAGGTCGCCGTTCGCGACCGCGATCGTCACCTCGGCGATGTTGCGCACCTGGGCCGTGAGGTTGCCGGCCATCGAGTTCACCGAGTCGGTGAGATCCTTCCACACGCCGGAGACCTCGCGGATCTGCGCCTGGCCGCCGAGCTTGCCCTCGGTGCCGACCTCGCGGGCGACACGCGTCACCTCGGCCGTGAACACGCCGAGCTGCTTGATCATGGTGTTGACGATGGTGGCGGCTTCCAGGAATTCGCCTTCGAGCGGGCGACCGTCGACCTCCAGCCGCACCGTCTTCATCAGGTCGCCTTGCGCCACCGCGGCCACCGCGCGGGTCACCTCCTTGGTCGGCCACAGGAGGTCGTCGATCAGGTCGTTGACCGACGTTTCCATGTCGGCCCAGGCGCCGATGGCGGGGCTGAAGCGCACGCGATGGCGCGTGCGGCCCCGGCGCCCGACCACGTCGCCGACGCGCGCGAGCTCGGTCGCCATGCGCTCGTTGGTGGCGGCGATCTCGTTGAACGTGTCGGCGATCTTGCCGGCGAGCCCGACATGATCGCCGCGCATGCGCACCGAGAAGTCGCCGCTGCGCATCGCCTGGAGGGCGGCGAGCAGCGCGCGCAGCCCGTCGTCGTCGATGTCGCTGGCGATGGTGCGATCCGGTTTGGTCGTGCCGCCGTCGGCCAGGTCCGATGCGAGCACGGAGGGAACCATCGGAGGATCGACGTCGTTGCTCCGAGTCTCGCGCCTCGCCGTCATCTGACGCTCCTTGCTGATCCCCACCCGGAACCGGCTTGCGGGCAGTTCGATACCTCCGTCGCGGACGCGCTGCGCAGGAGTACCGTTCCGACGAACACGCCGAGCAGCTTTCGGTTCCGCTGAAAGAACTCAACGACCGGACTTTTCATCCGGTTCCGTCGCGCGGGAGGGCGTTCGTGTGAGATGTCGATCGTGATCGGTCGCCGATCGTGATGGTCGGCGTCGTCAGCGGCCGGCACGAGACCGTCCGATGGCGGACGGACGTCGCTCATTCGACGGTGAGCCCGCCGGTCGGACATCGCGCGGACCAGATTGGCACGTCCGCAGCCGCGAGGCGCGGTAGGACGGTGCCGGCCATCGAACCGTGCACACGCGATCGAGGAGAGGGCGGGGGCATGCACCCGAAGTCGAGACGGCGACATGCCGCCCTGTGCACCGCCGATACGGCGTCATTGTGATGACGGGTGACGGCGACGCGCGATCGGCGGCGGCGACGGAGGTTTTCCTCGATGCGAGCGCGAGGCGAAGACGGCGCTTCCGAAAATCACCTCCGGCGCGGCTTGAAGCCGCCGCGTTGTCCCGGGCGGCCCATGGTGGAGCGCGGGCCGGCCGGTCTGTCGCCGGGCCCCGAGCCCTCCTCGCCGCTAGCGCGCGTCGGCTTCGCGCGACCGAACGGGATCGACTCGACGCCCGGGCCCATCTCGTCCAGCGACGGTTTTCGCGGGCGCTTCACGTCGCCGCGCTTCGCGTCACGCCCCTCGGCGTCACGTCCCTTGGCGTCACTTCGCTTCGCGTCCGGGCGATGCACGCCGCGCTCGTGCCATAGGGCGATGCCCATCTCGTCGAGGTCGGGCTTGTGCGGGCGGGCACGGGCCGGCGACGCGAGCGCCGCGCGGGCCTTGGCGAGATCCACCACCTTGGCGGTCGGGTCGTCAGTGACGGCGAGGTTGGTGGCGCGCAGGCGCTTCACCTCGTCGCGCATCCGCGCCGCCTCCTCGAAGTTCAGGTCGGCCGCGGCCTCGCGCATGCGGGTCTCGAGGTCGGCGATGACGGCCTCGAGATTGTGCCCGATGGTGGCCGCCTCCTCGAAGCCGCCGGCGGCCGACAGGCCGTCGCCGCGTCCGGTCGCGACCAGAACGTGATCACGTTCGTAGGGGCTGTCGAGAATGTCGGCGATGCCCTTCTTGACGCTCTCCGGCGTGATGCCGTGCTCGGTGTTGTAGGCCTGCTGCTTCTCGCGCCGGCGATTGGTCTCCGCCATCGCCCGCTCCATCGAGCCGGTGACGTGATCGGCGTAGAGCAGCACCTTGCCGTCGACGTTGCGGGCGGCGCGGCCGATGGTCTGGATCAGCGACGTCTCGCTGCGCAGGAAACCCTCCTTGTCGGCGTCCAGGATCGCCACCAATGCGCATTCGGGAATGTCGAGGCCTTCGCGCAGCAGGTTGATGCCCACGAGCACGTCGAAAGCACCCAAGCGTAAATCGCGAATGATCTCGATGCGCTCGATGGTGTCGATGTCGGAGTGCATGTAGCGCACCCGCAGGCCCTGCTCGTGCAGATACTCGGTCAAGTCCTCGGCCATGCGCTTGGTCAGCACGGTGACGAGCGACCGGTAGCCTTGGGCCGCGACCTGGCGCACCTCGCCGACCAGATCGTCGACCTGGGTGCGCGCCGGCCGCACCTCGACCGGCGGGTCGATCAGGCCGGTCGGTCTGATCACCTGCTCGGCGAACACGCCGCCCGATTCCTCCATCTCCCAGCCGCCCGGCGTCGCCGAGACCGCGATCGTCTGGGGCCGCATCGCGTCCCACTCCTCGAAGCGCAGCGGTCGGTTGTCCATGCAGGAGGGCAGGCGGAAGCCGTACTCGGCGAGCGTCGCCTTGCGGCGGAAGTCGCCCCGGTACATGCCGCCGATCTGCGGCACCGTGACGTGACTCTCGTCGATGAAGACGAGGGCGTTGTCGGGCACGTACTCGAACAGCGTCGGCGGCGGCTCGCCCGGCTTTCGCCCGGTCAGATAGCGCGAGTAGTTCTCGATGCCGGCGCAGCTGCCGGTCGCCTCCATCATCTCCAGGTCGAACAGCGTGCGCTGCTCGAGCCGCTGCGCCTCCAGGAGCCGCCCGGCGTCGGTGAGCTGGGCGAGCCGCCAGCGCAGCTCCTTCTTGATGCCGTCGATCGCCTGCAGGAGCGTCGGCCGCGGCGTCACGTAGTGCGAGTTGGCGTAGATCTTCACGAACGACAACTCGTCGGTCTTGTGACCGGTGAGCGGGTCGAACTCCTCGATGCTCTCCACCTCGTCGCCGAACAGGTTGATGCGCCAGGCGCGGTCCTCGTAGTGGGCCGGAAACACGTCCACCGTGTCGCCGCGCACCCGAAACGTGCCGCGGGAAAAATCGGGGGTGCGCTTGTAATGCAGAGCGACGAGGTCGCCGATCAGCCGGCGCTGGTCGATGCGGTCGCCGCGCTTCAGCGTGAAGGTCATGGCCGAGTAGGTCTCGACCGAGCCGATGCCGTAGATGCACGACACCGAGGCGACGATCACGACGTCGTCGCGCTCCAGGAGCGCGCGCGTCGCCGAATGGCGCATGCGGTCGATCTGGTCGTTGATCGACGATTCCTTCTCGATATAAGTGTCGGTGCGCGGGACATAGGCTTCGGGCTGATAATAATCGTAGTAGCTGACGAAATACTCGACGGCGTTGTCGGGAAAGAAGCTCTTGAACTCGCCGTAGAGCTGCGCCGCCAGCGTCTTGTTCGGCGCCAGGATGATGGCGGGGCGCTGCGTCGCCTCGATCACCTTGGCCATCGTGAAGGTCTTGCCCGAGCCGGTGACGCCGAGCAGCACCTGGGTCTTGTCGTGGCGTCGGATGCCCTCGACCAGCTCGGCGATGGCGGTCGGCTGGTCGCCCTTCGGCTCGAAGTCGGACTTCACGACGAGGCGGACGCCGCCCTCGCTCTTCTCCGGCCGCGGCGGTCGGTGCGGCGTCCAGGCTTGGTCGGCGAGCTCGGCCCGCCCCTCGCGCAAGAGCTTTTCCAGCGACGCCGCCGTCGCCGTGGTGCCGAGCTCGGACAGCGCGGGTTTTGCGGGACGGCGGCGCGTCGGTTTGTCTTCTGGAGCGCCGGCGTCGGGATCCGCCGGCTCCCTCCCCCCTTGTGGGGGAGGGTTGGGGAGGGGGGTAGCCGCCGGCGCAGCGCTGGCGGTCTCCGAATCGTCGCCGGTCAGTCCCAGCGCGCGGGCGAGCTCGGGCGAGGCCTCGCGCAGCTCCTCGGCGTCGAGATACGTCGCCTGCGGCGCCTCGCCGAAGCTCAGCCGGCCGGGCTCCTCGGGAGGCTGCCAGGGCGAGACCCGCCGCCGCTCGCGGTCTCCCTCCCCTGCGAGCGGGGGAGGGGCGGGGAGGGGGCGCGGCGCGCCCGTGGACTTCCGCGCCGTGTGAGCGGCCGAAAAGTCGGAGCGGCGGTCACGCGAGTTGTCGGGCGGCGGCTGCAGCCGGGGGGACGCCTCGTTGCGTTCGATCGGTTTCTCGGGCTCGGATCGCCTCTCCCCGGGGGGGAGAGGCCGACGACGCGCAGCGTCGGCGGGTGAGGGGGCTGATGACTCCCGTCGGCCCCCCCTCACCCGCGCCTTCGGCGCGACCTCTCCCCGCAGGGGAGAGGTGGAAGAAGGCGAGCGCGGGTCCAGCCCGGTCTGCGAGCCAAGGCCGGCTTCGCCGCGGGCGATGCCGGGATTGAGCAGCGCCTCCAGGGCGGGCGCGATCGGCGGCAGGGTCTCGCGGGACGCCTTGGCCCGGGTCGGGCGGGCGGGGTCTTTGGGGGGCTTGGCCATGGGCCGCAATATGGGCCGGCGCGCGTGGCGGGGAAAGGGTGGGCCGGCCCCCCGACCGGACCTGTCAGCCTGGACCTGTCAGCCTGGACCTGTCAGCCCGCACCTGTCAGCGGGTGCGGGTCACCCTATATACCTCCGAGCCGGCGGCGCGCCGGCGCGCCGAGAAACCGTCAGAACCCCGGGAGACACTCGATGCTCACGCCTCCGGATGCCTATCTCGATCTCTTGAAGGACAAGAAAGCCTTCGCCAGCATCGCCACCGTGATGGCCGACGGCTCGCCCCAGGTGACGCCGGTGTGGTTCGACTACACGGACGGCGTGGTGCGGGTGAACACCGCCAAGGGGCGGGTGAAAGCCAAGACGCTCACGCCCGGCAAGCCGGTGGCGCTCGCCATCATCGATCCCGACAACCCCTATCGCTATTTGCAGATTCGCGGCACGGTCCGCAGCGTCACAGAGGACGGCGCCGACGCCCATATCGATGCGCTCGCCAAGAAGTATCTCGGCGTCGACACCTATCCGTACCGCCAGCCCGGGGAGCAGCGGCTGTCGATCGCCATCGAGCCGAAGTCGGCCTCGGGCATGAACTGAACCGGCCTGTCATTCCGGGGCGCGCGCATGCGCGCGAACCCGGAATCCAGGCACGAAGAACAAGCGTGCCGCTGGATTACGGGTTTGCCGCTGTGCGGCGCCCCGGAATGATCATGTCATCGCGGCCGTCGGTTCCATCTCACGGCGCCACCAGGCTCGGCGACTGGCCGCTCGCCGCGAGTTCCCGGGCGACGAAGCCGTTGCGCTTCATCTCGGCGATGAAGTCTTGCAGAAAGGCGAGCCCGGCGGCGCGGCCCTTGGGCACGGCGACCGCCTGCTCGATGCCGACGAAGCGGCCCGGCATGACCCGGTAGCCCGGATGCGACTCGGCGAAGGCGACCAGCTCCTGGCGCACGCCGGCGACCGCCTCGAGCCCCTCCTTCAGGAACATGGCGCGTGCCTCCGGCCCGCTCGGGGCGAGCACCAGCGCGGCCTGCTTCAGCGTGCGGGTGAGATGCAGCTCGTAGGCGCTGCCGCGGGCGCCGGCGATGCGGACGCCCGGTCGGTCGACGTCGCCGACGTCCTGCAGGGGCGAATGGTCCGGGACCAGGCAGCCGGCCTCGATCAGCACATAGGGCGCGGTGAAGTCGAGCTCGGCGGCGCGCACCGGATCGATCGCCATGAAGGCGACGTCCCATTCGTCGCGGGCGAGAGCCTCGAACACCTTGCCGGCCGCCTTGTAGGTCGCGAACTCGACCGGCACGCCGAGCCGATCGGCGAGCGCGCGCGCCAGCGCCGCCTGGGTGCCGCGCGGCTCGCCCGTCGTCGGATCCTGCTGGGCCAGCACGGCGTTGCCGAAATTGATGGCGGCGCGCACGCGGCCCTTGGGCGCGAGCGCGTTAAGCACGTCCTGCATCGGGGGCTCCTTCCCGGCCAAGTGGGTTCCTGGCTTTGTGGGCGGACCGCCGGCCGGTCGGGGCGCCGAACGTCCGTCGTCGTCGTTACTATGGTTTCGGCGGGCGGGATACAGGCCCGCGTCCCCGGGCGCCGCGGGCGATCCGCGTCTTAGGGGGCGTGTGGAAAACGTGTGTGATCATGTTTACACGTGAAACGTGTCCTATCATTATAGGACAACCTTTGTGTGCCGAGCAGGTGGCCCATGTCCGCGTCGCTGACCAGCAAGCTCTGGCGCCGGGAGCGTGTGTCGAGCTGGCTCGAGTTTCAGACGACCATCGCCCCCTTCCTGAACGGCGAATGGCTGTTTCGTGGCGTCGCCTCGGTGCGCCATACGCTCGTGCCCTCGGTCGGGCGCCCGCGTGAGGGCTTCACCTATTCGGTCGCGCTGGAGGAGGCGCTGCTCGATCAGTTCAAGCGCGAGGCGCTGCCGTTTCTGGACCATCGGCCGATCACCGAATGGGAATGGCTGGCGCTCGCCCAGCATCACGGGGTGCCGACGCGGCTGCTCGACTGGTCGGAGTCGCCGTCCGTCTCGTTGTTCTTCGCCGTGTGGGGCAACGACCACGACGACGCCGGGCTCTACATCGTCCGGCGGCCGAGCGCCGTCGTGGCGCTCGACTGTCATCCCTTCAAGGTTCGTAAGGTGTCGTTCTTCTACCCGGGCTACGTCACGCCGCGCCTCGTCTCGCAGCGCGGCCTGTTCACGGTCCATCCGAAGCCGGACGAGCCCTACCGCTGCGGCGAGATGAGGCAGATCGTCATCGACAAGAGCTGCAAGCCGGATTTTCGCCGCAAGCTCGATTCGAGCGGGATCCATCACGCGGCGATCTTCATGGATCTCGACAGCCTGTCGCGCCGGCTGGTCGCCCTGCGGACCGGGTGGGGGGGCAACGGTGCGGCGGCGCCGCGCGCGTCCCGCGACGGCGCACCGTCGCGCCGCCGCGCCGCGGCCGAGCCGGTGCGGCGCTTCGATCCGAACGATCCCAACAAGGGGCGGTTCGGGGGCGTGCCGGCGCGGGACGGCCTGGTTCTCACGGCGCGGGTGAAGGAGATCGAGGCGGACTGGTACAGCATCGCCCTGGCCGTCGCCGCGGCGCCGCGCGCCAGGACGCCGCTGACCGGAACCGTCACGTTCCACCTGCACGACACCTTCGCCCGTCCGGAGCGCCCGGTCCGGGTCCGGGACGGGCGGGCGACACTCGAGGTCTGCTCTTACGGCGCCTTCACGGTCGGAGTGGTGGCCGGGCCCGGGGGCACCCGCCTCGAGCTCGACCTCGCCGACCTCGACACCGCACCGCTGCCGTTCCGGGAGCGCTGATCGCGTCAGAATCGCATCCGGGGCTGGCTCTGTCGGCGGCCGCGGCCCCTTGCGCACGCGCGCCGCGTGAGGCAAGAACCCGGCACCCCCGCGTCCAGCATTCGTTTTACACGTCGGAGGCGTCATGCCGCTCTACGGCTTCGCATGTAAAGGCTGCGGCCACATGTTCCAGACCCTGGTGCGGTCGTCGGACGTGCCGGAGTGCCCGGCCTGCGGCAGCACCGCGCTCGAGCAGCAGCTCTCGCTGATCGCCTCGCCCCAGAAAGGCGGTGCGGACGCCGAACCGGCCTGCGCCGCCGGAGCGGGCGCCTGCGGCAACTGCTGCGGCATGGGGATGGGCATGGGCGGCTGCGGCTGACGCTGCAGCCAGCACGTCGGCCCCCGGCCGGGGGGCCGCACGGGGCGGCGCATCGGCACGTAGCCCCGTCGTCGGGGCGGGGGGCGTGCCCCGCTCGGACGTCCGGATCTCAGAAGCCGTCGACGACCTGCACGACGTGCTCGACCTCGGGGGGCGCCGCGAAGGTATGGCCGACGCATTCGCGCCACGCCTGGAAATCGGGTGAGCCGCGGAAGTCGACCGTGTGGTTCTCCACCGTCTCCCATTCGACGAACAGCCGGTAGCGCGACGGCTTCTCGTGGCTCTTCTGCAGGGTCACGCCGGTGCAGCCCTTGGCGCGGCGAAACAACGGCACGGCTTTCACAACCCCCGCCTCGAACTCCGCCTCCAGGCCGGGCTTCACCTCGATCTGCGCGATTTCCAGGACCATGAACGCCTCTGCGGTCGAAAACGGGGAAACGACGGGCGGGATAATGCGTCGGAGCCGCCGGGCCGCGCAACGGCCGGTACCGCTCGCCTGACCTGCGTGTGCGACGGTCCCGTCGGCGCCGCGCGCCGCGACGTCCGGCGAAGGCGCGCGCGCCCTTTCCGTCGCGCGGCGACGCCACGGGCGATTTCGCCGCTCAAAAGCCACGGTTTCGGCCCGGGGATTTTTCCGTCCGCTCCGACGTGTGGACCCGAAAAGCCGGCATCGCGCCGGCCGATCGGTCCGCGCCGGCCGGGCTTTTGATCCGGCTTTCCTTTCCGCCGGTCCGGACCGCCGCGTCCGCGCCGGTGTGTGACCGGTATCCGACAAAGCCACGCGACGATGCTGATTCGGTCGACCGGTTGCGGAGTGCGCAACCTACCGACACGGATATTGTTCCCGAAGGTCGGAAAATCGTGTGGAAAGTCGTCGCGCGAGCTTTTCAGCGGCGAGGTTTCCGAAGTGTTTCTCGCGCGTTTCCCCTTGCGGATGAGGCTAATTCTAATACAATCAGGTTTGTTTTGTGGCGTTTCGGGTCGATTTTGCGGCCGGGTCGGCGGATAGGTGCGAGGCGAGGCCCGGCCTCTACAAACCACCAGTAAGTATGTTCGTGTGGCGCAATTTTTTCGCGGCTATTCAAATACAGTTTTTCACTTGCGATACAGTCATGCACGTGAGAAGAGCCTCATTCATATCCCGCCTGCCGGTTAGTTCGCCGACCGGACCGAGATCGATCGCGCCGATATCGATCGTGACGAGGTGGCCCGTCACGAGGCCGGCTTTCGGAAGAAAACGTCACCTCCATTTCGGGAGAGTCGAACAATGGCTAATGTGAATCTCAAGGCCATGGACGTCGATGCGTTGCTCGCCTTGCGGGGCGAGATCGACGACACCCTGGAAGAGCGCAGCCGCGAGCTGAAGAAGCAGCTCAGCGCGCTGGAGACGGCCCGCGGTCGTCCGGCCCGCGGCGCGTCGGCCGGCGGTCGGTCGAGCGCCCTGAAGGGCGTCAAGGTGGCGCCGAAGTATCGCGGCCCCAACGGCGAGACCTGGGCCGGCCGTGGCGCGCATCCGAAGTGGCTTGCGGCGCTGCTCGCCGAGGGTCATTCGCTCGACGAGTTCTCGATCGAGGGCGCCCACGCGGCCGCGGTCGAGGAGGTCGCCGAGAAGCCGGCCCGCAAGGGGGGGGCCCGCGGCCGTCGCAAGCACGGCTGAGCGGCCGGCAGCCCCCGTCGCGATCAGGGCGCAGCGGCGATCCCGCCGCGGCGCCGAGCCTTCTCTTCGACGATCGGATGCGCGGCCGCAGGGGCGAGCGACGTCGTCAGCCGGCGATCCGCAGGCGGGCGCATTGTGCGTAGCCCCTGAACGGACGCTCCACCGTCAACGCCGCCCCGAGCGCTTGCGCCCGCGCGGCGAGACGCATCTCCAGATGATCTCGCGGCGTGACGTGAAACAGCGCCAGCCAGGCCCGCAGCGCGGTCCGCACGCCGCCGGGCAGGTGCTCCTGGCCGCCGAAGTCGACGATCTGCAGTTCGCCGCCCGGCGCCACCAGCCCGAGCGCGCGGTCGAGCGCGCCGTGCCAATCGGGAATCATCGACAGCGTGTAGGAGAAGTAGACGCGCTCGAACCGCGGCACGCCGAACACGGCGGCCGGGTCGAGCGTGACGGCGTCGGCCTGCGCGATCTGGATCCGCCCGCCGAGGCCGGCGCGGGCGATCGCCTCCGCGGCGCTCGTCAGCATTTCGGTCGACACGTCGACGCCGAAGAACCGGGCCTGCGGCCAGCGTCGCGCCGCCTGCACGAGGTTGCGCCCGGTGCCGCAGCCGATCTCCAGGACGCGGTCGCCGGGCCGCGGGGCGAGCCGTTCGATCAGGTCGTCGCGGCCGAGCAGATAGAATTTGCGCGTCGCGTCGTAGAGGTGCCGTTGCCGGCGGTACATCCGGTTCATCCGGGCCATGGTATCGTCGGCCCGGTTGCCGGCCGAGTCGGCGCGGTCGTCGGCGGCGCGATCGTCGACCCGTCCCGTCATCTCAGCCGGCATCGTCGAGCACGTAGAGATGGAAGCCGCCGTAGATGGCGGAGCGGTCGCGCGTCGTGAAGCCGCGCGAGGCGTCGGCCTCGTAGCGCCAGCGCGACAGGATCGTGTCGTCGAGACGGCCGGGCAGCAGGCTCGGCTCGGCGGCGGTGCGGAAGATCACCCGGGCGCCCGGCTTCGCCGTGCGGGTGATCTCGCTCCACAACGCGTCGAGCTGGGCGTCGGTCATCCAGTCCTGGGCGTCGAGCAGCACGTAGCGGTCGACCGACTGCGCCGGCTGTGCCGCCAGATGCTCGGTCATCGAGGCGTTGACCACGGCGACGCGGTTCGCCCTCGCGCTCACGGCGGCGAAATTGTCGCGCTCCAGATAGGGCGGCACCGGCGCGTGGTCGCCGTCGCCGTAACGGCGCCCGAAGGCCTGCCAGGCGAAATAGTTCTGGTCGAGGTCGAAGCCGCAGGTCAGGCGCTCGACCCGGCTGCGCAGCACCGCCGCCATGTCGCCGCCGCCCGCCGCGGCGAGAGCCGCGTACTGGGCCGGCGGGATGCCGAGGCCATAGAGCGCCACCGGCCGGTCGACGGCCCACCGCACGAAGCGCTTGTCGAACAGCGGCGCCAGCAGCGTCTGGAACAGCTCGAGCTGCTCCGCGCGCGAGCGCGCCGCCAGGACGCGGCGGAGGTCGACGCCGTAGAGGCGCGCCACGGCGTGGCCGAGCCCGATGAAGTGGCCGAGCAGACCGTGCTTGTAGACGTTGCGGGCGAACAGCGAGATGCGGCGCCGGCCGAGCCCGAAGGCGCCGCGGCCCTCCCAATAGGCACGGGTCGCCGCATCGAGGCGCGGCGCCAGATGGTTCCAATAGGCGTCGACATTGGCCGCCGCGTCGGCCGTGCCGAAGAACTGATAGAAGGCTCGCCACGACGGCAGATGCCGGGCCGCGGCGAGCTTCAGCCGCACCAGGGCGACATGCGCCGTGTTGACGTCGACGGCGGTGATTCGCGCCGGATTGGCGGTCAGGTAGGACAACACGTTGCAGCCGCCCGACGCGATCGCCACGACGTGATGGTCGGGCGCGATCTGGAGGGCCGCCATGTCGACCGCCGGATCCTCCCAGATCTGAGGATAGACCAGGCCCCGGAACATCCAGGCGAAGACGATTTCGGCGAAGCCCTGGCGGGACAGGGCGGGAGTGCGACGGACGGCGGCGCTGACGCCGCATCGGACCTTCGACGGCGAGGAGATCACACCGGGCCTCGATGACTGCGATGAAAGGGATGCGTCCAAAACGCCGCGCTACGAACGGTCGCGGTCGAACAACGGCGTGTGTATCGAGCCGCCGGTGACGCCTTCATGACAGTATGACGGGCCGCAGGGGACAGCCGCCTTCTCGCGGCGCGCCGACCGTCTGCCGAACCGCCGCCACTCGCCCGCGAAGTCGTGATCGGCGCGCTTGCAGTCTCAGGTTGCATATAGGAACTATATCTCCTATTAGTTGCGTCGCCGATTTCGCCGCGCCTGCGGTGGTGCGCCCGTCGATCGGCAGCGGGCGAGACAAAACCGGGCTGTTCCACGACCGCGCCGTCACCAGCGCGCGACCCGCGTCGCCCGCCAGGTTCGCCGCGTCGCCGAGAACCGGCCGAGCGACCAGGGAGGGTGCCGATGCGGCAGAACTTCACCCAGACCGTCACGATCGCCGGAACGGTTCGGGCGATCGACGAGGCGACCGGCAGCTTCACGATTCAGGCCCGCAGCGGCGACCAGTTCACGGCCTTCGTGGGGGTGACGACGAGCTATCAGGTGGTCACCAATCTCGACCAGATCTCGCGCGATCGCGTTCCCGATCCGGCCGCCGATCCACCTGGCACGGACGTGCAGATGGCGTTGCGCAAGTACATCCAGCGCGACCGGCCCGTCTTCGTCGCCGGGCTCTATCAGGAGGACGGCGACCGCGCCCGCTTCGAGGCGCGCACCGTCTATCTCCTGCATTCGGCCCCGGACCGTTACCTGTTCGAGGAGACCCACTGGTGGCTCGTGCAGGTCACCCAGATGGCGGACCGCATTCTCGACCATCTGTTCGACGAGCGGCGCAACTACACGATCGACGACTTCGCCAAGTTCTACCGCACCAACCTCAACATCCTGGGCCAGCCGGTCGACGACGACGTGCAGGAATGCGCGGTGCTGTCGCGCCTCCTCTACGACCTCTCGACCGCGTTCCTGATCACCGGCGCGGAGCGCTACTTCCTCGCGGCGCAGGCGGCCGTGAAGTATCTGCGCGAGGCGTTCCGCTCGTCGAGCCACGACGGCGAATACTGCTTCTGGGCCTATGGCCGCCGCCGCCATACCGAGGGCGAGAAGGGCGAAAGCCTGTTCTTCGCCTCGCAGGGGCCGGACGACGTCGGCACCATCCCGCTCTACGAGCAGATCTACGCGATCGCGGGGCTCACCCAGTACTACCGCATCACGCTGGACACCGAGGTGCTGGAGGACATCCGCCGCACCATCCAGAGCTTCCAGGCCTTCTATTGGGATCCGCCGAGCGCCACCGCCAAGGGTTTCGCCGGCAAGGGGGGCTACTACTCGCATCTCGACCCGGTGACGATGCGACCGGACACGCCGGCGCTCGGCGAGAACTGCCGGCGCAAGAACTGGAACTCGATCGGCGACCACATCCCGGCCTATCTGGTGAACTTGATTCTCACGCTCGAGCCGCTGCCGGGCGGCAGCGCGCGCCCCTACCTGGCCGATCTCCTCAAGACCGCCGTCGCCATCCTGGAGGAGACGACCACGCTGATCGTGGAGAAGTTTCCCGACCCGAGCTCGAAATACGTGAAGGAGCGCTTCCACGACGACTGGACCCCCGACCTCACCTATCGCTGGCAGCAGGACCGCGCCGTCGTCGGCCACAACCTGAAGATCGCCTGGAACCTGACCCGCTGCGCCAACTACTTCCACATGCGCAGCGCTCGCCACCGCGCCATGGGCCACCAGACGCAGGCGGTCGCCGACGACAATCACGCCAAGCGGCTCCTCCAGGTCGCCCGCAAGCTCGGCGACGACATGGCGACGGTCGGCCTCGACGCGGTGCGCGGCGGCATCTTCGACTGCGTCGAGCGCCACCCGAGCGGCGGCATGCCGATCCAGTTCGCCTGGGGCGCCACCAAGGACTTCTGGCAGCAGGAGCAGGGCGTGCTCGCCTATCTGATCCTGCACGGCGCCACGGTGGGGGACAGCAATTATCTGCAGCTCGCCCGCGAATGCGCGGCGTTCTGGAACTTGTTCTTCCTGGATCGCGAGCGGCAGGGCTATTACTTCCGCACCACCGAGAACGGGCTGCCCATCCTCGACGGCCAGTACGGCATGAAGAGCAGCCATGCGATCGGCTATCACGCCTTCGAGCTCGCCTATCTGGCGCATGTCTACATCCGCACCTTCGTCGATGCGGGGAACGGCGCCGACAACGGCTTCTGTCTCTACTTCCGCATTCGTCCGTCATCCAGCATGACGACCATCAACGTCCTGCCCGACTTCATGCCGCCGGGGCGACTGTCGATCGAGCGCGTGGTCGTCAACGGCATCGACATGACGGCGCAGCTCAAGCCCGCGAACCCTGACGACTTCCAGATCTCGCTCGCCAACCTCTCGGGCGCGCAGGACGGCGGGGCGATCGCGCTCGTCGTGCAGTTCGCGGCGATCGCCAATTGACCGTCCGACGGGTCGCACGTCGTTCCGAACGTCGTCACGCACGCCGAACAGGAGACCGTCATGTCGAACGCTCCGCTCGCCGGGAAGAAGATCGCTGTCCTGGTCGAGTCGCAGTACATCCCCGGCGAGATTCGCCTCTATCGCGAACGCTTCGCGTCCTACGGCGCGACCGTCGAGCTGGTGTCCCGGCTGTGGGGCCAGCCGACCGCACGCTTCTACTCGACCACCGAGCCGGGCGTGATCGATCACCTGGAATGGCTGGACGTCGACAAGGACGTCGATCAGGTGGCGCCCGAGGACTACGCCGCCGTGATCGTCTCGGCCAACTACGCCAGCGTGCGGCTGCGCTGGAGCGAGCGCGACGACGTGACGGGCGCCAATGCGGCCGAGGTGGCACGCAGCGTTCCGGCGGCGCGCTTCTTCCGCCGTGCCATGCAGAACAAGGCCATCGTCAAGGGCGCCGCGTGCCACGGCCTGTGGTTGCTCACGCCGGCGCCCGACCTGCTCGCCGGCCGCAAGGTGATCTGCAACAAGGTGGTGCTCGCCGACGTGATCAACGCCGGTGCCCTCTACACGCCCTGCGTGCCCGGCACGCCGGAGAAGGATCAAGTGGTGGTCGACGGCGACCTCGTCACCAACGCGTCGTGGCACGCGACCGAGGCCTTCGTCGACGCGATCAAGGACGCGATCCTGGCCGGCCCGCCGCCGGCCGTGGCCGCGCCGCTGCCGGCGCTGCCGGAGCCGCGCGGAAAGCGGCATGTGCTGGTGATGCTCTCGGAGTGGGGCTATTGGGGCGAGGAACTGATCGGACCGCTCGAGGAGTTCGATCGCGAAGGGTACACGGTCGATTTCTGCACGCCGACCGGCAAGCGGCCGAACGCGATTCCCGTCAGCATGGATCCGGACTTCTTCGATCCGCCGTTGCAGCGCCCGGTGACGTCGGCCGAGATGGCCGCCAAGGTGCGGCGCTACGACGATCCGTCGACGCCCGAGGGCGCCCGCCTGCAACACCCGATCTCGCTCGCCGCCTGGTTCCCCGAGCGGCCCTACTATTCGGCGCCCGCCTTCGTGCGGCTGCTCGAAGCCTACAACCGTTCCCTGGAGGCGGCGCGGGCGAGCATCGCGCGCTACGACGCGGTGCTGCTGGTCGGCGGCTCCGGACCGGTGGTCGACATGGTCAACAACCAGCGCGTCCACGACGTGATCCTGGCGTTCCTCGCCGCCGGCAAGCCGATCGCGGCGGAGTGCTACGGCGTCGCCTGCCTCGCCTTCGCGCGCGACATGAACATCCGCAAGAGCATCATCTGGGGCAAGCACGTCACCGGGCACTGCCTCGAATACGACTACAAGGACGGCACCGCCTTCGTGAAGGCGCGAAACACTTTCCTCGACTTCAACATGGGGCCGCCGCCCTATCCGCTGGAGTTCATCCTGCGCGACGCGACCGGCCCGGACGGCGGCTTCCACGGCAATTTCGGTCATCCGACCAGCGTGCTGGTCGATTGGCCCTTCGTCACCGGCCGCTCGACGCCGGACAGCGCGCTCACCGGCCGCAAGCTGATCGAGGTTCTGGACGGCGACCCGCCGTTGCGGCGCTGGGGGTGGTGAGGAGGAGATGCCCGCGCGGTCACGTCGCCCGTGCGTAACGTGCGCTCCGTCACCTCTCCCCAGCGGGGAGAGGTCGACGCGCGGAGCGCGTCGGGTGAGGGGGTGCCGAGGCCAGCGAACAGGCGCCGTAAGCCCTCACCCCGTTCGCGAGCTTCGCTCGCGCCAGACCCTCTTGTCGCGCAAACGCGCGACCCTCAGGGAGAGGGTCTAAGGCGAGGTCATCCCATGATCCACCAGTTCATCTTCGCGAGTCCCAAGCCCGGCCTGAGCGAGGCGGACTTCCAGCGCTATTGGGTCGAGGAGCACGCGGTGCGCTATGCGAGCCGCATCCCGCAGATCCGGAAATACAAGGTCGATACCCGCCTCGCGCGTCCTGGCGACACGGCCGAGCCCCTGTGGAGCGGCGTGGCTGAAATCTGGCTGGCGAACGAGACCGAACAGCTCGCCTCGTTGCAGTCGCCGGAGTTCATCGACGGTGCGCGCGCCGACGAGCCGCGCTGGGCGGCGTTCTGGCGCACGCTCGGGCTCGACACCACGGCGCATCTCCTGCTGCCCGGGCCGCCGGAGGCGCGCGACGCATCGCTCGTGCTGCTGTTGGTGCTGACAAAGCGGCGCGAGGGCCTGCCGCTCGGCGAATTCCGCCGCCACATGCTCGGGACACATGCGGCGCTGGCGACGGCGCTGCCGGGCGTGCGACGTTATCAGCAGGGCCATGTGCGCGATGGCGCCTACGCGGTCGGCGAGGCTCCGCTCGATTGCGTCGAGCAGTTCTGGTTCGACGATCCCGATGCGGTGACGACGGCCGAAGGCGCGATCGAGGGTGCGATGTTGGCCGCCGACTGGCGCCGCTGTGCCGAGCCGCGCTTCCTCCATCGCATGCTGGTGCGAGAGCACTGGATCATCGGGCCCGAGCCGCGGAGCTGACGGCACGGTCTTAACCTCTCCCCGCTTGCGGGGAGAGGTCGACGTTCGCGCGTTCAGCGCGGACGTCGGGTGAGGGGGGCGTCGCCGCGAGTCTCTGCCTTACGGAAGCGCTCCCTCACCCGACTCGGACCTTCGGTCCGAGCCACCTTCTCCCCGCGCGGCGGGGAGAGGGAAGAAGGGCGCCATGTCACTGGAGACCACGATGCCGATCCCCGTCCATTTCGAGTATCGCACCGGGCTGCGCCACATCGTGCTTCGCGACGTCAGGCTGGCGGGAAGCTGGGACGGCGCGGGCCGGCCGGCGGCGCAATGGACGAGCGTTCCGATGGAGCCGTTCGTCGCCGACGACGGCTGCCCGGCGTTTCGCGCCACCGTTCGGCTCGACGACGCGGCCGCCGGCCTGACGCTGCGCTGGAGCGTCACGACCGTGACGGAGGCCGGGACCGTCTCGGCGATGCCCACCGAGATCGGCGTCGCATCGTCCTCCGATCAGCATCGCGAATTCGTGCTCCGCGGGGCCGATCAGGTCGAACGCTACCATCTCACCCATTGCCGGCGGCTCGGCGCCAATCCGGTGCTCGGCGCCGACGGCACGCGGGTGCGCTTCGCCGTCTGGGCGCCGAACGCCCGCAATGTCGAGCTGGTGCGCGCGACGCTGTCCGGCCCCGACAACGAGAAGGGCGGCTACATCTTCGACGACGGGCGCGGTGTCGACTCGGCGACGGCCATGCGTCGCGACGACGACGGCATCTGGACGACGGTCGCGGCGGAGCTGCCGCACGGCGGCGACTACAAGGCCTACGACCACACGCTCTACATGTATCGCATCACCCGCGACGACGGCTCGATCGCCTATCGCACCGACCTGTTCTCGCGCTGCCAGATCGGCAGCGGCAACGTCGATCCGGCTCGCGGCCCGACCTGGTGCGGCTGCCGCAGGAGCCTCGACGGCACCAAGAGCTGCTCGGTCGTCGTCGATCCGGGCAACGTCACCAAGGCGTTCGAGTCCCGCGTGTTCCCGGAGACCGAATGGACGCCCGAGGAGGAGTTCTGGCGCGACGAGTTCGATCCGGACAACCCGGTGCCGCGCCGGCTCGACGATCTGATCATCTACGAGCTGCATGTCGACGGGCTCGCCGCCGGTCGCGGCCCGCGCGGAACCCTGAAGGACGCGATGGCGTTCCTGCCGTACCTGCGCCGGCTCGGCGTCAACGCGGTCGAGCTGATGCCGCTGGCCGAATACGAGGGCTGGGCGAGCTGGGGCTACGGCTCCTCTCACTACCTCGCCATCGAATACGCGGGCGGCGGACGTGATCAGTTCAAGTGGTTCGTGCGCGAATGCCACCGCCACGGCATCGCCGTGATCATGGACGTGGTCTACAACCACTACATCGCGGACGCCGAGCGGGCCGAATGGGCCTACGATTCGACCGCGCCCGAGCGCAACATCTGGTACTGGTACGAGGGGCGAACCTCGGACTACGCGCGGTCCGACGGCGGCTATATCGACAACATGTCGACCGGCTGGGCACCACGCTTCTGGGAGGAGAACGTCCGGAAGCTGTTCATCTCGTCGGCCGCCATGCTGGTCGACGAATTCCACGTCGACGGCTTCCGGGTCGATCAGACGACCTCGCTGCACGCCTATGCGGTGATCCATTCCGACGGGCGCCCCGCGGACCACGCCCGGATCTTCGGCCAGAAGTTCCTGCGGGAATGGACCCGCACGCTGCGGCTGGTGAGGCCGGACGTGATCCTGATCGCCGAGGATCATTCGGGCTGGCCGGCCGTGACCCAGCCGACGGCGGCCGGCGGGCTCGGCTTCGACGCCGCCTGGTATGCCGAGTTCTATCATCAGCTCGTCGGCGACGCGACCAACGACACGGCCCGCGCCCGGCTGCTGAAATTCGCCGGCTACGGCGACGACCGGCCGCTGAACATGACCTGGTTCGCCGGCACGATGGCGGCGAGCGCCCACGGCCATGTCGTCTATCACGAGTCGCACGACGAGGCCGGAAACTCGAGCTACGAGGAGAACGGCCGCAAGGTCTATTCGGCTCGGACCATCGTCACGGCGGTCGACGGCGCGCCGCTGATCGGGGCGACCCGGGACTTCGCCGAGGCGCGCACCCGCGTGATCGCGGCGCTCGGCCTGCTCGGCCCGGCCACGCCGATGTTCTTCATGGGCGAGGAGGTCGGCGCCCGCGAGCCGTATCGTTATGACGACTTCATCGCCCACCGCGAGGACTTCGAGGCGCTGGCGCAGGCCGAGGGGGCGCGGCTGTTCCGGTTTTATCAGGCCGTCATCGCGCTGCGCCGGCGCTCCGCCGCGTTGCGGTCGCACGCGCTCGACATTCTCCACGTCCACGACGCCAACCGGGTGCTCGCCTTCCGCCGCGCCGACGCCGGGCAGGAGCTCGTCGTCGTCGCGAGCCTGAACAACCACGCCTTCGCGGAGGGCTATCGTGTCCAGCATCCGCTGCTCGCCGACGGAACGTGGCGCGAGGCGCTGAACAGCGACGCCGCGGTGTTCGGCGGCGGCGGTCTCGTCGACGCCGAGCCGCTGACGAGCGCGCACGGCGCCCTCACGGTATCGCTCGCTGCCAACGCGGTCCTGGTGCTGGAGCGCATCTGACTCGGTCCGGCCTGCGAAAAGGCCGCGGCCCCCGGGCGGCGCCGGTCGCGGCCGCGCAGCGGTCCGACGGGCGTTCCCGGGGCGAGCCGCGGCCGGCGCCCGGCCCCGGCCGCGACCGGCGCCCACAGGAGGGATCCGCTGATCTCTCTGCCTGATCTGCCTGAAGGGTGCGCGCTCGAACGCACGAAAGGTGGGGAGGGACGGTCTTTCGGCGAGTTGATTGTCCGGGAGCAAGGATCGTTCCTTGGAATCTGCCTAATCAATGACCCGCTCACGTCCCCCGCGTGTGTCCCGCCCAGCCCTCCGCCCGGTCGAGACCGCACCGCATGCCCGACGTTCCGTCAGCCGCCGCCGCTGCGCTCGATCGCCGCCGTTTCCTCGGCGGTGCCTGGCGGGCCGGACCGGCCGAGCCGCCGCCGTTCTGTCCCACGGAGCATTCCCCCGCCCGGGTGCTGGTGCAGGCCGCGCCCGCCCGCCTCGATGCCGTCGCGGCCACCGTGGCGGCGATCGACGGCGTCCGTCTCGTCGACGTCCGGCCGCTCGGCCGGCTGACCGTCGCGATCGCGCCCGACACGGTCGCTGCGGCCATGGCGGCGCTCGCCGCCGTGCCCGGCGTGCTGACGGTGAGTGTCGTCGCCGCCGAACCCGAGGTGCACCCATGACCGACCGCGGCACGAATGTCTGCGGTGTCCTGGTCCACGCGGTTCCGTCGCGCGCCGACGATGTCGCGCAAGCCCTCCGGGCGATTCCCGGCAGCGAGCTGCACGCCGTGCTCGCCGGCGGCCGCCTCATCGTCACGCTCGAGGACACGGACCGGGCGACCGCGCTGTCCGGGCTCGAGACCATCCATCGCACGCCGGGCGTCGTCGCCGCGGCGCTCGTCTTTCACGGATTCGATCCGGACCGCAGCCCTGCGGATCCGCCCGTCATGGAGGCTTGAACATGTCCGAGCAGACGCGACGCGACACGATGAAGCTGGCCGCCGTGGCGGCCGCCGCGGCCGCCGCCGGCGTGACGCTCCCCGGGACGGCGGACGCGCAGGTCGCCCGCGGCGACGGCATCCGCTGGGACAAGGGCGTGTGCCGCTTCTGCGGCACCGGCTGCGGCGTGCTGGTCGGCGTCAAGGGCGGCAAGGTGGTGGCGACGCAGGGCGATCCGGACGCGCCGGTCAATCGCGGCCTCAACTGCATCAAGGGCTACTTCCTCTCCAAGATCATGTACGGCGAAGACCGCCTCACCCGGCCGCTGCTGCGCATGAAGAACGGCAAGTACGACAAGACCGGCGATTTCACGCCGGTGACGTGGGACCAGGCCTTCTCGATCATGGCCGAGAAGTGGAAGGCGGCGCTGAAGAAGAGCGGCCCCTCCGCGGTCGGCATGTTCGGCTCCGGCCAGTGGACCATCTGGGAGGGCTACGCGGCGGCCAAGCTCTACAAGGCGGGCTTCCGCTCCAACAATCTCGATCCCAACGCGCGCCACTGCATGGCCTCGGCGGTCGCTGGCTTCATGCGGACCTTCGGCATCGACGAGCCGATGGGCTGCTACGACGACCTCGAGCACGCCGACGGCTTCGTGTTGTGGGGCGCCAACATGGCCGAGATGCACCCGATCCTGTGGTCGCGCCTCACCGACCGGCGCCTCACCCACGACGGCTGCGAGGTGCACGTCCTCTCCACCTTCGAGCACCGCAGCTTCGAGCTCGCCGACAACGGCATGATTTTCGTGCCGCAGACCGATCTCGCGATCCTCAACTTCGTCGCCAACTGGATCATCCAGAACGGTGCCGTGAACCAGGACTTCGTCGGCAAGCACGTCGCCTTCGCCCACACCGTGGAGGACATCGGCTACGGGCTGCGGCCGACCGATCCGCGCGAGGTGGCGGCCAAGAACGCCTCGCACAAGGCGGGCCAAGGCGGCGCCATCGACCCGGCCGGCATGCGCGAGATCACGTTCGATCAGTACAAGGAGCAGGTGGCGAAATACACGCTCGACTATACGGCCAAGCTCTCCGGCGTCGAGCCCGACAAGCTGGTCAAGCTCGCCAGGCTCTATGCCGACCCGAAGAAGAAGGTCGTCTCCTACTGGACCATGGGCTTCAACCAGCACGCCCGCGGCACCTGGGTGAACAATCTCGTCTACAACATCCATCTGCTCACGGGGAAGATCTCGGAGCCCGGCAACGGCCCGTTCTCGCTCACCGGTCAGCCCTCCGCCTGCGGCACGGCGCGCGAGGTCGGCACCTTCGCGCATCGCCTGCCTGCCGACATGGTGGTGACGAGCCCGGCGCACCGCGCCGTCGCCGAGACGATCTGGCAGCTCCCCGAAGGCACAATCCCGGGCACGGTCGGCTATCACGCCGTCGTGCAGCACCGGATGCTCAAGGACGGCAAGCTCAACGCCTACTGGGTCCAGTGCACCAACAACATGCAGACCGCGCCGAACATGAACGGCGAGGGCCTGCCGGGCTACCGCAACCCGGACAACTTCGTCGTCGTCTCCGATCCGTACCCGACCGTGACGGCGCTCGCCGCCGATCTCATTCTCCCGACCGCGATGTGGATGGAGAAGGAGGGGGCCTACGGCAATGCCGAGCGGCGCGGCCAGTTCTGGCGCCAGCAGGTGAAGGCGCCGGGCGAGGCGCGCTCCGACCTCTGGCAGACCATCGAGTTCTCGAAATACTTCAAGGTCGAGGAGGTGTGGCCCGAGGAGCTGATCGCCAAGAAGCCGGAGCTGCGCGGCAAGACGCTGTTCGACGTGCTCTTCGCCAACGGCGCCGTGAACAAGTTCCCGCTCGCCGAGACGCAGCAGGGCTTCGACAACGACGAGTCCCGGGCGTTCGGCTTCTACGTCCAGAAGGGGCTGTTCGAGGAATACGCCGCCTTCGGCCGCGGCAAGGCGCACGACCTCGCGCCGTTCGACATCTATCACAAGGCGCGCGGCCTGCGTTGGCCCGTGGTCGACGGCAAGGAGACGCTGTGGCGCTTCCGCGAGGGCTACGACCCCTACGTCAAGGCCGGCGAGGGCGTGACGTTCTACGGCAAGCCGGACGGGCGGGCGCGCGTCATATTCTGCCCCTACGAGCCGGCCGCCGAGAGCCCGGACAAGGAGTTCGACATGTGGCTGTGCACCGGCCGCGTGCTGGAGCACTGGCACTCCGGCTCGATGACGCGCCGCGTGCCCGAGCTGCACCGCTCCTACCCGACCGCCCAGTTGTTCATGCATCCGGACGATGCGCAGAGCCGCGGGCTGCGGCGCGGCCAGTCCGTCAAGGTGATCACGCGCCGCGGCGAGGTGATCACGCGGGTGGAGACCCGTGGCCGCAACAAGATGCCGCCGGGGCTCGTGTTCATCCCGTTCTTCGACGAGGGCCAGCTGGTCAACAAGCTCACGCTGGACGCCACCTGCCCGATCTCCAAGGAGACCGATTTCAAGAAGGCGGCCTGCAAGGTGGTGCCGATCTGATCGGCCGCCCGCACCGTCGTTCCTGAACGTCCGAGCCTCGTCATGCCGACCGAGCCCGACCGCAAGACGCCGACCCGCCGCCGCTTCGTGCAGGCCACGCTGCGCACGGCGGTCGGGGCGGGCGCGTGCGGGCTCGGCCTCGCGGTTCTCTCCGGCCAGTCGCGCTCGCTGCCGGCCGACGCGCTGCGGCCGCCCGGCGCCTTGCCCGAGGCGAAGTTCCTGTCCGCCTGCGTGCGTTGCGGCCTGTGCGTGCGCGCCTGCCCCTACGACACGCTGAAGCTCGCCGATCTCGCGGCCGGTCCGGCCGGCGGAACGCCGTTCTTCAAGGCGCGAGGCATTCCGTGCGAGATGTGCGAGGACATTCCGTGCGTGAAGGCGTGCCCGACCGGCGCGCTCGACAAGAGCCTGGTCGACATCACGGCGGCCCGCATGGGCGTCGCCGTGATCGTGTCGCGCGACACCTGCCTCAATCTGCAGGGGCTGCGCTGCGACGTCTGCTACCGCGTCTGCCCCGTCATCGACAAGGCGATCACGCTGGAACAGACCCACAACCGGCGCACCGGCAAGCACGCCGTGTTCGAGCCGGTCGTCCACGCCGACGCCTGCACGGGCTGCGGCAAGTGCGAGAAGTCCTGCGTGCTCACCGAGGCGGCCATCAAGGTGCTGCCCGTGACGCTCGCGGTGGGCCGCCAGGACGAGCACTACCGTCGCGGCTGGGAGGAGAAGAAGAAGGCCGGCCGCGAGCTGGTGCCCGGCCTCATCGACCTGCCGGACCGCCTGCCGGAGCCGAAGCCATGAGTGCCAACACTCCGGCCGGCGCTCCGTCACGCCCCTCGTCGCCCGGCGCGGCCCGCGCCGCGGCGCGCGTTCCCGGCCGCGAGGCGCGCCGGCTTCACGGTGCCTGGACGGCGAACCGATATCTCGTCCTGCGCCGGCTGATCCAGCTCGGCGTGCTGGCGCTGTTCCTCTCAGGCCCGCTCGCCGGCCTATGGATCGCCAAGGGCACGCTCGCGGCGAGCCTCACGCTCGACGTGCTGCCGCTCACCGATCCCTTCGTCGTCGCGCAGTCGCTGGTCGCTCGCCACTGGCCGGAGACGACGGCGCTCACCGGCGTCGCGATCGTGATCGGCTTCTATCTGATCTTCGGCGGCCGCACCTTCTGCTCCTTCGTCTGCCCGGTGAACCCGGTCACGGACCTCGCCGCGTGGCTGCGCCGCCGGCTCGGCATCGAGAAAGGCTGGGCGATGCGGCGCGAGACGCGCTGGCTGGTCGCCCTCGCCGTCCTCGCCGCCTCTGCCGCCACGAGTACGGTCGCGTTCGAGCTGATCAATCCGGTGACGCTGATCTACCGCGCCGTCCTGTTCGGCACGCTGGCGGGCCTCCTGATCGTCGTCGCGATCTTCGTGTTCGATCTCGTCGTCGCGCGCGACGGCTGGTGCGGCCATGTCTGCCCGGTCGGCACCGCCTATGGGCTGATCGGCAAGGCGACGCTGCTGCGCGTCTCGGCGCGCGGCCGGGCGCGCTGCGACGACTGCCTCGACTGCTTCGCCGTCTGTCCCGAGAATCAGGTGATCGCGCCGGCGCTGCGCGGCCGCGACGACGCGACCCCGGTGATCCTCTCGGGCGACTGCACGGCGTGCGGGCGCTGCGTCGACGTCTGCCCGGAGCGCGTCTTCACGTTCACCCACCGCTTCGATCGGCGCGTGGATGCGGCCCTGCCGCCGTCACCGCCCGTCCCCGACGAACCCGCGCCGGCCGCGCTGGAGAAGGTCTGATCCGATGGCACATCGATGGAGGGCAACCATGGCCGAACCGCGAACCGGAGCCGGGCGCATCGCCCTGGTGGCGACACGTGTCGCGACGCTCGTCGCCCTTCTCGCCGCGACCGGGGGGATGGGGCTCGCGCAGGAGCGCACCTCGCTCAAGAGCCTGCGCGGCGACGTCGGGCTCGACGAGCTCGGCACGGTGCCGCCGGTGGTCAAGCAGGACACGCCCTCCGACGGCATGTTCGGCCGCGCCTATCGCCAGCAGCCGCCGCTGATCCCGCACCGAATCGAGACCTATCAGGTCAGCAAGGACTTCAACCAGTGCATGACCTGTCACGACTGGCCGGCCAACATCAAGGCGGGCGCCCCGAAGGTCTCCGAGACGCACTACAACGACCGCGAGGGCAACCGCCTCGACAAGATCGCGGGCACGCGGTTCTTCTGCACGCAGTGCCACGTGCCGCAGCTCGACGCCAAGCCGCTCGTCTCCAGCACCTTCCAGAACGCCACCGAAGTGAAGTGACGTCGCGCGATCGCCGGCGCGCGCCGACGCGCGCCCGTCGCGCGGCAGGACGAGGACAGAACCGATGACCGACAACCCCGCGCAACCGGCTTCCGCGGCGCCCGATGCCGCCTCCGGAACGCCCGCGAAAGCCCCGGGCCGCCTGCGCCGCCTGTGGCGCTGGTTCTGGAGTCCGTCCGGCACGCTCTCGCTCGGTGCCCTGCTGATCGTCGGCTTCCTCGGCGGCATCGTCTTCTGGGGCGCCTTCCACACCGCGATCGAGGCGACCAACACCGAGGCGTTCTGCATCTCCTGTCACGAGATGGAGGCGAACGTCTTCCGCGAGTATCGCCAGACCGTGCACTACACCAACCGCACCGGCGTGCGCGCCGTGTGCACCGACTGCCACGTGCCGAAGGACTGGACCCACAAGATGATCCGCAAGGTCCAGGCCTCCAACGACCTCCTTCAGCACATCCTCGGCACCATCGACACGCCCGAGAAGTTCAACGCGCGGCGTCTCCACCTCGCCACCAATGTGTGGCGCGCCATGAAGACGACGGACAGCCGCGAGTGCCGCAACTGTCACGACTTCATCCACATGGACTGGTCCGTGCAGGAGAAGCGTTCGGCCGAGAACCATCAGCAGGCGGTGAAGAACGCCGCCACCTGCATCGACTGCCATCGCGGCATCGCGCACCGGCTGCCGCCCGGTGCCCAGGAGGCCGCCGACAAGCTGTGGCGCGAGCTGTCCAACGGTTCCGCCGCCAAGGGCGCGCCGGCCGCGGCGGCGCCGTCCGGCGGCAGCGTCGCGGCGCGCTGACCGGGCGCTCGCGCCCGCCTTCGTCGCCGGCCGTTCCCGCGGCGCCCGTCGGTGCCCCGGGGCCTCGGACCGGTGCGCGCTGGCGAATCGACCGCTCGATCCTGATCGGCCCGCCCGCCTGCGAGGCGCGGCCGCCTGCGAGGCGCGGCCGCAGGCGGGCGGGGCTGATCCCGGCAGGGCGGGTCGCTCGACTTCGACCGCGATCGTCCAGGCGTCGCGGGGGTAAGCCCTTGCCGCCCGCCCCCCGCCGGCCGCGCGGCCGAACGCCGCACGGGTCGCTCCGGCCGCCCCGCCCGATCGCTCGCAACTCTCTCCCCGGAAACGTGTTTCTACGGATGCGGCAGGGCGAGGCGGGGCGCCCGCGCCATGCTGCGACATTGCGGCGCCCCCTGCCAGGTTGTCCGATGCATTGTCGATCTGTAGCTCTGAGAAGTGCGGATTCGGTTCCGGTCCATAAAACAGCAGAACGGTCGAAATAGAGATTAATGGCGTCTCGTATTGTCGTCTTCAATCGATACGGAATACGTGGTGGTAAAATGTTAAATCTGAAAATGTCTTATGTACTGCGCTGCAATAGAGGCAAAAATCTGCCGTATTCATCGGGCTCGGTCGAAAGCTGAACGGCTGTTAAGAAAGCCGTAACGCTGCCCAAGGAACACTCCAGGGGACATCGGGCAGCACAACGAGCGGGCGGACCGTCGGTCGAAGCCTGCCGGGCGGGGAGTTCCAAGGTTGCCGGAGTGCACGGCGCGATCGCGGACGGTGTCCGTTCGGGCCGCGAAATCGGCGTGAGGCGAGCGGACGGCCCCCGGCCGTTCGGCGGCGGAGCCGTGTTCGGGCCGCCGCGACGATATCGACGTGACGCTTGATCGACATGACGCTTGGACGACGTGACGCTTGGACGACGTGGTGGACTTTGGAGGTGACGACATGACGGTTCTCGATGTCCTGAACCGCCGGACCGGGACTGCTCTGGTGCTGCTGGCGGGCCTCGGGCTGGCGGCCTGCACCGAGGCGCAGACCGAAGTCGCCCAGACGAAGGCCGGCGCGGCGCCTCCCAAGGTGTCGGTGGTGACGCTGCAGCCGGCGCCGCGACCCTATGTCCGCGAGCTGCCGGGCCGCATCGCGCCGGTGCGCATCGCCGAGGTGCGGGCCCGCGTGTCCGGCATCGTGGTCGAGCGGCCGTTTCGGCAGGGCGCCGACGTGAAGGCGGGCGACGTGCTGTATCGGCTCGACTCGCAGCCCTACGAGGTCGAGCTCGACGCCGCCCGGGCGGCGCTCGCCAAGGCCGAGGCCGTGCTCGAGCAGTCCGAGAAGCAGGCCAAGCGCATCGAGGAGCTGCTCCTCGGCCGCGCCGCCTCGCAGGTCCAGCACGAGACCGCGGTGGCGACCTTCCGCCAGGCGCAGGCCGACGTCGCCGCCAAGAAGGCCGAGGTCGCCCGCGCCGAGCTCAATCTCGGTTATGCCAGCATCCGCTCGCCGATCGACGGCCGCGTCGGCCGCGCTCTCGTCACCGAGGGCGCGCTGGTCGGGCAGGGCGAGGCGACCCATCTCGCCACGGTCCAGCAGCTCGACCGCGTCTATGCCGACTTCACCCAGTCGGTGGAGGAGCTGCAGCAGCTCCGTCGCGACTTCGAGTCCGGGGCGCTGGAGCAGGTCGCGCCCGACACCGCCAAGGTGCGGTTGGTGCGCGCCGACGGCACGCTCTATCCGCACGCCGGCAAGCTTCTGTTCTCCGACGCCAGCGTCGATCCCTCGACCGGGCAGGTGACGCTGCGCGGCGAGTTCCCCAACCCGAACGGCGAGCTCCTGCCCGGCATGTATGTGCGGGTGCAGATCGAGCAGGGCATCGACGGCGACTCGCTCGCCGTGCCGCAGCAGGCCGTGCAGCGCGACGACACCGGCGAAAGCCGCCTGTTCCTGGTGCGCGACGACAACCGCGCGCATCCCAAGCCCGTGCGGCTCGGCCGTGTGGTGGACGATCAGTGGCTGCTGCTCGACGGTGCCCAGCCGGGCGACCGCGTGATCGTCGAGGGCTTCCAGAAGTTCGTGCCCGGCGACGTCGTCGAGCCGGTGCCGTACCGGCCCGGCCACCAGCGCCGCGCCGCGGCGGAAGCGCTCGAGGGCCGGGTCGAAGCGGACGCCACCGGCGCGTTGCGCTGACGGCGGAGCGAGCCGGATGCCGTCCTTCTTCATCGATCGGCCGATCTTCGCGGTCGTGGTGGCGCTGTTCGTCGGCCTGTTCGGGCTCTTGGCGCTGCCGTTCCTGCCGATCGCGCAATATCCGATCATCGCGCCGCCCTCGATCTCGATCTCGACCAGCTATCCGGGCGCCTCGCCCGAGAACCTGTACAACAGCGTCACCCGGCTGATCGAGGAGGAGCTCAACGGCGCGAGCGGCATCCTCAACTTCGAATCGACCTCCGACTCGCTCGGCCAGGTCGAGATCATCGCCAACTTCGTCCCCGGCACCGACCCGAGCATGGCCTCGGTCGAGGTGCAGAACCGCATCAAGCGGGTCGAGGCGCGCCTGCCGCGCGCCGTCATCCAGCAGGGCATCCTGATCGAGGAGGCCTCCAGCGCGGTGCTGCAGATCATCACGCTGTCCTCGACCGACGGCAGCCTCGACGAGATCGGCCTCGGCGACTTCATGATCCGCAACGTGCTGGGCGAGATCCGGCGCATCCCCGGCGTCGGCCGGGCGACTCTGTTCTCGACCGAACGGTCGCTGCGCGTCTGGCTCGATCCGGCCCGCCTCGTCGGCTACGACCTCACCGCCGACGACGTGACCAAGGCGATCGAGGCGCAGAACGCCCAGGTCGCCTCCGGCAGCATCGGCGCCGAGCCGAGCCGGCCCGGCCACCCGGTCTCGGCCATGGTGCTGGTCAAGGGCCAGCTCGCCTCGCCGGACGAGTTCGGGTCGATCGTGCTGCGCGCCAATGCCGACGGCTCGACGGTGCGGCTGCGCGACGTCGCCCGCATCGAGGTGGGCGGCATGGCCTATCAGTTCACCACGCGGCAGGACGGCAAGCCGGTCGCCGGCCTCTCGGTGCTGCTGGCGCCGACCGGCAACGCGCTGGCCACCGCGCGCGCCGTGCACGCCAAGATGGCGGAGCTGTCGACCTACTTCCCGCAGACCATCAAGTACGAGATCCCCTACGACATCACGCCGGTCGTGCAGGCGTCGATCACCAAGGTGCTGATGACGCTGGGCGAGGCCGTGATCCTGGTGTTCCTCGTGATGTTCCTGTTCCTGCAGAACATCCGCTACACCGTCATCCCGACGCTCGTGGTGCCGGTGGCGCTGCTCGGCACCTGCGCCGTGCTGCTGCTCGGCGGCTTCTCGATCAACATGCTGACCCTGTTCGCCATGGTGCTGGCGATCGGCATCCTGGTCGACGACGCCATCGTCGTCGTCGAGAACGTCGAGCGCATCATGACCGAGGAGCATCTCGGACCGCGCGAGGCGACCCGCAAGGCGATGAGCCAGATCTCGGGCGCCATCGTCGGCATCACGCTGGTGCTGATGGCCGTGTTCGTGCCGATGGCGTTCTTTCCCGGCTCGGTCGGCATCGTCTATCGCCAGTTCTCCGTCACCATGGTGGCGGCGATCGGCTTCTCGGCGCTGATGGCCCTGTCGCTGACGCCCGCTTTGTGCGCGACGCTGTTGAAGCCGGTGACGCATCACGGCCCCGGACGCGGCGTGTTCGGCGCCTTCAACCGTGGGCTCGACCGCGTCAAGGATCGCTACGGCCGCTTCGTCGGCTGGTCGCTGCGGCGCGCCGGCCGGATGCTGGTCGTGTTCGCCGTCATCGTCGCGGCGATGGGCTGGATGTTCGCGCGCCTGCCGGCCGGCTTCCTTCCGATCGACGACCAGGGCTTCATCACGGTCGACGTGCAGACGCCGCCCGATGCCTCGTTCAACCGCACGCTGGCGGTGGTCCAGGAGGTCGAGACGTTCCTGATGAACCGCAAGGGCGTCGACGGCGTCACGTTCCTCACCGGCTTCTCGTTCCTCGGCCAGGGCGCCAACACGGCGCAGGCCTTCGTGACGCTGGAGAACTGGTCGAAGCGCGGCCCGAACGACTCGGCCGCGGCCATCGTCGCCGACGTCAACAAGAGCCTCGCCGGCCTGAAGGACGCCCGCATCTCGGCGCTCGAGCCGCCACCGATCGACAATCTCGGCAACTCCGCGGGCTTCTCGTTCCGCCTGCAGGACCGCGGCCAGAAGGGCTATGCCGAGCTGATGAAGGCGAAGGACCAGCTCCTCGACGCCGCGCGAAAGAGCCCGGTGCTGCAGGACGTCTTCGTCGAAGGCCTGCCGCCCGCCCCGCAGGTCGAGCTGATCATCGACCGCGAGAAGGCGGCCGCGCTCGGCGTCGCCTTCCAGGAGATCAACGCGACCATCTCGACCAATCTCGGCTCCGCCTACATCAACGACTTTCCCAACCGCGGCCGCATGCAGCGCGTCATCGTGCAGGCCGACGATCGCGCCCGCATGCAGGCCGACGACATCCTCGGCTTCAACGTGCGCAACGCCAAGGGCACGCTGGTGCCGTTCTCGTCCTTCGCGACGGTGAAATGGTCGGTCGGACCGAGCCAGGTGGTCGGCTTCAACTACTATCCGTCGGTGCGCATCAGCGGCGCGGCGCGGCCGGGCTTCACGTCGGGTGACGCCATCGCCGAGATGGAGCGCATCGCGGCGACGTTGCCGCGCGGCTTCGGCTTCGAGTGGACGGGCCAGTCGCTGCAGGAGAAGGCGGCCGGCTCGCAGGCGCCGCTGCTGCTGGCGCTCTCGGCCCTCGTCGTGTTCCTGGTGCTGGCCGCCTTCTACGAGAGCTGGACCGTGCCGATCGCGGTGCTGCTGGTGGTGCCGCTCGGCATTCTCGGCGCCGTCGCGGCCGTGACGCTGCGCGGCCTGCCGAACGACGTCTACTTCACCATCGGGCTGATCACCATCATCGGTCTCGCGGCCAAGGACGCGATCCTGATCATCGGCTTCGCCCGTGACCTCAACCTCGCCGGCATGCCGCTGGTGCAGGCGACCGTCGAGGCCGCACGGCTGCGCTTCCGGCCGATCCTGATGACCGGCTTCGCCTTCGCCTCCGGCGTCGCCCCGATGGTGATCGCCTCGGGCGCCAGCGCCAAGAGCCAGCAGGCGCTCGGCACCGGCGTGCTCGGCGGCATGATCGCCGTCGTGGTGCTGGCTCTGATCATGGTGCCGGTGCTGTTCGTCACGGTGCAGCGCCTGCTCGGCAGCGAGGGCGCGCGCGGCCGTGGACTTCGCCTCCAGGCGCGGCGTCGCCTGATGCGGCACCGCCGGCGCAAGCTGCGCAAGCACGGCGTCGCGGTCGCGTCGCAGGAGGCGTGAGCCGGATCATTCGGGGCCGCTGCGGCGCCAGCGGCGGCCGGCTTCGCGGCGGCGCGCGCAGGCGCGGGCGATGCGTCGCGTGACGGTCGCGAGGCGCTCGGTCGCGACGTCGACCCGCACGGCGGCGAGGCGGTAGCGCCCACCGAAACGAGCGAGCAGGTCGCCCGGCGTCACGACCGGCGACGGGCCGGTGGCGGCGATCTCGCAGCGTCCGATCAGGGTGCCGGTCTCGCCGTCCCAGGCGGCGATCATCATGGTCGGCTGCGCCGCCGACCCGGCGCGGCTCACCGAGTAGCTGAATCCGGGATCCTCCGGATTCCGCAGCGGCATCACGATTGCGCGGCTCACGACACTGATCCTCGTGCTCGACCGGTCGGATCAGCATGCACGGACGAGTCTCACGGGCCGGGTAAGAAAGGCCCGCAGGGTGCGGCGTTTTCGCCGGTTTGGTCGAGGGCCGGTCGCCGGAATCGTGACAATTCTAGCGAAACGCGCCTCGGGCGCCTCTGCTTTGAACCACACGCATGGATTGGTTCCGGCGAGACCGTATCGGGGGTTGGGCTCTCCCGGTAAGATGCCGGGTCCGTGGTCGAGGACTCGCCGTGCGTATCGATTTCCTGGGGCTCGAAGCCTTTCTCAGCATCGCCGAGCGCGGCAGCTTCCATCGCGCCGCCGCCAACCTCAACCTCTCGCAGACGGCGCTGAGCCATCGGATGCGAAAGCTCGAGGACGATCTCGGCGTCAAGCTCTTGGTACGCACGACGCGGCACGTCGCGCTCACCCCGGCCGGCCTCGACCTGCTGCCCAAGGCGCGCCGCATCCTCGACGAGGCGGTGCGCTCCTTCGAGGACTTGCGCCGCCAGGGCCGCGCCCAGCAGGAGCGGCTGGCGATCGGCTGCCTGCCCACCATCTCGATCCGCTACATCCCGCGCGTGCTCGCCGAGTTCACCAGGATGTATCCGAGCCTCGACGTTCAGGTGTTCGACAACTCGGCCGGCGAGATCGCCGATCACGTCCAGTCGGGTCGCGCCGAGTTCGGCATCACCATCGTGTCGGTGAACCGCTGGGATCTCGAGGTGACCGAGCTCCTCAAGGAGCCGTTCGTCCTGGTGTGCCCGGCGGATCATCGGTTCGCCGCCGAGAAGGCGATCACCTGGGCGGATCTCGAAGGCCAGCCGCTGGTGCGGGTCAGTCCGCAGACCGGCAACCGCGTACTGATCGACGACGCGCTGGGGCCACGCCGCGAGACGCTGTCGTGGCGTTACGAGGTGCAGCACCTCTCCACCGCGGTCAGCCTGGTCGCCTCCGGGATCGGCCTCGCCGTGGTGCCGCGGCTCGCCGTCGAGGCGAGTGGTCGCACCGGCATCGCCACGGTTCCGCTGCGCAATCCGAGCGTGACGCGCTCGCTCGGCGTCGTGGTCAAGCGTGGTCTGCCGCTGTCGCCGGCCGCCGAGGACTTGTTGAAGCTGATCAGCCGCACCCTGCGCAGCCGCGAGTGACGGGCGGTCGCCGTCCGGGGGCTGCTCGACCACCCTCCGCTCCTGCCCGCGAGGCGAGGGGCTTTTCACAATTCGTCATCCCGGGGCGCGGACCGCAGATCCGCGAGCCCGGGATCCATCCCCCCCCGGTGTCGGTGGCTCACGAGAGACAGGGCGTATGGATCCCGGGCTCGGCGCTGACGCGCCGCTCCGGGGACGACGGGAGCCATTCTGCAAAATGCCCCAAGAGTGGGCTTGCTGCATACGCTCCCTGTGCGACCCTCGGCCTCCGGGGCGTGTGGGAGACCGTCCATAGATCGGTAACCATTCTCCGCACATTGCGATGAATATAATGCATCAATGCCCGCAATAATGTCATTTGATTGCGCCGGCGTCCGGCGTCATGGTCACGCCGCGGTTGGGTCGCGTCATCCTGATCGGTGGCCCACCCGCGTCACTGCCCCGGACCGGGCATCCCCGCCGCCCGGTCCGGTCGGCAGTCTCGCCAGAGGCCGGCCATGAGTCCCATCCCGACGATTCCCCCGCCCCATCCCGATCCGCACACGCCGGCCTTCGCCTTGCCGCCGCTCGCCTGCGACACGCACTGCCACGTGTTCGGCCCGGACGCGAAATACCCCTACGTCGCCGACCGGCCCTACACGCCGCCCGACGCGCCGCTCGCCAAGCTGCAATGGCTGCAGGAGCGCATGGGCATCGGCCGCGCCGTGCTGGTGAACGCCACGCCGCACGGCCGTGACAACCTGGTGGTGACGGACGCCATCGCGGCGAGCGGCGGCCGCTACAAGGGCGTCGCCAATGTCGATGCCAGCTTCTCGGACGCCGAGATCGCCAAGCTCTCCGCCGCCGGCATCGTCGGCTGCCGCTTCACGTTCCTGGCCCGGCTCGGCGGCCGGCCGGATCTCGCCACCTTCGAGACCGTGGTGAAGCGCATCGCGCCGCACGGCTGGCACGTCGATCTCTACCTGCCGGCCAAGGAGCTCGACACCTTCGCCCCGGTGCTCGACACCCTGCCGATCACCTACGTGATCGACCACATCGGCGTGGTCGACGCCAGGCTCGGCGTCGAGCAGGCCGCCTTCCGGGCTCTGGTCGCGCGTTACGAGCGCGACCCGAAGTGCTGGATCAAGTTGACAGGCGCCGAGCGAGTCTCGTCGTCCGGTGCGCCTTATCACGACGTCGTTCCCTTCGCGAAGCGCCTGATCGAGGTCGATCCGGACCGCCTGCTGTGGGGCACCGACTGGCCGCATCCCAACGTGCCGGCGATGCCCGACGACGGCGATCTCGTCGATCTGATCCCCCTCTACGCTCCCGACCCGGTCGTGCGGCAGAAGCTCCTGGTCGACAATCCGGCCCGTCTGTTCGGCTTCCCCGTCTGACCGTCCTCCGACGGAAAGGATCCGACATGAACAACGACAAGATCGGCGGACCGAGCCGCCGCACGCTCCTGCGCGTCGCCGCCGGCGGCCTCGTCGGCGGCCTCGCCGCCCCGCTGGCCACCCCGTTCGTCGTCTCGTCCGCGGCCTGGGCGCAGGCCAAGTATCCGGCCCGGCCCATCAAGGTCGTGGTGCCGTTCGGCGCCGGCGGCGTCGCCGACATCACGGTGCGCATCGTCACCGAGCGGCTCGGCGAGAAGATCGGCGGACGCTTCGTGATCGAGAACGCCCCCGGCGCCGGCGGCTCGCTCGCCGCGACGCGGGTCGCCTCGTCGGCGGCCGACGGCTACACGCTGGCGCTGTTCTCCAACGGCACCGCCGTCTCGGTCGGCCTGTTCAAGCAGCTGCCGTTCGATCCGGTGAACGGCTTCGTGCCGATCTCGACACTCGGCCTGTTCGACTTCGTCCTCGCGACCAACAAACAGACCGGCTACACCAAGCTCGCCGATCTGATCGCCGACGCCAAGAAGCGGCCCGGTGCGCTCAACATCGCGACCGTGATCGCCGGCTCGACCCAGAACCTGTCGGGCGTGCTGTTCAACAGCGAGGCCGACATCAAGACCGAGATCGTCGTCTACCGCACCACGCCGGACGCGCTCGTCTCGGTGCTGCGCAACGACGCCCAGCTCGTCATCGACTCCTACGCCTCGCTGAAGGGCTCGATCGAGGACAAGAACCTCGTCGCGCTCGCCACCTCGGGCGCCAAGCAGTCGCCGGTGCTGCCCGACGTGCCGCCGGTCGCCGCGACGGTGCCGGGCTTCGACGCCACCTCGTGGAACGCGCTGTTCGCCAAGTCCGGTACGCCCGAGGAGGTCGTGCGCATCCTCAATGCGAGCCTCCAGGAGGTGCTGGTCGAGGACGAGGTGAAGAGGAAGCTCCTCGAGCTCGGCATCGTCGCCTCCGCGTCCACGCCGGCCGACCTGTCGGCGCGGCTGACGAGCGACATCAAGCGCTGGTCCGCCGTCATCGACAAGGCCGGCATCCAGAAGCAGTAGTCGCGTCGGTGTTTCCGGGGCATCGTGCTCCGGAACAGAACGATCAGGTCATGGCCGGGCTCCTCACGGCCATCCATGTCTTCGGCGGAACGGACCGCAGGACGTGGATGCCCGGCACGGGGCCGGGCATGACGAGGCGGAGTAGCGGGCAGCGGAACGCTGTCGGGATTTCAAGCTCGGACAAGCTCGGAAGAGGTTCCTCATGAGCAAGACTGGTCTGGTCGTCACCGCCCATCCGGGCGATTTCGTGTGGCGGGCGGGCGGCGCCATCGCGCTGCACGCCAAGAAGGGCTACCGGATGAAGATCGTCTGCCTCGCCTATGGCGAGCGCGGCGAGAGCCAGTTCGCCTGGAAGCAGGCCGGCATGACGATGGAAAAGGTGAAGGCCGGCCGCAAGGACGAGGCCGAGCGCGCCGCCGCGATGCTCGGCGCCGAGATCGAGTTCTTCGACGCCGGCGACTATCCGCTGCGTCTGACCGAGGCGCATCTCGACCGCCTGATCGACATCTATCGCGAGCTCAACCCGGCCTTCGTGCTCACCCACGCGCTGGAAGACCCCTACAACGTCGACCATCCGGAAGCGACGCGCTTCGCCCAGGAGGCCCGCATCATCGCCCAGGCAATGGGCCACAAGCCGCACGCCGAGTACACCTACGGCGCGCCGCCCGTCTTCCTGTTCGAGCCGCATCAGCCGGAGATGTGCAACTTCAAGCCGCAGGTGATCCTCAACATCGACGAGGTGTGGGAGATCAAGCGCAAGACCTTCGAGATCCTCGCGGCGCAGAAGCATCTGTGGGCCTATTACGAGCGGGTCGCGCTGAACCGCGGCGTGCAGGGCGGCCGCAACACCGGCAAGCCGATGACCTACGGCGAGGCCTATCAGCGCCTGTTCCCGATGGCTCTGGAGGAGCTGGCATGACCGCCGGAGTCTGCGTCCGCAACATCGAACGCGCGTCGCCCGAGACCATCGCGGCGCTGGCCGAGCACGGCGTCGCCACGGTCCACGAGGCGCAGGGCCGGCTCGGCCTGATGAAGCCCTACATGCGGCCGATCTTCCCGGGCGCCCAGGTCGCCGGCTCGGCCGTCACGGTGCTGGCCCAGCCGGGCGACAACTGGATGATCCACGTCGCCATCGAGCAGCTCCGCAAGGGCGACGTGCTGGTCGTCGGCGTCACGGCCGACAACACCGACGGCATGTTCGGCGATCTGCTCGCCACCTCGCTGAAGGCGCGCGGCGGCGTCTGCCTCGTCATCGACGCCGGCGTCCGCGACGTGAAGACGTTGACCGAGATGAGCTTCCCGGTGTGGTCGCGCGCCGTCTCGGCGAAGGGCACGGTCAAGGCGACGCTCGGCTCGGTCAACGTGCCGGTGGTCTGCGCCGGGGCGCTGGTCGCGCCGGGCGACGTGATCGTCGCCGACGACGATGGCGTCGTGGTGGTGCCGCGTCGCGACGCCGACACGGTGGCGGCCGCGGCGGCCAAGCGCGTCGCCGCCGAGGAAGAGAAGCGCAAGCGGCTCGCGGCGGGCGAGCTCGGCATCGACATGTACAAGATGCGCGAGCCGTTGCTGAAGGCGGGCTTCCGCTGGGTGGACAGCCTCGACGAGGTGTGAGACGCAGTCGGTCCCGGTCATCGTCAAGAAAAAAGGGAACGACATGGATCTCGGTCTGGCGGGTAAGACCGCCCTGGTGCTCGGCGCCGGCGGCGGTCTCGGCGGCGCCATCGCGACGGCGCTCGCCGCGGAGGGCGCGCGCGTCGCGGTCGGCGACATCGACGGCGACGCGGCGCGCCGGACGGCGGCGGCGATCCAGCAGGCCGGCGGCAGCGCGCTGCCGCTGACCTGGGATCTCGCCGACCTCGCGTCGATCGAGACTCACGTATCGGCCATCGAAACGACACTCGGGCCCGTGGAGGTGCTGGTCAACAACACCGGTGGTCCGCCCCCGACGCCGGCGACCGGCCAGGATCCGGCGCTGTGGTCGAAGCACTTCCAGTCGATGGTCCTGTCCGTGATCGCGCTCACCGATCGGGTTCTGCCGCAGATGCGGGCCCGGAAGTTCGGCCGCGTCATCACGTCGACCTCGTCGGGCGTGATCGCGCCGATCCCCAATCTCGCGGTGTCGAACGCGCTGCGCCTCACGCTGGTCGGCTGGTCGAAGACGCTCGCCCGCGAGGTCGGCCGCGACGGCGTCACCGTCAACATCGTGCTGCCGGGCCGCATCGCGACGCCGCGCATCAGGTTCCTGGACGAGCAGAAGGCCAAGCGCGAGAACCGCCCCGTCGAGGACGTCTCGGCCGAGAGCACCGCGTCGATTCCGGTCGGCCGCTACGGCGAGCCGAAGGAGTACGGCGACGTGGTGGCGTTCCTCGCCTCGACCCGCGCCTCCTACGTCACCGGCTCGGTGATCCGGGTCGACGGCGGCTTCATCCCGAGCATCTGATCAGGTCGGGCCGAGGTCGAAGGAGCGTCATGGCCGGGCTCGTCCCGGCCATCCACGTTTTTCGGCGCTCGCCCGATCGGGCGCGGCCGGTCGGCCGCGCCGTGGATGCCCGGCACGAGGCCGGGCATGACGGAGCGTGTGGCTCGCGTGCTCACCGCGGCGGTTGCGGCTGGGCCTCGCCGGTCAGCAGCGGGGTGATGCGGCGGACCGTGACGCGGCGGTTTTCCCGCAGCGGGCCGTCGGTCGGCACCTTCAGATACTGCTCGCCGTAGCCCTGCGTCGTCAGGTTCTCGGCCGGCACGCCGAACTGCTGAGTGAGCACCAGCGCGACCGATTCGGCACGACGGTCCGACAGCGACAGGTTGTCGACGTCGGAGCCGACCGCGTCGGTATGGCCCTCGATCAGGAACACCTCCTGCGGGTTCGCCTGGATGGCGCGATTGAGGCCGTCGGCGATGCCGGCGAGCTTCTGCACCTGCGCCGGATCGAGCTCCCACGAGCCGGACTCGAACGTCACCGTGTCGAGGTCGACGCGCGGCATGCGATCGCGCAGCGGCGCGTTGTAGCGGATCTCGTCGAGCGTGTAGGGCCGCTCGATCGCCACGACGGGCGGTGCCGTCAAGGTCTCGTAGAGCAGCACCGGGTCGGCCCGCTCGGTCTCGACGATGTAGCGCTCGCGCGGGATCTGCACGACCGGCGGCTGCATGTTCAGCATGAACGCGCCGACGCCGAGCCCGACCGCGGCGCCGATCGCCATTCCGGTGCCGAAGCCGGGGCCCCGCCGATCGGGCGGCGGACCGCCCGGACCCCAGCCGCGCCGATTGTCGATCAGCACGTATTCGCGGCCGTCCGGCATCATGCGGGTGCGCCGGATCAGGTAGCCGTTCTCGTCCGTCACGGTGACGACGCGGTCCCCGTTCGGGCGCACGACGACCGTGACGTTCTCGCCGCCGCGCCGCTCGACCCGCACGTCGCGGGCGCCGTAGCGGAAGCGGTCGAGCTCGTTGTGGCGGATGATCGTCGTGTTGCCCTCGCGGATGATGGTCCGGTCGGGCTCGCGGATGATCGTGGTGTCGCCCTGGCGCTGTTCACGGCGCTCGCCGCGCAGCTCGTCCATGCGGCGCAGCGGCTGACCCTGCGCCGACTGCGGCGCCATGCCGGCGCCGGCGCCGGGTGGGGCGACCGGGATCGGCCGGGCCTGCTGCTGGGTCGGGGCCGGAACGCCGGCCGGCGTGAGCGGGGCGGCCTGTGTCGACGGCACCACGGCGGGGGCCGTCGGCGCCACAACCGGGGCCGTCGCGGCCGGGGCCGTCACGGTGCCCGGTGCCGTCCCCGGAGCGCCGGAAGGCGGTGCGCCCGTCCCGCCCTGGGCGGCCGGCGGCGGTCCCGGCGGCAGGCCGGGACGGCCCGGCCCACCCGGGCCTCCGAAGCCGCCCGGTCGCCCCGGAGCGCCGGGGGGGGCCCGGCGGCGGCGCGGCGACGGTCGGCGCAGTGCCGGACGGCGGTCCGGGCGGTGTCGTCTGCGCGGCCGGCGGCGTCGCGGGTGCCGGCGTCTGGGCCGCCGGCGGAGGCGGCGGTGTGGCGGGCGTCGTGGCGGGCGCGCCTTGTGCCGCGGTGGGCGGAGTCGCCGGCGTTCCCGGCGCGGCCGGCGGCGGCGCGACCGGGCGTCCCGGCACGCCGGGCGGAGTCTGGGCCGCGGGCGGCGGCGCGACGGGGCGGCCCGGCACGGCCGGCGGCACGCCCGGAGCACCCGGCCGGCCGGGCGGCGGCGTCTGCGCGGACGGCGGTGGCGGCGGGACCGGGCGGCCTGGCCGGGCGTTCGGATCGGTCAGGGCGGCAGGTGGCGGCCCTTGGCGTCCGGCCGGCGGTTGTCCCTGCACGGCGGGCGGCGACGGGCGGCTCGGCGGCGGCGGTGCCTGGACGTTCGGTGGGGGTTGGACGCCCGGCGGGCGCTGGACATTCGGCGGCACCGGCCGCTGCGGGGGCTGCACCTGGGAGGGCGGGGGCGGTGCCTGGCGCTGCGCCGGCGGCTGGGCCTGGGGCGGCGGAGGGGGCACGGGACGCGGCGCCGGCGGCTGCGCCTGCGGGGCGGGCGGCGGCGCCGGACGCTGCGCCGGAGGCGGCGGCGGCGCGCGCCTGTGCGGCGGCGGGGCAGGCGGCGCCGGCGGCTGGGCCGGGCGCTGCTGCTGCGGGGCGGGCGGCTGGCCCGGACGCGGCGGCGGCCGCTGGCCGGGCTTCTGCTCCTCGGTCGCGGGGGCCGGCGCCTGCGCCAAGGTCGGCGGGGCGACCAGCACCTGCGTTCCGACGAGACCGGACAGGACGGTGCCCGCCAGGAGCAACCGCTGAAGCTTGAACATACGCGTCCTCATGGGTGACGAGACGAGACTCGGGATCGGCGTGGAGCCGACATCGTCGGCGACGGTCGTCGCGACGACGTCATGCGAAGTCGGCGCGTCGGGGGTGCGGGCGCGGCCGTCGCACGGGCTGTCGTGGAGTGCTCCCGAGCGGGGTACGTTCCTTACGATAATCAGGAGGTTGACCGGATTACGGCGCGCCCGTGTCGGGTCTGTGCCGGTGGTCACGGACCGGTGTGCGCCACGCGATGGGGGGGCGATGTCGGCGCGCGCGGCCGGGCGGCCGCCCTTCCGAACGATCGTCAGGGCTCGCCGTGGGCGACCCGCTTGCGGAAGCCGCGCAAGCCGGCCCAGACCGCGCCGGCGACGAACGGGATCGAGGCGCCCATGGCGATCTCCGGGCTGACCGGGAACCCGGCCGTGTAGGCGCCCTTGGCCAGGTAGCCGATCAGGCCGACGACGTAATAGGTGACGGCCGCGACCGACAGGCCCTCGACGGTCGACTGCAGCTGCAGCTGCAGCTTGGCGCGGCGGTTCATCGATTCGAGCACGGCGCGGTTCTGTCGCTCGCGGGTGATGTCGACCCGGGTCGACAGGAGCTGGGTCACCCGCGCCACTCGGTCGGACAGCGACTGCTGGCGCTCCGACACCGCCTTGCAGGTGTTCATCGCCGGCACCAGCCGGCGGTCCATGAACTCACGCAGCGTCTGGATGCCCTGGATGCGCTCCTCCCGCAGCTCGGTGATCCGGCGCTGGACGAGGTCGTGATAGGCGAGCGCGGCGCCGAAGCGGAACAGGTTCGCCGCCTCGCGGCTCTCGATCTCGGCCTCGAGCCGGGTCAGCCGTTCGAGCAGCACCGGCTCGTCGGCCTCGCCGGCGGCGACCAGCGCGTCGGTGACCTGGGCGAGCTCCTTTTCGCGATCGCCGAGGAACGGTGCCAGCTCACGGGCGACCGGCAGCGCCAGCAGCGCCATCATCCGGTAGGTCTCGATCTCCAGGAGACGCTGCACCACGCGGCCCGCCTGCAGCGGCGTCATGTGCCGATCCTGGACGACGAAGCGGCCGAAGCCGTCGGCATGGATGCGCAGATCCGTGAAGGCGACGGCGGCGCGGTCCGACACCGGGCCGCCGACCAGCGCGTTGCCGCGGAACAGCGTCGCCGACACGGTGTCGGGATCGACCGGGCCGTTGTCGGCCTTCATCACGGCGGCATGCGCCGCGACGATCACCTGGCCGGGACGGGCCGCGACCCAGCTCGCCGGCGCGAGCGCGATCGCCGGCTCGGCGAACGGATCCTCGCTGCCGCCGAGCCCCGAGGCGATGAAGGTGTAGCGGGCGAACTCGCCGTGCCGCTCCCACACCAGGCGGAAGTCGCCGAGCTGGCCGGAATAGTGGTTGGCGCCGGGAAACGGCGCTGTCGCGCCGAACCGGCGGGCGAGGTCGCAGACCCCCTGCCATTCGAGCTCGCGGTCCTCCCACGGCGACACCAGCGCCAGATAGGAGACGCGGCTCGGCGTGGTCAGCGCCTCGGGCGGGCGGGCATGGACCTCGTCGCTCAGGGCGAAACGCTGGGCGTGGTCGGCCGGAAGAGACATGTCGATGTTCAGCACCAAATTCGTGTCACCAATCAGATCGCCGGACGACGAGAATCGTCCGGCAGACGATGCCCGCATACGGGCCGAGAGCCGCAACGGACCACATCATACTGCAAAATTGCGAATGCTGCACTGCAGCAGAATGGCGAAGTTCCGACCCGAAACGCCTGCTTCGTTGCCGGGCGACCCCGGCCCGCGAAATTTTCCCGATCCCGGGGATCGCGCCCGGGATCAGTACCCCAGCACGCGCGGCAGCCACAGCGCCAGCTCGGGCACCGCGATCAGCAGCACCAGCACGCCGAACATCGCGGCGATCAGCGGGCCGACCCAGCGCAGCGTCGCCTCCATGGGCACGCCGGCGATGCGGCACGACACCATCAGATTGACGGCCATGGGCGGCGTGAACTGGCCGATGGCGATCTTCAGCGTCAGCAGCACGCCGAACCACACCGGATCCCACCCGAACTTCGCCGCGATCGGCATCAGCAGCGGCAGCAGGATCAGGAAGGTCGAGACGCCGTCCAGGAACATGCCGATGACGATCAGCATGGCGATCAGCATCGCGAGGATGACGGTCTCGCTGCCGCCGGTCGCGACGATCGCGGTCGCGGCGCGGTCGAACACGCCGAGCGTCGAGCCGGCATAGCCGAAGATCGCGGCCAACGCGACGACGGTGAGGATCACGCCGGAGATCTCGGCCGCCTCGACCAGCATCTCGTAGAGGTCGCGCAGCGTGAGGGTGCGGTAGATCACGAAGCCGACGAAAAGGCCGTAGACGACCGCCATCACGGCCGCCTCGGTCGGCGTGAACCAGCCGGCCCGCATGCCCCCCAGGATCAGCACCGGCGCCATCAGGCCCCAACTCGCCTCGGCGAGCGACTTCCAGAAGGGCGGGCGCGGCAGATCCTTCTCGGCGATCCCGAAGCCGTGCTTCTGCGACATCCAGAAGATCGGCCCGAGCAGCGCCAGGCCGGCCAGGATTCCGGGGATCATGCCGGCGGCGAACAGCGCCGGCACCGAGGCCTGCGGCACCAGCACCGAATAGATGATCAGGGCGATCGACGGCGGGATCAGGATGTCGGTCGCGGCCGCGGCGCCGATCACGCTCGCCGAGAAGGCACGCGGATAGCCGGCGCGCGACAAGGCCCCGATCATGGCGCCGCCGACCGCCGCGGCGTTCGCCGGGCCGGAGCCCGAGATGCCGCCGAGAAACATGCTCACCATCACGGTGACGGCGGCGAGCGCGCCGGGACGGCGGCCGACCAGCACGGTGGCGAAGTTGACCAGTCGTAGCGCGACGCCGGAGCGATCGAAGATCGCCCCGACCAGGACGAACATCGGCACCGCGAGGAGCGGGTACTTGGCGATGCCCGTGTACGCCTGGGTCGGCACGCTCATCACGCCGAGATCGCCGAGCCAGATCGCGAGCGTCCCGGCGAGCCCGAGCGCCACCGCGACCGGCGTGCCGAGCACGAAGAGAACCATAAACCCGAGGAACAACGCCGCCGTGGTCATCGATCGGATCAGTCGAGTGAAAGAAACGCAGGGGCATGCCGCACGGCACGGCGCGTCGCCTCTCCGCGCGCGGGGAGAAGGAGCGCGGCGGCCGTCCCGTGTGGCCCTTCGGCTCGCCTCGTCATCACAGCGGCTCGATCACGTCGTGGGCCGGCCGGCGCCTCGATCGCAGCGTCCGGATCAGATGGCCGAGCGCGCGGGCGATCACGGCGAGCGAGAGCAGCGGCAGCGCGAGCGTGTAGATCCATTGCGGCTCGCCGAGCCCCGGCGACGTCACCTCGAAGCGGTACTCGTCCCACACCAGGCGGGCGCCGAGCCACACCAGGAGCCCGAACATCGCGATGGTGGCGAGGCTCGCGATCACCTCGGCGATCTTCTCGGCCGTCCGCGGCAGCAGGCCGGTGAAGAAGACGATGCGGATCTGCCGGTCGGCCGCCGTCGCGATGCCGGCGCCGAGCAGCGTCACCACCACCATCAGGGCGATCGAGAACTCCTCCGTGAAGGCGAAGGAGTAGTTGGTGAGATAGCGCGCGATCACGTTGCCGAGCGTGATCAGGCACAAGGCGGCCATCGCCGCAGCGGCCAGCACCTTCTCGAACGTGAGCGGCACCCGCACGGGCGGGTTCTTGGGCGCGATCAGCGGATCGGATTCGGCGGACATGGCACGGTCACGGCTTCGGCGTCGGCTGCATTGTCGTCCCGGGGCGGCCGAAGGCCGAGCCCGGGATCCATAGCCCCTGTCTGTCGTGAGCCAAAGGCGCTGGGGGTATGGATTCCGGGCTCACGGACCTGCGGTCCGCGCCCCGGAATGATCGCGCGCGTCACTTCCGCGCCGCCACGGCTTTCTCGGCGGCGTCGACCAGGGGGGCGCCGATGCGGGCCTTCCATTTGTCGTAGACGGCCTTGGTGGCATCCTGGAACGCCTTCTGCTCGGACGGCGTCAGCCGGATCACGGTGACGCCGAGCGCCTCGATCGCCTTCAGGGTCGCCGGATCCGTCTCGGTGATGCCGGTGCGGGCGAGGTGCTTGCTGTAGGCGCCGGCCTCGAGCGCGGTCTCGCGCAGGAGCTTCTGGTCGTCGGCCGAGAACGTGTCCCACACCGGCTTCGACACCGCGAAGATCAGCGGGTCGGCGACGTAGCCCCACAGCGTCAGGTGCTTCTGCCCGACCGTGTTGAGCTTGGCCGCGACATAGACGGCGAGCGGGTTCTCCTGGCCGTCGACCGCGCCGGTCGAAAGGGCCGGCTGGGCGTCGGCCCAGCTCATCTGGGTCGGGTTGGCGCCGAGCGCCGTGAAGGTTTCGTTGAACAGCGGCGAGCCGACGACGCGGATCTTCAGGCCCTTGAGGTCGGCGGGCGTGCGCACGTCGCGCTTGGAGTTGGACAATTCGCGAAACCCGTTCTCGCCCCAGGCGAGCGGCACCACGTCCTTGGCGCCGACGATGTCGAACAGCGTCTTGCCGGCCTCGCCGCCCGTGATGGCGTCGATCGCCGCGTGGTCGGGCATCAGGAAGGGCAGGGCGAACAGGTTGAGCTCCGCCACCTGGGGCGACCAGTTGATGGTCGAGCCGACCGCCATGTCGATGACGCCCTGGCGCATCGCCGTGAATTCCTTGGTCTGGTCGCCGCCGACCAGCTGGGCGCCCGGATAGACCTTCAGGTTGATGCGGCCCTGCGAACGCTCCTTGACGAGATCGGCCCAGCGCTGCGCCGACACGCCCCACGGGAACGGGGCGCCGAGTACCGTCGAGACCTTGTATTCGGGCTTGTAGGTCTGGGCGGCGGCGGGCGGCGGCAGCATGGCGGCGGAGGCGATCGCCGCGCCGAGGGCGAGCGCAGCGAACAGGCGCTTGGTCATGAAATGTCTCCCTGGAGTTCGGCGGTGGGGTTTTCGTCCGTCGCGGGCGGGTCGTCCAGCCATTTTCTTGCAGGGCCGGCGTGCCGGTGCAACCGCCGACAAGCCCGGCATTCCGGCGGTTCGATGCCATCTCGATCCGACTTCGACATAGCAGATCGCTATTTTGGCTCGCGTGCGTGCTAGCTGCCTGCTACTCTTTCGATATGCTCATCGCATACAGGAAATCCGCCCTGCGGGCGCTGTTGCGGATGCCGCCGAGCACGGCACGGTCGATCCGGTCGAAGATCGAGCAGTACGCGGCGGACCCGGCGAGCCTGGCGAACAACGTCAAACGGCTTCGGGGGCGCGACGGCTATCGCCTGCGAGTCGGAGACTATCGGGTGATCTTCGATCAGGACGGCGTCGTCATGGACATCATCGAGGTCGGTCTGCGCGGAAGCATCGACGAGGAATAGGACGATGACCAAGCCCTCCATCATCACGAGCCCGAGCGGCGACCGTCTGGCCGTCATTCCTCTCGACGAGTACGAGCGTCTGACCGAGGCTGCCGAGGACGCCGCGGATGTTCGTGCTTACGACGCGGCGAAGGGCCGGATCGCGGCCGGCGAGGACGAAGCCATTCCGGCCGCGTTCGTCGACCGGATCCTCGACGGCGAGAACAAGGTGCGGGTGTGGCGCGAGTTCCGCCGCATGACGGTCAAGGATCTCGCCGCCGCCGCGGGGATCACGGCCGCCTACCTGTCGCAGATCGAGACGGGGACGCGGGACGGCTCGGTCGCGACCTTCAAGAAGATCGCGACGGCGCTCAAGGTCTCGATCGACGACATCGCGTGACCGGCCGACGTTGCCGCCGTGCCGAGCCGGCGCTAGCTTTTCGTCGGGATCAGGCGAGGCCGCGCCGATCGGCGGCGCGGCGGGGGAGGCGGTGCCATGCCGGCCACCGACACGAAAGTCTACTCGATCATCGTGAAGTTCGAGGACGACGGCTCGCTCGCCCAGTGTGCGGCGGTCCGGCACGACGGTCGGCTGTGGCTGGTGCCGGAGTGGATCGACGATCCGGCGGCGCCGGTGATGCGGCCGGAGCGGATGGTGTGCATCGAGGGGCTGCCGCTGAAGGACGGCGGCACGCTCGGCGCGCGAAAATTCGACTGGATCCTGCGGCCCGAGATCCCGAAGGCCGTGCTCACCGGGCCGCTGCCGCCGCCGCCCGACTGGCCTTTGCCGGTGGTGGCGCGGCCGGACCTGCCGTTCCCGCGCGATTGATCCGACGCCTTGGCCGGCGACCGGGCGCGCGCTACGGCGCTTCCATCGCCTTGCGGCGGCGCACCGCCAGCACGCCCTCGCGAATTCCCATGATGGTCAGCGAGGTGGCGAACGGCACGACGAAATACATCAGCCGGAAGATCAGCAGCCCGGCGATGAGCTGCTCCTTGTCGAAGAAGGCGAGGCCGACCAGCATGGCGGCGTCGAACACGCCGATCGAGCCGGGCGCATGGCTGGCGAAGCCGAGCAGCGTCGCGGCGATGAAGATGCCGGCCAACGTGAAGAAGTGGATGTGCGGCTCGGCCGGCACCAGCATGAACATGGCGAGCGAGCAGAAGGTGAGGTCGGTGATGCCGATGCCGATCTGCAGCAGCGTCGAGCGGCCGCCCGGCAGCCGCACGTTGAGCTTCTTGACCCCGATGCTGCGCGGCGCGCCCCACACCCAGAAGACCCAGCCGGCGAGCCCGACCAGCAGCGTGATGCCGATCAGCCGGTTGACAGAAGGGGCGAGCTGGTCGACGGCGCCGACCGCGACCGGATCGTAGATCATGGCGAGCCCGAGCACGGCGAGATTGCCGAGCCAGAAGGTCAGGCCGGTGATGAAGCAGATCTTCGCCACGTCGACGAGGCGCAGCCCGTAGGCCGAGTAGATGCGCCAGCGGATCGCGCCGGCCGAGAAGGCGGTCGCGCCGATGTTGTGGCCGATCGTGTAGCTGGTGAAGCTCACCATCGCGGCGACCCGATAAGGGACGTGGCGGATGCCGAGCGTGCGCAACGCGAACCAGTCGTAGAGGGTCAGCGTCGCATAGGCCATGGCGACGCACAGGCCCGCCTTGACCAGGTTCTCGGGCGGGATGCTGGCGAGACCGACCCGGATCTTGTCGAGATCGATGTCGTGCAGGACGTTGTAGAGCACGACCGCCGAGATGCCGATGATCGTGCAGGCGAGCGCCGCGCCGACCCAGTTCCAGCGCACCCGGGCGAGGGCGGCGCGCACCGGGGCGAGCCAGGCGGAGCCCTTCGCCGGCGCGGTCGCGGCGTCGGGCGGATCGCCGGCCAGCGCCGCCGGATCGTCGCCGCGGGGGGGCTCGCCGGGCACGAAGGGCTCGGATCCTGGATTCAGCAAGGTCTTCGTCACACGTATTTTTCTGGCCGGCCGAAGGCCCGGGTCGCGCGGTATCGCGCCCGGCGGATCCGGATGTTTCACAGCCGTGCGACAGAGACACGACAGGGAGGCCGCCCCGTAGCATGCCGCGCCGCGCCCGTCACGGATCTCGGCGTCGCAGACGCGCCCGGGCGGGGTGCCGATCGCGGCGACCGGGCGGCCGTCACGGTCCCGTCAAGGCGGCGTCATAGACCAACGGGACAACGAGGATGAGTCGGGATGCGGCATCGTCGAGTGGACTGCGGGCCGACGCATCGGGGGGCCCCATGCGAATCCTGATCGCGACCGACGCCTGGCACCCGCAGGTCAACGGCGTCGTGCGCACCCTGCGCTCGCTCGCCGCAGCGGTGGAGACGCTCGGCGCCTCGATCGATTTCCTCACGCCGGAGGGCATGCGCACGGTGGCGCTGCCGAGCTATCCGTCGATCCGGCTCGCGGTGCCGCCGCCCGGCGCGATCGCCCGCCGGATCGACGCGATCCGGCCCGACATCGTCCACATCGCGACCGAGGGGCCGATCGGCCATCTGGCGCGGCGGCACTGCCTGCGCACCGGCCGGCGCTTCACCACGAGCTTCCACACCCGCCTCGCCGACTACGCCGCGGCGCGCTGGCCGATTCCGGCCGATCTCACCTGGGGTTGGCTGCGCTGGTTCCACAATGCCGGCTGCGCCACCATGGCGGCGACCCCGTCGCTGTGCGCCGAGCTGCAGGGGCGCGGCTTCCGCAAGGTGATGCGCTGGCCGCGCGGCGTCGACGTCACGCTGTTCCGGCCACGGCCGGATCGCGATCTCGGCCTGCCGCGGCCGGTCTTCCTCAGCGTCGGGCGGGTCGCGGTGGAGAAGAACCTCGAGGCGTTCCTGGCGCTCGATCTGCCCGGCAGCAAGGTGGTGGTCGGCGACGGCCCGGCCCGCGCCGCGCTCGCCGCGGCCTATCCGGACGTGCATTTCCTCGGCGAGCGGCACGGCGAGGCGCTGGCCGAGGTCTATGCGGCGGCCGACGTGTTCGTGTTCCCGAGCCGCACCGACACGTTCGGGTTGGTGCTGCTGGAGGCGTTGGCGAGCGGCGTGCCGGTCGCCGGCGTGCCGGTGCCGGCCACACGGGACGTGGTCGGCGACGCGCCGGTCGCGGTGCTCGACGAGGATCTGCGGGCCGCCTGCCTGGCCGCCCTCGACATCCGCTCGGCGGCCTGCCGCGACTACGCGATGACGCTCACCTGGGAAGAGAGCGCCCGGCGCTTCCTCGCCAACCTGCAGGGTGCGGGCGTGTGGACGGAGCCGACCGGCCGGCGCGAGGAGCGGCGCTCGCATCTGGCGCGGGCGTGACGGTGCCGGAAGCGGTACCCGGTCCGGCCGCCGGGCGCTTGCGCACGGTGCCGCCGACGATCAGGCCGACGAAGCCGACGAGCGCGACGAGCGTCAAGGGGCCGCTCCAGGCCCGGATCGTGTCCGCGGCCATGACGTCGCCGCCGATCCGCAACGCCACCGCGAGATGCAGCACGGCGAGCGGCAGATAGAGCCACGGCCGATAGGCGATCCGCACCCGCGCCACCGCCGGCAGGATGATCAGCGCGTGGCCGAACACCATCGACAGCACGAAGCCGATCAGCACGGCGTGGAGCGCTGCGTCGTAGCCGAACGTCGTGGTCGCCGGCGGCAGCGCGATCAGGAGCGCGCCGGCGAGGCCGAGCCAGACGTAGCCGGCCGCCATGCAGGCCGCCATGAAGCGGGTCTGGCCCGTCTGACGAATGGTGTGGCGGACCACGTCATGGCGGGCCAGCCAGACGGCCAGCGCGAGCAGAGCCACGCCGTAGACGATCGCGCCGAGCGTATCGGGAAGAGTCAGCGCAGCGCCCGCAGCGAGCAGGGCGACGCCCGCCACGAACAGGATCTCGCTGCCGCGCTTCTTGCCCATCAGCCGGCCGAGCTCGAGCCGCTCGCCCGCGATGGTGAGGACGAGAAAGCCGATCCACCAGCCGGCGACGGCGGGAATGTCGGCGCCGGCGGCCCAGAGCAGCGTGCCGACGAGCCAGGACACGGCGCCCGCCGCGAGCGTCGCGTTGAACAGGGTGCGCTGGCGCGACGTGATCACGAGCGTCACGCCGATCAGCAGCGCGGCCGACGCCGTGTAGGCGGCGGCGCCGATCGGGACCGGTGCGCCGGCGAGCAGCAGCACGGAGCCGGCTGCCGCGCAGGCCGGCGCGGCGTAGCCCCAGATGCGCCCGAAGGCGACGGCGCGTTCGAGCCCGATCACGGTGCCGAACAGGCCGCAGACCAGCAGCGCGCCGTGCAGCGCGGCGGCGTTCGCGGCGTGCGGCAGATCGAAGCCGAGCCGGAAGAGCCCGCCCCACAGGCCGCACGCCATGGCGACGATGCCGCCCGCCAGCAGGGCGACCCGCAATCCCATGCGAGACGCGGGCGCGGCGGCGTGCGGCGCCACCGGCGCGGGGGCGGGCGCGACGGTGGGCGCCGGGGTCGTCGCGAGAGCCGCCTCAGGCGGCGAGACGATGGATGCGGACGCGCCAGACATCGGGGCCTTCCTCCAGATAGCTCCAGCCGAACGCGTCCGGATGGGCGACGTCGAGATACTCGCGCAGCGGTGCCGGATCGTGCGGCGCGGCGACCACGAGGTCGGTGTCGGTCGGCAGGTCCGCGATGGTGCGGATGATGGCGCTGCGGCAGGTGCCGGGCGGCAGCGCCCGCACATCGATCAGGATCTCTTTGCTCGCGGTCTCGGTGCTCATCGGAAAGTCCTCAGCGGGTTCGCGGTGGGCGGCCGAGCAGTGCGAGGCCGCGGTCGGTGATGCGGTCCGGATCCCAGGGCGGATCCCAGACCAGGGCGACGTCGATTCGCGCGGCGTCGGGAAACCGCTCCGCCAGCGCGCTGCGGGTATCGTCGAGAATCATCTCGCCGAGCGGGCAGGCCTGGGCCGTGAGGGTGAGGGCGACCGTCACGACTTCGGCCGTGCGCCGTGCCTCGTAGACGAGGCCGAGGTCGACGACGCTCAGCCCGATCTCGGGATCGATCACGTCGTTCAACGGCTCCAGCACGTCGGGATCGAGCACGTCGCAATCCGGCGTGTCGGGGGTCGGGGAGGAGAGCGTCTGAGCTGAGAGCGTCATCGGAACCTCGCGGTGTTGCGATCACCATGACGAGGCGGCGCGCGGCGGTCTTTGCCGGGGCACAAACTGCCGTGCGATCCCGTTCCGCCGGCAGCTTGTGCCCGGACAAAGAGCGTTCTCGTGGTTCGCCCTACAGAAGCTGGGTCGCAATCGTGCGAGGAGGCTTCCGATGACGATCCGACCGAACCGCCTGGTCGCGGACGTCCTCGCCGACGCCCCGGCGACGCTGCGCGTCCTCCTCGACTTCCACATGCGTTGTGTCGGCTGCCCGATCGCGGGCTTCCACACGCTCGCCGACGCGGCCCGCGAGCACGGCGTCGATCTCGACCGCCTCCTCGCGGCGCTGCACGCAGCCGCGGCCATGCCGGCGATCGGAATGGTTCCGCCGACCGCGGCCGGCGCGCGGACGATCGAGCGCGGGTGAGGGGCGAGCGCTCTCGGATCTCGTGAGACGGCAAGCGGCGCCGAAGCTTCGGATCATACCGACGGCCTCCGGCACTGACTCTGACCGTCACCCTGAGGTGGCTGCGCGAAGCGCAGCCCTCGAAGGGCGACGGCCCGGCCCGGGCCGCATCCTTCGAGGCCCGGCTGCGCCGGGCGCCTCAGGATGACGGGTCAGGACTCAGGACCAGGCGCGACCCTCAGGGAGAGGGTTGACGCATCCTGATCATTTCTCGGCGTCGTCGGCGATCAGCAGGAGCTGATGAGGTTCGCGCACCGTGATCTTCTGGCGGCCGCTCTCGACCAGGCCGCGGTCCTCCCAGGCGCTGATGATGCGGCTGACCGTGTGCAGCGTGGTGCCGGTCATCTCGGCGATGTCCTGGCGCGAGATCGGGAAGTCGATGCGCACCCCGGTCTCGACCTTCTTGCCGGCCTGCTGGGCGAGGCGCAGCAGCGTGTGGGCGACGCGGCGCTCGACCTGCTCGGTCGACATCTCGACGACGCGGGTGTGGAGCTCCTGGATGCGGCCGCCGACCGTCTGCAGCGTGTTGGTGGCGAGCGCCGGATGCGCCGCGACGAGCCGCGCCCACGAGCCCGACGGCCACTGCAGCGCGATCGAATCGACCACCGCCACGGCGGTGCCGGGATAGGTGGTGCGGCCGATCGCCGAGGCGACACCGAACACCTCGCCGGGCGCGACGAAGCGCACCACCACCTGCTGGCCGTCCTGGGTCAGCTTGAAGACCCGCAGCCGACCGTGCAGCAGAACGAAGAACGAGTGCGCGTCGGCGTCCTGCTGGAACACGGTCGTGCCCTTGGGATAACGCACCGACTGCGCCTCCTGCAGCAGCGCCTCGCGCTGCTTCGGCGGCATGCCGGAGAACAGCGGCACGGCGGCGACCAGAACAGGATCGATGGCGGCCATCGGGAGCACCTCGGCATGCGGACGCGACGAACGTGATTTAGCACGCCGCTGCGGGAGCGTCGCCGTCCGGCGAGCCGACGGTGCTTCGATCCCGCCGTGTCCGTCCGAACGTCCGCAAGATGTCGTCCATCAGATCCTGCGCGGCGCCCGTCAGCACGCGGTCGCGCCGCCGCATCAGCCCGATGGTGCGGGTGAGCGCCGGGCGCCGCAGCGGCACCGCGACGACGCCGGCCGCCGCGGCGCCGGCGAGGGCCGATTCGGGCAGTGCCGTCAGCCCGGCGCCGGCGGCGACCAGCGCCACGGCGGTGGAGAGGTGCCGCACCTCGATGCGCCAGCTCGCCTCGACCCGGGTCTGGGCGAGGCCGGCCTCGATGATGCGGCGGTTCTCGCTCAGCGGGCCGATCGAGACGAGCGGCTCGCGGCCGAGCTCGTCCCACGACACGGCGTCGCGTCCGGCGAGCCGGTGGCCGCGCGGGCAGACCAGAAAGAACGGCTCCTCGGCGAGCGGGATGCATTCGATCTCCCACGGCTCCGAACCGATGGCGGCGAGCGCGAAGTCGAGCCGGTTCTGCTCCAGCATCGCCCGGATCTCGGTGGCCGAGAGGTCGAACACCGCGACCTCGCCGCCCTGCCAGCCCTGGCGGTGGCGGGCGAGCGCGCCGGCGAGATAGCGCACCGCCAGCGTCGGCAGGCAGCCGACCGCGATGTCGTGGCCGCGGCTCAAGTCGCCGGCCCGCCGCATGGCGTCGCGCAGGCGGCCGATCGCGGCCTGCGCCTCGGGCAGCAGGGCGGCACCGGCCGGCGTGAGCCGCACCGGCTGGGCGCGGCGGACCAGGAGCTTCTGGCCGACGATCTGCTCCAGCCGCTGCAATCGGCGGGTGAGCGCCGGCTGGCTGATGCCGAGCCGGGTGGCGGCGCGGTGGAAGGAGCCGAGGTCGGCGACGGCGATGAAGGCGTCCAGGCCGGGAAGGTCGAGATACATGGCGCGATGATGCATAGCATGCATCGAGTTGTCATCTCGTTGCATTGGACGGTGCGCCGCACCCTGTCGCAGTTTCCTCGCAAACGCACGAGGAGCCCCGATGAGCGCGACCCTGACCGACACCGCCCGGTCCAACTCCGACACCCTGCAGGGCTGGGTCGGCCGCCAGGAGGTCGCCGAGGACGAGGCGGCGGCCGTCCTGGTGCAGCGCGTTGCGGCGCTTCTCGACCGCGACCCGGCGGCGTTCCGCACCGGCGCCGCCGTGCCGGAGGGCTGGCACGTCGCCTTCTTCACGCCGCTCGCCGCGCAGTCGCAGCTCGGCCCGGACGGCCACCCCAAGCGCGGTGACTTTCTGCCCCCCGTGGCGCTGCCGCGCCGCATGTTCGCCGGGCGCCGGCTGCGCTTCCTGTCGCCGATCCGGATCGGTGCGGTGCTGCGCCGGACTTCGACCATCGCGGCGATCACGCCGAAGCGCGGCCGTTCGGGCGAGATGGTGTTCGTGCGCCTCGAGCACGTCATCGCGGCGGACGGCACGCCGGCCGTCGTCGAAGAGCAGGACATCGTCTATCGCGAGGAGGCGAGCGCGGCGCAAAGGCCCGCCGCCGCGCCGGCCGCCGCGGAGGTCACCGAGGAGCTGCCCGAGCCGAACGACCGTGAATGCTTCGTGCCGGACGCGACCACGCTGTTCCGCTACTCGGCCATCACGTTCAACGCCCACCGCATCCACTACGACACGCCCTACACGCAGGGCGAGGAGGGCTACCCGAACCTCGTCGTCAACGGTGGGCTGACCGCCCTGAAGCTGTGCGAGCTCGCCAAGCGCAACCTGCCGGGCGGCAGGCTCGGCCGGATCAGCCTGCGCAACGTCCGACCGTTCTTCCTCGGCCGCAAGGCGGAGCTGCGCAGCCGCTGGGAGCCGGACGGGCGGGTCTCGCTGTGGTCGGTCGACGAGCGCGGCCGCGTCCTCACCCAGGGCGAGGCGGCTGCCGAGCCGGGGAGCCCGGAATGATCACGTTACCCGACACGACCGCGATCGAGACGCCGTGCGAAACCGAGAAGCGCGGTCCGCTCGCCGGGATCAGAGTGCTCGACACCACCGGCGTGGTGGTCGGGCCGGTGGCGACCCTGATGCTCGCCGAGCAGGGCGCCGACGTGATCAAGATCGAGCCGCCGGAGGGCGATCTGATGCGGCGCCTCGGCGGTCGCCCGCGAAAACCCGGCATGTCGCCGAAGTTCCTGCACTTCAACCGCAACAAGCGGTCGATCGTGCTCGACCTGAAGTCCGACGAGGGGCGCGAGGTGATGACTCGCCTCGTCGCCACCGCCGACGTCTTCGTCTCCAACATGCGGCCGCGCGCGCTCCAATCGCTCGGCCTCACCTTCGCGGCGATGGCGGCGATCAATCCGCGCATCGTCCACTGCACCATCTCGGGCTTCGCCATCGGCGGCCCCTATGCCGGCGTGCCGGCCTACGACACCATCATTCAGGGGCTGTCGGGCGTCGCCGCCTGCCACGCCGAGGTGTTGGGCGAGCCGCGCTTCGCGCCCTTCGTGCTGACCGACCATCTGGTCGGCATCGTCGCGGCGCAGGCGATCTGCGCGGCGCTGCTCGGGCGTGAGCGCACCGGCGTCGGCGAGGCGATCGAGGTGCCGATGTTCGAGAACGCCGCGGCCTTCGTGCTGTCCGAGCATCTCGACCAGCGCACCTTCGATCCCGACGGCCACATGGGCGACCCGCGCATCATGAACCCGGACGCGCGCCCGCTCGCGACCCGCGACGGCTACATCTGCGTCTCCGCCAACACCGACGCGCAGACACGCGCCTTCTTCGACGCGATCGGCCGGCCCGCGCTGAAGGACGACCCGCGCTTCGCCTCGGTGGCGTCCCGGGTCGTCCATGTGCGCGAGTACTTCGCCGTGCGGGCGGAGGCGATGCGCGAGCGGACCACGGCCGAGTGGGTCGAGATCCTGCGCCGCCACGACGTGCCGGCGATGCCCTATCACACGCTGCAGAGCCTGCTCGACGATCCGCAGCTGCGCGGCTCCGGCGTGCTGACCGAAGAAATCCAGAACAACGAAGACGGCCAGGAGGAAAGCATGCTGGGGTTGCGACACCCGAACCGATATTCCAACACGGGCGTGCCCGCCTCGCGGCTGGCGCCGCGCTTCGGCGAGCACGGCGAGGAGATTCTGGCGGAGCTCGGCTTCGGGGCCGACGAGCGCCGGCGGCTGGCCGGCCGCGGTGCGGACGCCGCCGAATGAGGCGCCGCGACGTTCTGGCCGGGGCTGCCGCGATGCTCGCGGCCGGCCCGGTCGCCCCTGCCCGGGCTCAGGGCGAGCCCTGGCCGTCGCAGAACCTCAAGCTGATCGTGCCGTTCCCGCCGGGCGCCGCCAACGACACGCTCGGCCGCGCCATCGCCGATCAGCTCGGGCCGCGGCTCGGCAAGACCGTGGTGGTCGACAACCGGTCCGGCGCCGGCGGCTCGCTCGGCTCGACCACAGTCGCGCGCGCCGCGCCGGACGGCTACACGCTGCTGCTCGGCCATATCGGCACGCTCGCCGTCAATCCGGCGATCTATCCCAAGCTCGCCTACGACCCGGTGAAGGACTTCTCCCCGGTTGCCATGATCGCGGCCGTCACCAACGTGATGGTGGTGCATCCCTCGCAGCCGTTCCGCGACCTGCCGTCGCTCGTCGCGTTCGCCCGCGCGAACCCGAACAAGCTGCGCTACTGCTCGGCCGGCAACGGCAGCGCTGGCCACATCGTGATGCTCGCCTTCCTGCAGGCGACCGGGGTGCAGATGGAGCACGTGCCCTATCGCGGGCTGGCGCAGGGCCTCACCGATCTGGTCGCCGGCGTGGTCGAGCTGACCATCGGCGGCGCCCCGACCGTGATGCCGCTGGTCCAGCAGGGGCTGCTGCGCGCCATCGGCGTGTCGAGCCCGAAGCGGATGGCGACGCTGCCGGAGCTCGCGACCGTCGCCGAGACGGTGGCGCCCGGCTTCGACGTGCGACCGTGGTACGGCATCGCGGCGCCGGCCGGCACGCCGCCCGAGATCGTCTCGCGGCTCAACACCGAGATCAACGCCATCCTGGACACGCCGGCGGTCAAGAAGCGGCTCGACCAGGAGGGCGCCGAGGCGATGCCGATGACGCCGGAGGCGTTCGGCAAGCTGATCCAGTCCGAGGTGGTGCGCTGGGGCGACCTGATCCGGGCCGCCGGCATCACGGTGCAATGACGTGAGAAGAGGCGGGCGGCGCCGCGGCGCCGTCCGCCGGGGAGGCTCGATGTCGAAGACCGGACGCGCCGCGCCGTGGCGCTCGCTGATGTACGTCCCCGCCAATGTGCGGCGCTTCGTCGAGAAGGCGCCGCAGGCCGGCGCCGACGCCGTGATCCTCGACCTCGAGGATTCGGTGCCGGTGGCCGCCAAGGAGGCGGCGCGCGAGGCGCTGGCCGACTCGGTCGCGGTCGTCCGGCAGGGACCGTCGCAGGTGCTGGTGCGCATCAACCGGCCGCTGTCGCAGGCGGTGCGCGACGCCGAGGCGGCGGTCGCGGCCGGTGCGGACGGCCTCGTGCTGACCAAGGCGATGGGCCCCGAGCACGTGGCGCTGTTCGCCGAGCTGCTCGACCACCTCGCGCCGGTGCCGGACGGACAGCGTGGCGTCGTCATCGTGCCGATCATCGAGACCGCCGAGGCGGTGCCGCTGATCGGCGCGATCGCGGCCGCCTCGCCGCGCGTCGCCGGCCTGCTGTGCGGGGCCGAGGATCTGGCCGCCGAGCTCGGCTGCGCGCCGGACGACGAGACGGTGGCGATGATCAAGCGCCAGATGGTGATCGCCTGCGCGGCCGCCGGTGTGGCGCCGCTCGGGCTCTTGGGCACGGTCGCCGATTTCCGCGATCCGGAGGTGGTGCGCCGTGTCGCGCTCGCCTCCCGGCGCGCCGGCTTCACCGGCGCCACGTGTGTGCATCCGGCGATCGTGCCGATGCTCAACGCCGCCTTCGCGCCGACCGACGCGGAGGTGGACCTCGCCCGCCGTCAGGTCGAGGCGGCCGACGCGGCGGCCCGCGAGGGGCGGGGCTCCTTCGCGGTCGACGGCCGCATGGTCGACGAGCCGATTCTCCGCCGGGCTCGGCGCGTCCTCGCGTCGGTGCGCCCAGGTTCCCTCGGTCGGGTGGGTTGCACGGCGGACGAAACGCGGTAGAGACCAGGGCCGCGCACCCGGCCCGGGCCGGGTGGCGCCACCGGGAACCGTCCATGATCGCGCCTGTCGGCCTCCTGTCCCGCATCCTCGCGCTCGCCGCGCTGCTGCTCGCCGCTTGGCCCGCGCACGCCGCGAAGATCACCTTCGTGCTGGTCAACGACATCTACGAGATGGCCGACCAGCAGCTCCAGGACGGCAAGATGCGGGGCGGCTTCGCCCGCCTCGCCGCCGTGGTGAAGGCGGAGCGCGCCAAGGCGGCGGCGGGCGGCGGCACCGTGATCGTCGCCCATGCGGGTGACACGCTGTCGCCGTCGCTGATGTCGGGGCTCGACCAGGGTGCCCATATCGTGACGCTCACCAACATGGTGGCGCCCGACATCTTCGTCCCCGGCAATCACGAGTTCGACTTCGGCAAGGCGGTCTTCCTGAAGCGGATGGCCGAGGCGCGCTTTCCGCTCTACGCCGCCAATCTGCGCGCCCCCGGCGACGCGACGCTGCCCGGCTTCCAGGACCGCAGGATCGTCACGGTCGACGGGGTGAAGATCGGCCTCGTCGGGCTCACCTACGACGACACGCCGCGCGCCTCGAACCCCGAGGATCTGGTGTTCCGCAACTCCGTCGACGTGCTGAAGGACCAGGCCGCGGCGCTGCGCCGCGACGGCGCGGACTTCGTCGTCGCCGTCGTCCATGCCGATCGTGATCAGCAACGCGCCATGCTGGCGACCGGCGTCGTCGACCTCGTGCTCGGCGGGCACAACCACGATCTGTTCATCAGCTACGACCAGAACGCCGCGCTGGTCGAGTCGAGCTACGAGGCGCTGTACGTCACCGCGGTCGACGTCGACGTGACCGTGACGACCACGTCGGAGGGCCGGCGCGCGACGGCGTGGTGGCCGCAGTTCCGCATCGTCGACACCGCGACCGTGACGCCCGATCCGGAGGTCGCCGCCGCCGTGAAGGGCTTCCAGGCCGAGCTCGCCGCCGAGATGAACGTGCCGCTCGCCACCACGGCGGTCGAGTGGGACGCCCGCAGCGCGACGGTGCGGACCCGCGAGGCGGCGATCGGCAACGTCTTCGCCGACGCGGTGCGCACCACCATGAAGACCGACGCGGCGATCCTCAACGGCGGCGGCATCCGGTCCGGCCGGGTGTATCCGGCCGGCAGCGCGGTGACGCGCCGCGACGTTTTGGCCGAGCTGCCCTTCTCCAACCGCGTCGTGCCGGTCGAGATCGGCGGCACCGCGCTGCGCGAGGCGATCGAGCACGGCCTCGCCAAGCTGCCCGACGCCTCCGGCCGCTTCCCGCAGGTGTCCGGACTGACGATCGAAGCGGACGTCTCCAAGCCGGTCGGCAGCCGCGTGCTGTCGATCCTGGTCGACGGCAAGCCGCTCGACCCGCGCCGCAGCTACACGGTCGCCGTCAACGACTTCATCGCCCGCGGCGGCGACGGCTACGCCATGATGCGCGACGCCAAGCACCTGCTGCCGACCGACGACTCGCCGCTGCTCGCCAACGAGGTGATGGTGCATCTGCGCCGCCTCGGCACCGTGACGACCGGGGTGGAGGGGCGGATCCGGCTGAAGTGATCAGCACCAGGGTCGCGATGCGCCCGTCAAGGGCGTCGACACGGGAGGTGCCGATGGAAGCTTGGCCGATCGGGCTGTTTCACGGGCTGGTCGACGGTGCGATCGTCGCCGCCGTGGTTTGGCAACTCGGGTGGGGGCGCAGGCAGGACGCCGATCGGCTGGCGCGCCTGCGGCAGGCCCGCGCGACCGCGGCTCCGGCCGAGCCCGCCGATGCGGACAGACCGGAACGACCGACGGTCAGGCGTGGTCGTGACGGGTCCGTTGGAAGTCGAGGATCTGCTCGGCGGTCGTCCGCTTGATGCGGTCGAAGCTCGACTTCAGAAGGTCGAGATCCTGGTCGTGGCCGCCGTCGCCGCCGTCGGCGCCGTGCCGCATCTGCAGGATGGTGCGGGTGGTGGTCCAGCCGAAGCCGAGCGCCTTGGCCAGGAACAGGAGCGACTCGGCCCGGTTCTGCACCAGGATGCGCTCGACGGTCGGCAGCGGCAGGTCGGCGAGGCGCGCGAGCGCCGCCGTCGTGTGCTCGAACCTGCCGGCCTTCGCGAACCGCCGGGTCGCCGCCTCGGTCAGGTCGCCGGCCTTCTCCAGCGCCGCGACCTCGGCGGTCGCCGTCGCGTAGTCGGTCGATTCGGCCGCCGTGCGGGCCGCGATCGCGTGGGCGACGCGCGCCACGATGCTGTGGATGTCGCCGGGCTGCTCGGTCGGAGCGGCCTGGAGCTGGCTCCGCACCGCGTCCGACGCCTTGGCCAGCAGCCGGACGAAATGATGCCGCGGCAGATCGGCCCGACGGCCGACCCGGGTCGCCAGCACGTCGTCGCCGTCGGCGCGCTCGACCAGTGCCTCGAACCCTTCCTCGGAGAACCGCGAGCCGGCATTGTCGGCGACACTGCGCACCACCATGTCGCTGCCGCGCGTCACCAGGACGTCGGTGATCGGCTCGCTCACCACGGGCCGCTTGGTGATCGCCAGGAGATGCACCTGGCTGCCGGCGCGCGCGCAGGCGACGAGGTCCGCCTCGTCGAGCGCATCGGCGTGGATCAGCATCGGAGCGGCGACGGCCGGCGCCTCGTCGAGCGCCAAGGTGCGGGCCACCCGGGGCGGCGACACGGGCGCGCCGGCGAGCCGCCGGGCGAGCTCGCGCTTGGCCGACTCCTCGATGTCGACCAGCAGGCGGCCGAGCACGTCGTCGAACAACGCGACCTGCTCGTCGGAATACTGCACGGCGCCGTGGAGAAACAGATCCGTGACCCGCTGCAGGAGCCGGGCCCGGTCGGCGGCGGTGCCGGTCGTCAGGGTCTCGTCCAGCTCGTCGATCAGACGCGACGACTCGGCCATGTTGTCCACACGCCTTTCGACGAATGTGCGCGGCCCGGCCGGGCGCGCGGCGACGAACTCCGGCGGGCGCGACGCCGCGACGGCGTTCCGCCCCGTCCGGAGGCCAGATCACACGGCACGGTAATGGACGTGATTTGAGCATCCGTTAACGCGCATTCGAACGACCGCGCACACGACCTGCCGCGGGACCGGGCGACGTGATCAGTTTCGCGGCAGCGGACCTGCCGGGACGCGAGCTGCGAACGCAGTTCCACCATGAGGCGCGCGCCGCCGGCGCATGGGAGATATTCGAACGGCACCAGTAAGTTGTTCGTCGGATGGTTGAGCCAGGAGGGCGCGTATAAGTCGGCGGCGGCTGAATGAAGAACCGTGAACCCCCAGCATCGACGGAACGTCATGTCCAACGCCGACCGCATTCTCAATCCCGCCCTCCGCTCGAAGATCATGTCGGCCGACGAGGCCGCAGCACTGATCACGCCCGGCGCGAACGTGGGCATGAGCGGCTTCACCGGAGCCGGCTACCCCAAGGCCGTGCCGCTCGCGCTGGCGAACCGCATCGACGCCGCGCACGCCCGCGGCGAGCCGTTCCGGATCGGCGTGTGGACCGGCGCCTCGACGGCGCCCGAGCTCGACGGCGCGCTCGCCAAGGTCAATGGCTTCGCGATGCGGCTGCCCTACCAGTCCGATCCGAACTGCCGCAAGCAGATCAACTCGGGCGAGATGGAGTACACCGACATTCATCTCTCCCACGTCGCCCAGTACGCCTGGTTCGGCTTCCTCGGCCACCTCGACGTCGCCGTGGTCGAGGTCGCGGCGGTGCTGGAGGACGGTCGCCTCCTGCCGGCGAACTCGATCGGCAACAACAAGACGTGGCTCGATCAGGCCGACAAGGTGATCCTCGAGGTGAACTCGTGGGTCAATTCCGGCCTCGACGGCATGCACGACATCTACTACGGCACGCGCCGCCCGCCGGACCGCCGTCCGGTGCCGATCAACGCTCCGGGCGACCGTATCGGCGACCGCTACTACACGATCGACCCGAGCAAGATCGTCGCCGTGGTCGAGACCGACAGCCGCGACCGCAACAGCCCGTTCACGCCGCCCGACGCGAACTCCAAGCTGATCGCCGGCCACATCCTCGACTTCCTCGCCCACGAGGTGCGGCGCGGCCGCCTGCCGCGCAACATGCTGCCGCTGCAGTCCGGTGTCGGCAACGTCGCCAACGCCGTGCTGGGCGGCCTGATCGAGGGGCCGTTCGAGGATCTGACCGCCTATACCGAGGTGCTGCAGGACGGCATGCTCGACCTCATCAAGGCCGGCAAGATGCGGTTCGCCTCGGCGACCGCCGTGTCGCTCAGCCCGGATGCCGCGCTCGCCTTCAACAACGACGCCCACGAGATGAAGAAGAGCGTCATCCTGCGCCCGCAGGAGATCTCCAACCATCCGGAGGTGATCCGGCGGCTCGGCATCATCGCCATGAACGGCCTGATCGAGGCGGACATCTACGGCAACGTCAACTCGACCCATATCGGCGGCACCGCGATCATGAACGGCATCGGCGGCTCGGGCGACTTCGCCCGCAACGCCTTCCTGTCGATCTTCATGACGCCGTCGACGGCGAAGAACGGCGCCATCTCGTGCATCGTCCCGATGGTCACGCATGTCGACCACACCGAGCACGACGTGCATGTGGTCGTCACCGAGCAAGGACTCGCCGATCTGCGCGGCCTGTCGCCCAAGCAGCGCGCCAAGGTGATCATCGAGAACTGCGCGCACCCGGACTACAAGCCGGGGCTGCGCGCGTACTTCACCCGCGCGCTCGAGGAGTCGCCCGGCCGCCACACGCCGCATCTGCTCGACGAGGCGTTCCGCTTCCTGCCCGAGTGGAAGGCCCAGCAGGCGAGCCGCGCCGCCGAGTAGGACGTCGCGAGACGCTCGGTTTTCAGGAGGCACGTGGGGCGGCGTACCGGTGCGCCGCCCCACGGTTCGTTTCAGGGTGATGACGCGATCCCGATCCTCGCCCCGAGGGAGAGGGGTGCAGCGACGGCGGCCGTGGTGGCGGCCGGTCCTCGACCCGCTTGACGACGGTGGTGGGCGGCTCCATCCGGGCCGACAGCTCGTCCTTCATGGCGCCGCGGGCGACCGCCACGGTTTTGCCCGGGAGATCCGCGAAAGATTTGATCTCGGTCGCTTCGAGCGCGAAGACGCCCCGGCAAAATAAAGCAGAGGCGTGGCCCAATGTCCGCCCGCTCCGCGAGCGCCGTCGAGCGGCCTTTGCGGCTATCGAATTGTGCAGGATGATCAGCGGCATAAGCCGGACGTTTCCAGCTCCGACGGAGCCCTTGGCTTAAGTCCAAATTATCTAAGACTCGAAGGTACCCCGCACTGTTAAGCCGAATGAAACGGCGACGGAAAAAGATCGGGGCGCACTGTTAAGACACCCAAAACCAGTCCGATGACGCTGCCGATCCTCCAGTTGCCGAAGCTGATCGCCGAGCGGCGGAGCTCGGCCATATTCGGCGTCGTCATCATCGCGATGCTGTGGGCCGGCATCGCGTGGAAATACTACGAGGGTGTCCGGGTCGACGAGCGCGAGGCGGAGCGCACCAACCAGAACTTCGCCATGGTGTTCGAGGAGAACGTGCTGCGCTCGATCGGCGAGATCGACAAGGCGCTCCTCTACATGCGCCGCAGCATCGAGACCCGCAAGGACTCGACCGACTTCCACACCATCGTCGCCACCACCGACGTGCTGAGCGAGATCATCGTCCAGGTGGCGATCATCGACGCCAAGGGCATCATGCGGGCGTCGAATGCCGGCCCACAGCCGGCGCCGCCCACCGACCTGTCGGACCGCGAGCACTACCGGGTCCATGTCGACAGCCCCGACGACGTCCTGTTCATCTCCAGGCCTCTGGTCGGCCGCATCAGCGGCAAGTGGTCGGTCCAATTCACCCGCCGCTTCCTCAACACCGACGGCAGCTTCGCCGGCGTCGTGGTGGCCTCGCTCGACCCCGCCCACCTCACCCAGTTCTACGACAAGATCGATCTCGGCCCGTCGGCCTCGATCTCGCTGATCGGCACCGACGGCGTCGTCCGCTCCAGCGGCGGCAGCGCCGGCGGTCTCGGCCTCGGCACCGACCTGCGCGGCACCCGCGTGCACGACGCCATCATGGCCGGGGCGAACACCAGCTTCGACATGATCGACGGCGCATCGGGCGATCCGCGGCTCGTCACCCTCCGCAAGGTGCGGGGACACCCGCTGTGGGTGAGCGTCGCCGTCGACAAGGCGGACATCTACAAGGGCGCCATCTCGACGCTGCAGCTCCACGCCACGGTCGGTCTCCTGCTCACCGTGCTGATCCTCGTCGCCGTGAACCGCATCCTGCGCTCCGAGGCGCGCGCCGTGCAGAAGAGCGAGCAGCTCCGGCTCACCCTCGAGCATATGAGCCAGGGCATCATGCTGGTCACCCCGAGTCACGAGATTCCGGTGATCAACCGGCGCTGCGCCGAGCTGCTCGACCTGCCGCCCGAGTCCGCCGAGCATCCCCCCAGGCTCGACGATCTCGCCGAGCGGACCACCCGGCGCGGCAAGCTGCGCGACGTCGTGATGCCGGCGCGCGGCAGCGCCGACCAGACGACGACGGCGGGCCAGCGCCGTGTCACCGTGTGCGAACGCATCCTGCCGGACGGGACGGTGTTGGAGCTGCGCACCGCCCATCTCGACGACGGCAGCTTCATCCACACGCTCTCCGACATCACCCAGCGCTGGCAGGCCGAGGCGCGCGTCGCCCGCCTCGCCGCCGAGGATCCGCTCACCGGACTGCCCAATCGCCGGGTCTTCCATTCGGCGCTCGAGCAGATCGGCCGCGGCGGAACGAGCCCCGACGGTGCGCCGGTGCCGGATCACGCGGTGCTGTTCCTCGACCTCGACCGCTTCAAGGTGATCAACGACACGCTCGGCCATCGCATCGGCGACCGGCTGCTGCAGGAATCGGCGCGCCGCCTGCGTGGCGCGATCCGCGACACCGACGTGCTCGCCCGCCTCGGCGGCGACGAGTTCGCCGTGGTCGTCTCGCCGGTCGACTCGCGTGACGCGCTCGAGGCGTTGGCCGACCGGCTGGTCGAGACCATCGCCAAGCCCTGCGACATCGACGGCCACCACATCTGCCCGAGCGTCAGCATCGGGATCGCGGTCGGCCCGCAGGACGGCCACGGGGCCGACGATCTCCTGATGGCGGCCGATCTCGCCCTCTACGCCGTCAAGGCGGAGTGCCGAGGCACCCACAAGTTCTATCATCCCTCCATGAACAAGGAGGTCAACGACCGGCGCCACGTCGAGATGGATCTGCGCGAGGCGATCGACCGCGACCGTCTCGAGCTGCACTACCAGCCGATCGTCGACCTGAAGACCGGCGCCATCACGGGCTTCGAGGCGCTCGCCCGCTGGCGTCATCCCGACAACGGCATGGTGCCGCCCAACGTGTTCATTCCGGTCGCCGAGGATTCCGGCCTGATCCTGCCGCTCGGCGAATGGGCGCTGGCCGAGGCGTGCCGGCAGGCGGTGCACTGGCCGGATCGGATCAAGATCGCCGTCAACCTGTCGCCCGTTCAGCTCGCCGCCCCGAATCTCGTGGACATGGTCGAGCGGACTCTCGCCGCGACCGGCCTCGCGGCCGATCGGCTCGAGCTCGAGATCACCGAACGGGTGTTTCTCGACGACAGCGAGAAGACGCTGCGGACGCTGCGTCGCCTCAAGCAGGCCGGCATCCGCATCGCCATGGACGATTTCGGCACCGGCTACTCGTCGCTGAGCTATCTGCGCAGCTTCCCGTTCGACAAGATCAAGATCGACCGCGGTTTCGTGATGGATCTGGACGACGGTTCGGATCGGATGGCGATCGTCCAGGCGGTCGTTCACATGGCCCGCGCGCTGGGCATGCGGACGACGGCCGAAGGCGTCGAGACGCCGCATCAGCAGGAGCTGCTCGCCGCGATCGGCTGCGACGAGGCGCAGGGCTATCTGTTCAGCCGGGCCCTGCCGATCGACGAGATCGTTCGCCTGATCGCGGAATGGCCGACGAAGCGCTCGGTCGCCTGATCCGGGCGCGGGCCTTCCTCCGGTCCCTTCGCCGGCGTGTCGCCGGCGCTCAGCGGCCCGCCGACACCGACGGAACGCTCGTTCCCGGGATCGCCACCCGGCGCGCGTCGGCCTGCGCGGCGCGCTTCGTCCGTGCCTCGTGCCACAGCAGGAACAGGCCGGAGGCGACGACGACGGCGGAGCCGGCGAGCAACGCCAGGGTCGGCTGGTCGTTCCACACCAGGAAGCCGAGCAGCATCGCCCAGACGAGGCTCATGTAATAGAAGGGCGAGACCGCCGCGGTCGGGCCGAGCGACAGCGCGCGCGTCCAGCAATACTGCTGGATCGTGTTCGCCACCCCCATGCCGACCAGAAGGCCCGTGTCGATCAGGGTCGGCATGCGGAAGCCGAACACCAGAAGCCCCGCGTGGCAGACCGACATGACGACGAGCTGCCACATCAACAGCGTGTTCGGCTGTTCGGTCTTGGTCATGCCGCGCACAGCGACCGTGACGCTGCCGTACATCACGGCGTTGCCGAGCGCGTAGAGCGCGCCGAGCGACAGCGAGTCGGCGCCCGGCTCGGTGACGATCAGCACCCCGGCGAAGCCGACCACGAGGGCCGTCCAGCGCGCCGCGCCGGCTCGCTCGCCGAGCCACAGCACCGAGATCAGCGCCGCCCACAAGGGCGCCGAGAAGCCGATCGCGATGGCACCGGCGATCGGCATCATCGACACGGCGAGCACCGTCAGGGTCTGCGAGATCGCCTGCGAGACGCCGCGGGCGACGTGCTGGCCGGGCTTCCTGGTGGCGAACACCGAGAGCCCGGTGAACGGCAGCACGAACAGCGAGCAGACGAGGAGCGAGGAGAGCGAGCGGAACGCCATCACCTCGCCGACCGGGTAGATCGCCACCAGCCATTTGGCGAGCGCGCTGGAGACCGCGAACATCACGGTCGACCCGACCATGAAGAGGATGCCGAGCGGCACGTTGTCGACGCGCCGCGAGGCCGGAGCGCCCGATGCCGCGGTCGATGCCGCGGTTGATGCCGCGGCCGATGCGGCGCCGGGTGCGGCCGCGGTGGCGGGCGCCGGGAGAGCGGAGGCGGTCATGGCGGGATCCTCGTGGGGCGGCTCGGCCCCGCGAGCCGGTGCATCCGACGCGTTCGCGCGGCGCACCGCCTCGCGGCCCGGGTGTAACGCCGGTGCCATCAGTCCGGCAGGGTCTCGCCGCCGCGGCAGCGGCAGCCCTTCGGTCCACACAGCTCCTGATCGGCCGGCAGGAACCACGGCTTGACGCTGAACCCGCGCCGCAGCGAGTACATGTAGAAGATCGGCATCCGGGCCGGGAACAGGCAGCGCAGCTTGCTGCCGTTGAAGGTGACGAAAATCGCGCCCGGGAAGGCGAGCTCGACGGCCCGCTTCTCCACCATGTTCATGCGGTAGTAGGCGAGCGCGCCGTCCTCGGCCGAGCCCGCGCCGCGATACCACTTGCCGGCGCTGGCCGCGAGGCTGTCGAGCACGTCGGCCGCGACGGGCGCGTCGAGATCGGCCGGCACCGCCGCGACGCCGGCGTCCGCCACCACGCGGGACAGCCGACAGGTCTGAAAGCCGCGCCGCGTCGCCTCGTCGGCGATCGCCGCGAAGTAAGTGTCGATGCTCTCCTCCGGGTGCCCGTTGTGGCGGGCATGGGTATCGGTGAGGATCAGCGTCACGGCGACGCCGGGCCGATGCGCATCGCGCACCCGCGCCATCATGCTGCCGAGGTAGTCGAGGCACTCGATGTCCTCGACGCCGATGCTGCAGCGCGGACCCTTGCCCCAATACATCACGAAGCGCAGCGGCTCGGCGCGGCCGACCGCCGTGGCGACGACCTGCATCAGCAAGTGCGGGTTCTCGGGCTGCTCGCGCTTGAACGCCCAGGTGTTGAAGGCCCGCAGCACGGTCTCGGCCGACGGCTCGGGCGACGGACGCTGTGGCTGGCCTTTCCGCTTCGAGCGGTCGGATGGAACGATCGGGGATCGGTTGGGTGCGGGCCGCTCGAACGACGAGGGGCTGGTGGTCCAGACGCGGTCGAGATTGCCGGCCGCCGAGTCGGCGGCAGCAAGGACGGTGCTGCGGAACATGTCCCTCTCCATGTGCGGGTGAGGGTTAATATTCGTTAAGACTTCATCCTCGTCAATTTGAATTAAACTTTCAGAAAGGTTTAGCGAACGTTAACCTTAACGCCTTGATGAGTCGCTGCGCGGCCGTCAGTCTCGATCGGCGCAGCATGAAAATTATGTGTCTTTGCGCCTTCATCATTCGAACGAGTGCCGAATCCGCTCTGTCATCTTGCGGTAATGCTGTAAGTTGCTGTGCCCTGACGTCGCAGGGACCGGCTGTGCCGACGATCGACCTGGCGCGGCCCACGGCTCGCGGCCACGGCTCACGGCGCGCGACGCTTTCGACGTCTCTGTCACCGGCGCCGGAATCGTGCGTAAGAGGGCGCACCTCGCCTGACGGGGCGACGAACCAGCCATGCCGGGTCGTGGTCCCGATCTGCGTTCCGGGAAAGGCTCGCGACCTTGACGATGGGGGCGCCCCGGTGGTCTTGTAACTAGACGGTTACTTGGCCGTCGGGCCGACGTCCCGCCGGCCGCCGCTCCCTTCCCGTCCCGTCCGCCTGTTCACGCCCTGCGAGACATGCCAATGGCCAGCGACGAGCTCGCCCGAGTCGGGCAAGGCGACGCGCTCCACGCGGCCTTCGCGCGCGGCGCGACCGGGACGGGACGCGGGATCGAGATCATCGACGGCGGGCCCCGCGCGGCGGCCGCCCCGGCCGTCGCCACCGGTCGAGGAGACTGACGACATGGCACCCTTATCGGCCCCCCATTCGGCACACGATCGCATGACCGTTCTGACGGCCATGATGGACCAGGGCGTGATCCCGGTGTTCTACCACCCGGACGTCGAGGTCTGCAGGAACGTCATCCAGGCCTGCGCCGACGGCGGCGCCAAGTGCATCGAGTTCACCAACCGCGGCGACTTCGCCTCGCAGGTGTTCCTCGACGTCGCCCGCCACTTCGCCAAGGCCGATCCGAGCGTGATCATGGGCGTCGGCTCGGTCGTCGACGCGCCGACCGCCGGCATCTACATCGCCGCCGGGGCCAAGTTCGTGGTCGGCCCGCTGCTCAATCCGGACGTCGCCAAGGTCTGCAACCGGCGCAAGATCCCCTACAGCCCCGGCTGCGGGACGATGTCCGAGATCAGCCAGGCCGAGGAGCTCGGCTGCGAGATCGTCAAGATCTTCCCCGGCGACATCGTCGGCGGCCCGGCCTTCGTCAAGGCCGTGCTGGCGCCGTGCCCGTGGACCCGGTTGATGCCGACCGGCGGCGTCGACGCCTCCGAGGCGTCGCTGCGCGCCTGGTTCGAGGCCGGCGTCGTGTGCGTCGGTATCGGCTCCAACCTGATCACCAAGACGCTGCTCGAGGCGAAGGACTACAAGGGCATCGAGACGCGGGTGCGCGACACCATCGCGCTGATCCGCTCGATCCGCGGCAAGTGACCGTTCGTCGAAGCGACAATCCGGGACAAGAAAACATGAGCGAGATTCTGAAGATCCGGCCCGCCTCCGAGACGAAGTGGGACTGCTGTTCGTTCGGCGAGGTGATGCTGCGCTTCGATCCCGGCTTCGGCCGGGTGCGCAACGCCCGCTCGTTCCAGGTGTGGGAGGGCGGCGGCGAGTACAACGTCGCCCGCGCCATGCGCAAGTGCTGGGGCAAGCGCGCCACCGTCGTCACGGCGCTGCCGCAGAACGACCTCGGCTGGCTGGTCGAGGACTTCATCATGCAGGGCGGGGTCGACACCTCGCACATTCTGTGGCGCGAGTTCGACGGCATCGGCCGCAACACCCGCGTCGGCCTCAACTTCACCGAGAAGGGTTTTGGGGTGCGCGCCGCGCTCGGCTGCTCGGACCGCGGCCACTCGGCCGCGTCGCAGATCAAGCCCGGTGAGATCAATTGGGAGAAGCTGTTCGGCGAGGAGGGCGTGCGCTGGTTCCACACCGGCGGCATCTTCGCGGCGCTCGCCTCCAACACGTCGGAGGCCGTGATCGAGGCGGTCGAGACCGCGCGGAAATACGGCACCATCGTCTCCTACGACCTCAACTACCGCGCCTCGCTGTGGAAGAGCCAGGGCGGCAAGGCCGGCGCGCAGAAGATCAACCGCGAGATCGCCAAGTATGTCGACGTGATGCTCGGTAACGAGGAGGACTTCACGGCCTGCCTCGGGTTCGAGGTGGAAGGGCTCGACGAGCACATCTCGGCGATCGACCCCGTCAACTTCAAGAAGATGATCGCCACCGCCGTGAAGCAGTATCCGAACTTCAAGGTGGCGGCGACGACGCTGCGCAACGCCAAGACCGCGACCTTCAACGACTGGGGCGCCATCATCTGGGCGGGCGGGCAGTTCTACGAGGCGCCGATGCGCGAGAACCTCGAGATCTACGACCGCGTCGGCGGCGGTGACGGCTTCGCCTCGGGCCTCGCCTACGGCTTCCTCGAGGGCAAGGGCCCGCAGGCCGCGGTCGAGTACGGCGCCGCGCACGGCGCCCTCGCCATGACGACGCCGGGCGACACCTCGATGGTCAACGTCAAGGAGGTCGAGGCGATCATGAAGGGCAAGGGCGCCCGGGTGATCCGCTGACGCCGAAGCGGAACGCGCGCCCGCATTCTCGCGGGAGCGTTTCCGCATGGTCATGGCCGGGCTTGTACCGGCCATCCACGTCTGCTCGTGTCGCATCGGCCGACGATCGTGGATGGCCGGCACGAGGCCGGCCATGACGAGTCACAAAGACAGGCCAAGAGGGGGCGAACGCTCATGAAGATCGACACCGCACTCACGCCGAACGACCTTCTGCCGGCGATCCGCCGCATGTGGGATCTCTCGGCCGGCAAGATCACGGCCATCGACCGCACGATGGACCGCGCCGCCGGCGCGCCCGTCCACACGGTGGCGGGCCGGTACAAGCCGCGTGGCTGGACCGACTGGACGCAGGGCTTCGAGTTCGGCAGCGCCATCCTGCAGTTCGACGCCACCGGCGACGAGAGCTTCCTGGCGCTCGGCCTCGACCGCATCTGCTCGGACATGCCCGTGCACGTGACGCATTTCGGCGTGCACGACCACGGCTTCAACCAGGTCTCGACCTACGGCAATCTGCGCCGGCTGGTGAACGAGGGACGCATTCCGGAAGATCCCTGGCAGATGGAGTATTTCGAGCTGGCGCTCAAGTGCTCCGGCGCCGTGCAGGCCGCCCGCTGGACCGAGCTCGGCGACGGCTTCGGCTACATCCAGTCGTTCAACGGCCCGCACTCGCTGTTCATCGACACCATGCGCACGCTACGCGCGCTGGCGCTCGCCCATCAGCTCGGCCACGTGATGAAGGGCGAGGGCGACCAGGTGATCCCGCTGCTCGGCCGCCTGATCGCGCACGCCCGCACCACGGCGAAATACGGCGTCTTCTACGGCGAGGGCCGCGACATCTATGACGTGCGCGGCCGCACCGCCCACGAGGCGATCTTCAACACGGCCAGCCGGGCGTTCCGCTGCGTCGGCACGCAGCAGGGCTATTCGGGCTTCTCGACCTGGACGCGCGGCCTCGCCTGGGCGATCACCGGCTACGCCGAGCTCCTGGAGTTCATGGAGACGCTCGACGACGCCGAGGTGGAGGCGTTCGGCGGCAAGGCCGAGGTGATCGCCATGATGGAGAAGGCGGCGGCGGCGACCTGCGACTTCTACATCGCCCACACGGCGACCGACGGCATTCCGTACTGGGACACGGGCGCGCCGGATCTCGCGAAACTCGGCGATATTTATAACAAGGAGTCCGAGCCCGAGAACGACGTCGAGCCGGTCGATTCCTCGGCCGCGGCGATCGCGGCGCAAGGGCTCCTGCGCTTCGGCGCCTGGCGCGAGGCGACCGGTCGGGCCGATGCGGCGCGCTACCGCCAGGCCGGCCTCACGGTGGTGCGCACGCTGCTCTCCGATCGTTATCTGAGCATCGATCCCGATCATCAGGGGCTGGTGCTGCACAGCCAGTATCACCGCCCCAACGGCTGGGACCACGTGCCGCCGGGCCGCGCCAATCCGTGCGGCGAGGCGACCATGTGGGGCGACTATCACATGCGCGAGGTCGCCCTCTACGTGCAGCGCCTCGCCGAGAACGGCCCGTACCTGACCTTCTTCGGGTGAGGCGACTCGTCGCCACCAGACTCCGACTCGTCATGCCCGGGCTCGTCCCGGGCATCCACGACCCGACATCGCCGCGGGTCAGAGACGTGGATGGCCGGGACGAGCCCGGCCATGACGGTCGCCACGCTTCGGGAGTGAAGAACCATGAATCACAAGACCAAGCGTCGCGTCGCCCTGGTGACGGGCGGACGCCGCGGCATCGGCCTCGCGGTCGCCGAGGGCCTCGCGCGGGACGGCTACGACGTCGCCATCACAGGCACGCGCGACGACGCGGTGGCGCAGGCCGCCGTGAAGGCTCTGGAAGGCCACGGCGTCGCCGCCACCTATGTGGCCGGCAACGTGCAGGACGTCGCCGACCATGCGCGCGTGCTCGACGCGGTCGAGGCCGCGCTCGGCCCGATCGACGTGTTCGTGTCGAACGCCGGCGTCGCCCCGCCGCAACGGCTCGACGTGCTGGAGACGACGCCCGAGAACTTCGACTACGTGCTCGGCGTCAATCTGCGCGGCGCCTTCTTCCTCGCGCAGTCCGTGGCCAACCGCATGCTGAAGGTCGCGAGCGAGACGCCGCGGTCGATCGTCGTCGTGTCGTCCTGCTCGGCCGAGATGGTCTCCAACAATCGCTTGGAATACTGCATCTCCAAGGCCGGCCTCGCCATGGTGGTCGAAGGTCTCGCGGCGCGGCTCGCCGGCGACGGCATCGCGGTCTTCGAGGTGCGCCCCGGCATCATCAAGACCGACATGACGGCGGGCGTGACGTCGAAATACGACACGTTGATCGAGCAGGGCCTGGTGCCGGCGAAGCGCTGGGGCCGGCCCGAGGACATCGCCGCCGCCGTCGCGGCGCTGGCGAACCCGGCCGTGGTCTTCTCCACCGGCACGGTCGTGAACGTCGACGGTGGGCTCACCATCACGCGGCTTTAGACGCCGCTCCGCGGGGGACGGTCGCGCCGCCGCTCGAAGCGTACTCCTCCGGACCGAATCGCGGTGTCGACTCGTCTCGTCAGCGCCGCCGATGATCACCACGACCGGCCCGGGGGCCGTTCTTCGATGACGACGCTCACCGTGCTCGAGACGCTGCGCAAGGCGCGCGGCCTTGTCGCGGACGGCACCTGTTCGGGCGCGTTCGAGGCGGTGCGCTCGCTCGCCGGCGAGGCGAGTGGGCTGACCCGCGACTGCGTCTGCTACGCGCTGCTCGACACGGTGGCGACCGGAGAGGCCGTCTCGCTCGCCGGCTTGCAGCGCACCGACGGCGCGGCGCTCGCGCTGTTCGACGCCACCATCGCCCGCCTCGCCGCGCGCCTGCTCTGAGGCGGCGCGCTTCGCTTCGGGGTGCGACGATCGTTCCATCGGCCGCCGCACCGACGCCCCGATGCTGTCGGAAAATCGTCATCGAGCGTCGCTAGGGTCGCGTCGGGTGACGGGCAGTGCGCCCGGTTGCTCGCGGACCACCGGGGTCTTGGAATTCGCGTTCGAGCCCCCATATGAGGTCCGAGCGGCACGCCGACAGGCGATCGCCGCACCCGTTCTCACGCGCCGCCTGACCGCGGATGTACCGGCAGGCCTCGGCCGTGAGACGGGATCCGGCGCCGGGAGGTGCCGGCAGGCTTCCGGCCGACGACTGGTTTCCCGACAGCGCGAAACGGCCCCGACAGGGGCGGCTTCCGACCGCGCGGGATCGGATCACGGCGAGGATCGTTCATCAGGACGAGGATGCGTCGGTGCGCCGAAGGGTGTCGCCGATGGATCGGTGCGACCGGACGATCCACGCTGCCGCTCGTCGGTGCGGGGTGTCGTCCATCCCCCTCACGCGACGTCTGACCGTGGATGTACCGGCAGACGATCGCCGTGAGGCGGGATGCGCGCCGATCCTCGTCTGGTGCCGACGGGTGGTGCGAGCTCCGTCTTCTCCCGCGTCGTCTTCTCCCGCGTCGTCTTCTTCAGCGTCGTGGTCTGATCACGTCGCGCGGCATCGCCGCGCAGGCGCGCCGTCACCGTGGTCGCGGACGCAGCATTTGGTTCGACGCGGCGCTGCGCGATGCCGAGGGGCACTGCGCGAGGAGGATTGGAGGCCCAGCCTGGACTCGAACCAGGATGTGGGAGGGCGGTCGGCACTCCCCGCGTCACCATTCCGCCACCGGGCCATCATCGAAGCCTAGTTGGCGCGGCGTCTCGCCGCAACCGGAACGAATCGTTAAGCTTACTGCCGCGGCGCGGCGGCGGTTCCCTTCGGCGACGGCGCGCGGGTGCCGATCCGGCTGTTGTCGACGAACGCCCGCACCTCGGGCAGCACCGACCGAGCGATCGCGACCGCGTCGTGCCGCGTTGTGCCGGGCCGCATCCGCGGATGGTAGAGCAGGCCGAGCAGATAGCGATCGTAACGGCCGAAGCGGCCGGTGCGCACCGCGTCGTTGAACATGGTCCACGGCAGCCTGGTGTCGTCGATCGGGCCGAGTGCCTGCAGGGTCTCCTCGATCGTGCAGTCGCGGAAGATGAAGTCGGACGTGTCGGCGACCAGGATCACGGCCGCCTGGCGGATCCGGAAGGTGTCGTCGCGCACGAAACCGCTGAGGCAATCCGGCCGCAACCGGCGCAGGATCGTCTTGGCGCGTCCGGGGCCGAAGACATCGGTCACCGTGGCCGCGAGGGCGCGGCGGCGGACGATCACGACGGTGAGGTTCGCGGCGGCGCGGTCACGCGTCGTCGCGATGTCGAGGTGCTGCACGCCGCGGCCGATCTCGGCCACCACGGCCTCTGCCGTCGCGGTGCGGGCCGCCGCGACGGCAGGCGGCGCGCCGGTGGCGTCGACGAACACCCGGACCGGGCCGTCGAAGCGGCGGATGCGGTCCGTCGCGCCGGTGGCGTACTCGGCCCCGAAGGCGACGGCCAGGAAGCCACGCAGGATCTGGCGATCGGTGAAGTGTACGGGCGACGCCGCCGGCCGCGGCTCCGCGGCCGTGGCCGGGAGCGGTGCCGCCAGCGCCATGAAAGCCGTCACGCCGGAGAGGAGCATCGCGGCGGCTGCGGCCGGCGGCCGACGGCATGTCCGAGGGGACATCGGATCGCGGCCGCGCCGCCGCTCAGGGGGCGGCCGTCGCGGGCTTCGCCAGCGCGCCGTTCGCGGCGGCGGGCTGAGCGACCCGCGAGGCGCGGGCCTGCAGGGCGCGGATGCGGCTGACCAGATCGCCGCCGCGCGGCGCGCCGTCCGCCGTGGCGCGTCCCGCCGCGACGGAGCGATCTTCGGCGGCGCGATCTTCGGAGGGGCGGTCGTCGGCCAGGATCGCGGCGATCGGCGAGTCGTCGCCTTCCAGCGCCATGGTGAGGCGGACCACCTCGGCGGCGACGTCGTTGATGCGCTCGCGCAGCAGGGCGGTCTCCAGCCGCTCGGCGGCCCAGGACTCCTCGGTGCCCTTGCGGACGGCGAGAAGCTCCTGCTGCAGCCGGGCATTCTCGGCCCGGGCCGCGGCCAGCTCCTGCTCCAGCCGGGCCGCCTCGCCGCGCGAGCCCTCGACGGCGCCGGCCGCCTCCTCGCGCGCCTTACGGGCATCGTACTCGCGCTCGACCAGCATGCGGCCCTGCTCGGTCAGTCGCTCCTCCAGCTCGCGGATGCGCTTGCCGAGCCCGTCCGCCTCGCCGGTCTGCTCGGCGAGCTGGCGCTCGAGCTCGGCCGCGCGGGTACCGAGCTCGGTCGCCCGGGTCCGCTCCTGGGCGAGCTCGGCGGCGGCGGCGGCGCGCTCGCGATCGAGCCGGGTCTTGGTGTCCTTGAGGTCGTGCTGGGCTTGCTCGACCCGCGACTTGAGCGACTCGATCTGGGTCTTGAGGGTGGCGATCTCGATGCGCTGGCTGTCCGACACGGAGCTGCGCTCGGTCAGCGCCGCGGTGAGCTTGGCGAGCTCGGCCTCCTTGCCGACCAGCACGCGCTCCACCGTCTGGGCCTTGTCGCTCTTGAGCGTGTACTCGTGCTCGGTCGACTGGAGCTGCTCCTGGAGGGCCCGCTCGCGCGCCTCGATGGCGGCGAGCGCCGCGGTCTTCTCGTCCAGCTCCTGCCTGAGGCGGGCGATCGCCATCGACTTGCGGCCGAGATCGGCGAGCTGGCCGGCGGCCCGGCTCTTGAGCTGCTCGACGCTCATCTCGAGCCGGCGGGTCGACATCGCGAACTCGGCCCGGAGCTGGTCCTTCTCGGCCTGGATCTCGGCCATCGAGAACGGCGTCGAGGCCTCCAGCCGGCGGGTGGTCAAGCGGACGGCGCGGTTGTGCACCAGCGGCACGAACAGAAGGTTGAACAGGCTCGCGACCAGGAACCCGATCCCGAACAGCATGGCCTGTTCGATCATGACGAACGCCTCCGGCTCCGCGCCGCGCCGACCCCGCCGGCGGACGACTTGATGTCGCGCTTCTAAAGGGAATTCAACAACCTGACCACTGTTTTGCAAGGGGCGGGAAAGCCGTTTCGGCGGCGATCACGCAACAGTGTCCGGGCCGCATGATACCCGCGCGCCCGGTCGGCGGCTGCGCTGCGGGAACCCGGGCGAGCGCGGCGGACGACCCGATCAGAACGGGTTCCAGGTCGATTGCGGCGTGAACTTCAGGTAGCCGATGCTGGCCCCAAGCCGCAACCCGACGCCGGAGCGGATCGGCACGACCACGACATTGTTGGCGGTCAGCGCCGTCATGCCGAGCCCGCCGATGAAGTAGGCGGAGCCATCGATGCCACCGAAGCGCTGATAGATCGCTTCGGTCGCGGGCAGGTTGTAGACCAGCATCATGGTGCGGGCGCCTTCGCCGCCTACGTCCCAGCCGAACGACGGGCCCTGCCAGTACACCTTCAGGTCGCCGGCGTTCTTGGTGTAGAGCACGCCCTCGCCGTAACGCAGGCCGCCGAAGAAGGCGCCGCCGCCCTCCTCGCCGAGCACGTAGCCGTTGGGCAGGCCCCACTGGCTGGCGGCGCGCTCGACGAGGGTCGCCAGGCTGCGCGACACACCGCCGAAGAAGCGGTGGCCGGCCGAGACGATCTCGCCGGTCGTGAAGGTGTCGTTGCGCTGCGGATGCGCCGGCACCGGCTGGCTCTGCGCGACGGCCCGGATGGGCACGGCGCAGACCAGGAAGACCGTTGCGCCGAAGGTTACCGCGGCCGCGATCCGACGCCAGGCTGTGCGCATGTCCGACCTTTCCGACAACTCGACCCGGTTTTCTCGCAGTGCGCTAACGGCTTGATCACGAAGTCGCGCTAGGACTGTCGCATCCGAATCGAGAGAGCTTCCGGCAACAGTATGACGCCACGGCGGCGAACCCTGCAAACTGCGCGCCTTGCGGCCGCCCTCGTCATCGCAGTCCTCGGCCTCGCGCTCGCCCCGGCGGGCGGCCCGATGGCCGCGATCAGCGAGCGGGTCGTCACCGACCGCTATTCCGGCCTCGCCCTCGCGGGCTTCGACCCGGTCGCCTATTTCGTCGACGGCCAGCCCGAGCTCGGCCGTCCCGAGTTCGAGTACGATCACCAGGGCACGGTCTGGCGGTTCCGCAACGAAGGCAACCGCAACGCCTTCGCCGACAATCCCGGCGTCTACGGGCCGCTGTTCGGCGGCTACGATCCGGTCGGCGTCGCGCGCGGCGTATCGCGTCCCGGCCACCCCGAGATCTTCCTCGTCGTCCGCGGCCGGCTGATGCTGTTCTACAGCGACGCGGCGAAGGCGAAGTTCCTGGCCGATCCGGTCGGCGTGCTGACCGAGGCGCAGTCGCACTGGCCCAAGGTACAGAGCCAGCTCGCCCAGTGAGCCGGCGCGCCGGCTTCCGCCTTCCTGCGGGCGGCCGAAATCCGGATCACGGCCCGGGCGGCGGCGGAGCCCCCCAAGCGACGAAGCCCGACACCAGGAAACCGCGGGGGCCGTCCCCGTAGCGCAGCGGGGTGCCGTCCGGCCGCAGGACGACGCCTCCGGCGGCCGTCAGCACCGCGTCGCCGGCCGCCACGTCCCATTCCCGCACCGGCGCGAAGCGGGGATAGACGTCGGCCGTGCCTTCGGCCAACAGCCCGAACTTGAGCGCCGAGCCGCGCGGAACGCGGTCGACGACGCCGTTCGCGACGAGGAACCGGTCGCTGTCGGGATCGAGATGTGACCGGCTGACCGCCGCGACGAGCCCGTCGGCCGGGGGGCGCCGGGTCCGGATCGGCGCCGCCGGGCCGTCCGACGCGCCGGCCGGCAGGGCGACGCGCTCGGCGCCGCGCCCGACCCGGCCGCGATAGAGCACGCCGCAGGCCGGCACGAAGACCAGGCCGGCGAGCGGCCGGCGATTCCGCACGATGGCGATGTTGACGGCGTAGTCGTCGGTGCCGGCGACGAACTCGCGGGTGCCGTCGAGCGGATCGACCAGCACGAAGGGCGCGTCGCCGAAGTCGCGTCCGGCATTGTCGTCACTCTCTTCAGACACCACCGGCACGCCCGGCAGCAGCCGGGCGAGGCCGGCGAGGATCACGTCCTGGGCGGCGCGGTCCGCCGCGGTCACGGGCGAATGATCGGCCTTCTCGGTGACGGCCAGCGGCCCGCGCGCGACCTCGAGGATGGCGCGGCCGGCCCGCGACACCAGCGTCGAGAGCGCGGCGGCCAGGCGGTCGTCGACGAGGTCGTGGAGATCGTGGCGGGCGGAGCGCGGGGCGGCGTCGCGGGCGTCTCGGGTCGGCTCCATGCGGTCGGTCCGGCGGGGTGAGCGGTGGTTTGCGTTGATGCTTTGCGCCGGTGTATCACATCGCACCACCGCGGCGCGGCGCCGATTCGGTGGCCCCCGCGGAGACCCGACCCGATGTCCAGCGCAGTGCCCGGCAGCACCGTGCCCTCCAGCACCGTGACGCTCGATCCGCTCGATCTGACCGCCCTGCTGTGCTCGCGGGTCTGCCATGACCTGATCAGCCCCTCGGGCGCCATCGTCAACGGTCTCGAGGTCTTGGAGGACGCCCAGGACGAGGAGACCAAGACCTTCGCGCTCGATCTCATCAAGAAGAGCGCCGGGCGGGTCTCGGCCCGGCTGCAGTTCTGCCGGCTCGCCTTCGGCGCCGCCGGCTCGGCCGGCGCCCAGATCGATCTCGGCGACGCCGAGAAGGTGGCCCGCGGCGCCCTCGAGGACGAGAAGGTCAAGCTGTCCTGGAGCCTGCCGCGGCTGCTGCTGCCCAAGAACCGGGTCAAGCTGGTGCTCAACCTGCTGCTGCTCGCCGGCCAGACGATTCCGCGCGGCGGCACGCTCGCGATCGATCCGGTCGGCGAGGGCGAGGGCATGGGTTTCCGGGTCGAGACGCGCGGCATGAACGCGCGCGTGCCGCAGCATCTGCCCCACCTTGTCGCCGGCACGCCGGAGGATCCGGCGCTCGACGCGCATGCCGTCCAGCCGTTCTACGCCGGCCTGCTGGCGAAGGCCTGCGGGCTCGAGGTCGCCTTCGCGGTCGAGGGCGAGGCGATCGTGATCACGGCCGTCGCGCCGGCCGGTGCCGGTGCCGGCGCCGAGCCGGTGGCGAATGTCGGCTGAACGACCCTCGTACAAAAGGGTTATTTCAAGCCTTTCCGAGTGTTAGTCGAGCAGCGCGAACGCGGCGCCACGCAAAATTTTTCGCGGCCCGCGGATCGCTGCGGGGCCCCTTAAGGCAATCTTAACGGGCCCGGTCGCGTCCCCATATTCTCTCTAATTTTCAACAATTCCGATGCTTCGTCGCGGAGCCCGCGAGGGCGGGGCGCGACGAACGCCCGCGATCGTCGCGCAAGAACATCGCCAGGATGCGTGTTTCCGCGCCCTCGTCCGCAACGAAACTTAAACGCTTTCCCAAGAGACTGCATTCGCTCCCGAATTCCTCTCCGGGCTGCGCGGTCCTGTAACGCGAGTTTTATCCGATGGACGACTTGCTCCGGGAATTCCTGACCGAGACGAATGAAAGCCTCGATGTCGTCGACGTCGAACTCGTTCGTTTCGAGCAGGATCCAAACAACGCCAAGATCCTCGACAACATCTTCCGGCTCGTCCACACCATCAAGGGAACCTGCGGGTTCCTCGGGCTGCCCCGGCTCGAAGCTCTGGCGCACGCCGCCGAGACGCTGATGGGCAAGTTCCGCGACGGCACGGCCGTCACGGGCGAGGCCGTCACCCTCATCCTCTCGACCATCGACCGGATCAAGTCGATCCTGGACGACCTCGAGCAGAACCAGGAAGAGCCGGCCGGCCAGGATCGCGATCTGATCGACGAACTCGAGCGGCTCGCCATCAACGCGCCCGCGCCCGCCAAGGCGGCCGAGGCGCCGGCCCCCGCCGCGGCGGCGCCCGCCGCTCCCGCCGCTCCCGCCGCGAAGGCCGATGCCGACGTCACCAAGGGCGAGCTCACCTATCAGGTGCTGGAGCGTCAGCTGCGTCCGGGCGAGGTGTCGCTCGACGAGCTGGAGCGCGCCTTCCGCGAGACGCCCGGGCCGGTCTTCAATCCCGACATGGCGCAGACCACCTCGGCCGCCAAGGCGGCCGCCGCGCTCGCCGCCAAGGCGACCGAGCCCAAGGGCGACGACGAGAAGAGCGGCGACGGCAAGGTCGCGAACCAGTCGATCCGCGTCAACGTCGAGACGCTCGAGCACCTGATGACGATGGTGTCGGAGCTGGTGCTGACCCGCAACCAGCTGCTCGAGATCGTCCGCCGTCACGAGGACTCCGAGTTCAAGGTGCCGCTGCAGCGGCTCTCCAACGTCACGGCCGAGCTGCAGGAAGGCGTCATGAAGACGCGCATGCAGCCGATCGGCAACGCGTGGCAGAAGCTGCCCCGTATCGTGCGCGACCTCGCGACCGAACTCGGCAAGCAGATCGAGCTCGAGATGCACGGCGCCGACACCGAGCTCGACCGCCAGGTGCTCGACCTGATCAAGGATCCGCTGACCCACATGGTCCGCAACTCGGCCGACCACGGCCTCGAGTCGCCGGCCGAGCGGCGCGCGCTGGGCAAGCCGGACAAGGGCACGATCCGCCTCTCGGCCTATCACGAGGGCGGCCACATCATCATCGACATCTCGGACGACGGCCGCGGCCTCAACACCGAGAAGATCAAGGCCAAGGCCATCTCGAGCGGGCTCGCCACCGAGGCCCAGATCGAGAAGATGAGCGAGGCGCAGATCCACAAGTTCATCTTCGCGCCGGGTTTCTCGACCGCCGCCAAGGTGACGAGCGTGTCGGGCCGCGGCGTCGGCATGGACGTGGTCCGCTCCAACATCGACCAGATCGGCGGCACCGTCGACGTCAAGTCGGTGGCCTGCTCGGGGTCGAGCTTCGTCATCAAGATCCCGCTGACGCTGGCGATCGTCTCGACCCTGATCGTCGAGGCCGGCGGCGACCGCTTCGCGATCCCGCAGCTCTCGGTCGTCGAGCTGGTGCGCGCCCAGACCAACTCGGAGCACAAGATCGAACGGATCAAGGACACCCCGGTCCTGCGCCTGCGCAACAAGCTCCTGCCGCTGATCCGGCTCAAGAGCCTGCTCAAGATGGACGAGGGCGAGACGCAGTCGAACGACGACGCCGAGAACGGCTTCATCGTGGTGACGCAGGTCGGCACCCAGACCTTCGGCATCGTGGTGGACGGCGTCTTCCACACCGAGGAAATCGTGGTCAAGCCGATGTCGAGCAAGCTGCGCGACATCGCGATGTTCTCCGGCAACACCATCCTGGGCGACGGCTCGGTGATCATGATCATCGATCCGAACGGGATCGCCCGTGCGCTCGGCACCATCGCCACCACGCAGGCGCAGTCCGAGGAGAGCAACGCCGTCCAGCATCACGTCGGTCAGGACAACACGACTTCGCTGCTCGTCTTCAGGGCCGGCTCGCCGGAGCCCAAGGCGGTGCCGCTGTCGCTGGTCACCCGGCTCGAGGAGATCGACGCGACCAAGATCGAGATCTCCAACGGCCGTCGTCTGGTCCAGTATCGCGGCCAGCTGATGCCGCTGGTGCGGGTCAACGACGAGGTGCAGATCCGCACCCAGGGCACCCAGCCGCTGCTCGTCTTCTCCGACGACGGGCGCTCGATGGGTCTCGTGGTCGACGAGATCGTCGACATCGTCGAGGACACGCTCAACATCGAGGTGTCGAGCGACGTTCCGGGCGTTCTCGGTTCCGCCGTGATCAAGGGCCAGGCCACCGAAGTGCTCGACATGGGCTACTTCCTGCCGATCGCCTTCGAGGACTGGCTGCGCCGCAAGGACAAGGCGCTCGGCGGTCCGGTGACCCGCACGTTGCTGTTCGTCGACGACTCGGCGTTCTTCCGCAACATGCTCACTCCGGTGCTCAAGGCCGCCGGCTATCAGGTCACCACGGTCGCCGCCGCCCAGGAAGCGCTCGAGGTGCTGAAGTCGGGCAAGCGCATCGACGTCGTCGTGACCGACATCGACATGCCCGGCATGAACGGCTTCGAGCTCGCCCAGGCGGTGACCTCCGATCCCGAGACCAAGGACGTCCCGATCATCGCCCTGTCGGGCCTGACCTCGCCCGAGGCGATCGAGCGCGGGCGCGAGGTCGGCTTCCACGACTTCGTAGCCAAGTTCGACCGGCCCGGCCTGATCGCCGCCCTGAAGGAACAGACCGCCCACGCCGAGGCCGCGTGATGGAGACGAGGATGGCGAACGACAACACTTCGAGCGACCAGCTCACCGAATACGTCACCGTCATGCTGGGCGAGCAGCTCTTCGGGCTGCCGATCTCGCGGGTGCAGGACGTGTTCATGCTCGAGCGTCTCACGCGGGTTCCGCTCTCGCAGCCGGAGATCGCCGGCGTGCTGAACCTGCGCGGCCGCATCGTCACGGCGATCGACATGCGCCGAAGGCTCGGCCTGCCGAAGCGCGAGGACGGCAAGAAGCCGATGGCGATCGGCATCGAATCGAAGGGCGAGTCCTACGGCCTGCTGATCGACTCGGTCGGCGAGGTGCTCAAGCTCGACGAGACCGCCCGCGAGCCGAACCCGGTCAATCTCGACGCGCGGCTCGCCCGCGTGTCGGCCGGCGTCCATCGGCTCGAGGGACAGCTCCTGGTCGTCCTCGACGTCGACCGGGTGCTCGACATGGGCGAGGCCATCGCGGCCTGAGCCGAAGCGTTCAACGATTGCGGGTGCGCCGGCGGCACGATCGCGGCCGGGGCACGAGAGAGACGAGGCACGCGATGAAGACCTGTCTGGTTGTCGACGACTCGAGCGTCATCCGCAAGGTGGCGCGCCGGATCCTGGAAGGCATGGACTTCGCCATCACCGAAGCCGAGGACGGCCAGGAGGCACTCGACGCCTGCCAGCGCGAGCTTCCCGACGCGGTCCTGCTCGACTGGAACATGCCGCGCATGGACGGCTACGAGTTCCTGCGCACGCTGCGGCGCATGCCGGGTGGCGACCGCCCGAAGGTGGTGTTCTGCACCACCGAGAACGAGGTCGCGCAGATCGCCCGTGCCCTGCACGCCGGCGCCGACGAATACATCATGAAGCCGTTCGACAAGGACATCGTCGCGGCGAAGTTCCAGGAGGTCGGCCTCGTCGCCGCCGATCCGGCCCAGACCTGATCGGCGCGTCCCGGCCGGACGCTCCACGTTCGCAAGCCATCTCCGTCGTCTCTTCTGCGTAACCGAGTATCTCGCGTTATGGCACTCGCCGTCACATCCACGTCCAGGGCATCGACCGCCACCGGCGACCGGGTTCGGGTCATGGTGGTCGATGATTCGGTCGTGGTGCGCGGCCTGATCTCCCGCTGGCTCGAGGAGCAGCCCGACTTCGAGGTCGTCGCCTCGCTGCGCACCGGCCAGGAGGCCGTCGACCAGGTCGAGAGGCTCGATCCGGACGTCGCCATCCTCGACATCGAGATGCCCGTGCTCGACGGAATCTCGGCCCTGCCGCTGCTGCTCGCCAAGAAGCGCGATCTCGTCGTCATCATGGCGTCGACGCTGACGCTGAAGAACGCCGAGATCAGCCTGAAGGCGCTCTCGCTCGGTGCCGCCGACTACATCCCGAAGCCGGAGACGGCGCGCGGCGTCACCACCTCGGCCGACTTCAAGCGCGATCTCGTCGAGAAGGTCCGTCATCTCGGCTTGCGCCGGCGGCGGATGCGCGCGCCCCGTCCGGCCACGCCGGCGGCGCCGGCTCATCCCGACACGCGCCTCGCCGGCGGCGGCGCTCGTCCGTCCGTCGCGCCGCCGGCGCACACGATCGAGAAGACCGTTGCCCTGAAGCTGCGGCCGTTCTCGCACACCCTGCCGCGCGTGCTGCTGATCGGCTCCTCGACCGGCGGCCCGCAGGCTCTCAACGAGGTGATCGCGCAGCTCGGCCGCGTGATCGATCAGGTGCCGGTGCTGATCACCCAGCACATGCCGCCGACCTTCACCACGATTCTGGCCGAGCATCTGTCGCGCGCCAGCGGTCGTCCGGTTCGGGAAGCCCAGGACGGGGAACCGGTCGTCGCGGGTCGCGTCTATGTCGCTCCGGGCGCCATCCACATGCAGGTGGCCCGGCGCGACGGAAGCCCGGTGATCGTCCTGCGCGACGGTCCCCTGGTGAATTTCTGCAAGCCCGCCGTCGACCCGTTGCTGTCGACGGCCGCGCAGGTCTGGGGCGGGGCGACGCTGTGCGTCATCCTCACCGGAATGGGATCGGACGGGGCCAAAGGGGCGGCCGAGCTCGTCGCCGCAGGCGGCAGCGTCATCGCTCAGGACGAGGCCTCGAGCGTCGTGTGGGGAATGCCGGGGGCCGTCGCCCAGGCGGGATTGTGCTCCGCAATCCTGCCGCTGGGGCAGATCGCCCAGAAAGTAACGCGTATTTTCTCGGGAGAGCGCTCGTGACGCCGTTCGACTACGACTACCTGCGAAAGCTGCTCAAGGACAGGTCCGGCCTCGTGCTCTCCGCCGACAAGGAGTACCTGGTCGAGAGTCGCCTGCTGCCGATCGCCCGCAAGAACAATCTCGGCGGCCTGAGCGAGCTCGTGCAGAAGCTCAAGGGGCCGGGCTCGGAGAGCCTGCTGGTCGCCGTCGTCGAGGCGATGACCACGAACGAGACCTTCTTCCTGCGCGACAAGGTGCCGTTCGATCACTTCCGCAACTCGATCATTCCGTCGCTCCTCAAGGCACGCGAGGCGAAGCGCAAGCTGCGCATCTGGTGCGCCGCCGCCTCCACGGGGCAGGAGCCCTACTCGCTCGCCATGTGCCTGAAGGACATGGGCTCGCGGCTCGACGGCTGGCGCATCGAGATGATCGCCACCGACCTCTCGATGGAGGTGCTCGACAAGGCCAAGGCCGGCGTCTACTCGCAGTTCGAGGTGCAGCGCGGCCTGCCGATCCAGATGCTGCTGAAGTACTTCACGCAGACCGGCGAGACCTGGCAGATCTCCTCCGAGATCCGCTCGATGGTGCAGTTCCGCACGCTGAACCTGCTCGGCGACTTCACCAGCCTCGGCCCGTTCGATCTCGTCTTCTGCCGCAACGTGCTGATCTATTTCGACCAGGCCACCAAGGTCGACGTGCTGGAGCGGATCCGCAAGATCACCGAGCCGGACGGCTTCCTGGTGCTCGGCGCCGCCGAGACCGTGGTCGGCCTCACCGACGCGTTCAAGCCGGTGCCGGATCAGCGCGGCGTCTACGCCCCGAACGCCGCTTCGGCGGCGGGCAAGCCCGCAGGCTTCGCCATGCCGGCGACTCAGCGACTCGCCGCCAATTTCGGCGCGGTGCGCTGATCGGTTCGGTTCCCGCGCGGCCCAGAAGGGCCGCGACTCCCCCGACGTAGACGCCCGGCGAAAGCCGGGCGTTCTTGTTGTGCGGGGCGCGGCGGTGCTGTTGCCGGGCGTTACGGCGCGCTGCTGCCGCTCGGGGGGGCGGCGGGCATCTCGGGGACGGCTTCGATCAGGCGGCCCGAGGCGACGACCGGAGTGGAGGGGCCGTCGATCGGCGAGCCGGTCTCCGCCTCCAGCGACACCGCATAGACGGCGGCCGCGACTACGTCGGGCGGAAAGTCCGCGACCGCCGGCACGATGGTGAACTCGGCGGTGCCGAGCAGGCCGAGCGAGCGCGGCGCCGGATACTTGTCCGAGACCAGCCACAGCTCGTAGCGCTTGTCGCCTTCGTCGGCAGCCTTGACGCGGCGGACCATCAGGCTCTTGCGGTCGGGCTGCAGCGACACGATGAACGCCGGCGTCGTCCCCTCGGCCTGCAGCACCGCGACATGGCGGGCCGGGTCGGTCGGCGGCGCCGCGGGCGGGGCGGGGGACGGCGCGATCGGAACCTCGACGGTGCGCACCACCTCGCGGATCTCGACCCGGCCCGGGAGGAGGCGCAGCTCCGGCGGCAGCCGATCGGGTGCGAAAAGCGCCGCGGCGGCGAGACCGCCGAGCGCCAGAACGAAGGCCGAAAGCCCGACCGCGAGGCTGCGCCAGCGTTGCACGCTACGCACCAGCCGCCGCACCGTCGCGTCGTCGCCGCCGGTCGGCAGCGGAATCAGGGCGCCGCCGGGGGCGCCTCCCGACGGACCTGGCGCCGGTCCGATGTCCGGCACGCCGGCCGGACCGCGCGGATAACCCGGCACCGTGGCGTCTTCGTCCGGAAAGATTTTGATGTCGACCGCCGTGGTGTCGCGATCGCCGGCCGTGATCGGCGCCGGGCCGGCCGGAGCGGTCGTCGCGGCCGGTGTCCGGGGCGGGGCCGAGGCCGGGGGCGTCACGCGAGCCTCGGTCTCCGCGAGCGGCATCGCCAACGCCTCGGCGACGGCGCGCAGGACGTCGGGCGACGAGGCCGCCGGCGCGGGCGTTTTGTCGGCGCCCGCCACCGCGGGAGCGATCAGCTCCGCCGCGATCGGCTCGAACGGGGGCGGCGAGGAGGAGACCGGCGGCGTCGGTGCGGCCGCCGCGACCGGGATCTCCGGTGCGACCGGTGCGACCGGCGGCTCCGGTGCCACCGATTCCGGCACCACCGCTTCTGACACGGGTGGCGCAGCGGCAGACGGCTCCGGCAACCGGGCGCGCAGCGCCATCCAGATCGCCGCCGGCGGCGTCACCGGATCGACCATCGTGTCGAGCTCGCCGAGCCGGCGTTCCCACGCCGCGACCTGCGCCGCGAAGGCCGGATCGCGCGCGATCAGCGCGTCCGCCTCGTCGCGTTCGTCGGCGTCCAGCGTGCCGAGCACGTACTCGGCCGCCAGTCCGGCGCGGTCGTCGTCAGTCATTCCCCAAATACTCCCGCAGGTCGGCGAGCGCGCGCCGGAGCTGCGTCTTGATGGTTCCGACCGGCCGGTCGAACTCGCTCGCGAGGCCGGCGCGATCGACCCCGTTGAAATACGCGCGCAGGATCATGCGCCGGCGGTCGGGCTCCAGCCGGCCGATGGCGCCGAGCAGCTGCTTGAGCGTCTCGCTCGGCGGCGGCGCGGGCGCCGCCTCGACCTCGGCGTCGCCGTCCGATCCGGACCCGTCCTCGCCCTGTCCGCCATCCTCCGTGTCCGCGTCGCCGGGGGCGTCGCGCCCGATGGCGCCGTCGCGGCGCGCCACGGCGATCGCCTCGCGCCGGGCGATCGCCACCATGAAGGTCGTCGGCGTCGCCCGCGCCGGGTCGAACCGCGGCGCCTCGGCGAAGATGCGCAGATAGGCGTCCTGCAGCACCGCGGCGGCGACCGCGGGCCGGCGCACGATGCCGAGCACCACGGCATAGAGGCGCCCTCGCGTCGCCATGTACAGACGCTCGAACGCCGCGAGATCGCCCTTGGCGACTCCGGCGAGCAGCCACACCAGTTCGGCCGACGACAGCATCCCGGCGCCCCGTTCCCACCCGGCCGCGATTATGGCCGAAGGTCGCAGCCCCGCAAGCACCGCGGGGCGAGGGGGAGCGAGCGCCGCGGATGCGTGCCGCCGCAACGACGAAGGCCCGGGCGGCAGGCCCGGGCCTTCGTGAGCGGCAGGAAACCAGAGACCGGCAGGAGGCGGGAATCGATCAGGCGACGGCGCCGCGCGCCCGCAGGCCGGCGATCGAATCGAGCTCGTGCTGCTCGCGGGTGTTCTCGGCGACGCGCTCGCGGTGCTGGTCGCGCTCGTCGAGCAGCTCGACCTTCTTGAGCTCTTCGAACGATTCCTGCAGCGCCGCGCGGGCCTCCTCGAGCTGGCCGGACAGCTCGTCGGCCGAGCGCTTGAGGTTCTCGCGCCGCTGCATCGCGGCCTTGGCGTAGGTCGGATAGGCGAAATGCGCCGGATCGGCGATGCCGGCCCGCTCCTGCTCGACCTGGATTTCGCGGTCGAGATCGCCGGCCATCCGCAGGAACTCGGCGATCATGGTCTCGATCTGGGCGACCTTGCGACGGTGCTCGTCGACCTGAAACTTCTTGAGCCGAATAAGTGTATCGCGCGACTTCATCGACTGTTACTCCCCAGAAGCCCCGAGTGCGGCCTCGAATGCAGCCTGGCACGACAGGGCCGAGAGCCGCTCCGAACAGGTCGCCATTCTGGGAGCATAGTCTTAGTTTTCGGTTTCTGCGCCCATGAGGATTTGCTGCAATCTCCTGTAGCCGTCGGCCAGCGAGGTCGACTCGCTCTTGCCCTGCTTCAGGAAGGTCTCCAGCGGCTCGTGCAGCTTGATCGATTCGTCGACCTCGGCGCTGGAGCCGGGCCGATAGGCGCCGAGCCGGATCAGCTCCTCCATGTCGGCATAGGTCGCCATCACCTTGCGGGCCTGCATGATCACCGGCAGGTAGTCCGGGTCGCAGGCGCGCGGCATGGTCCGCGAGATCGATTTCAGGACGTTGATGGCCGGGTAGCGGCCGCGCTCGGCGATCGATCGCTCCATCACGATATGGCCGTCGAGAATGCCGCGCACCGCGTCGGCGACCGGCTCGTTGTGGTCGTCGCCGTCGACCAGCACGGTGAAGATGCCCGTGATGGCGCCCGCATTGGTGCCGGGGCCGGCCCGCTCCAGCAGGCGCGGCAGCTCGGTGAAGACGGTCGGGGTGTAGCCCTTGGAGGTCGGCGGCTCGCCGGCCGAGAGGCCGATCTCGCGCTGCGCCATGGCGAAGCGCGTGACCGAATCCATCAGCACCAGGACGCTCTTGCCGGCGTCGCGGAAATATTCGGCGATCGCCAGCGTGAGATACGCGGCCTGGCGGCGCATCAGCGCCGGCTCGTCCGAGGTGGCGACGACGACGACCGAGCGGGCGAGGCCCTCCGGCCCGAGGTCGTCCTGAAGGAACTCCTGCACCTCGCGGCCGCGCTCGCCGACCAGGCCGATCACCGAGACGTCGGCATCGACGTTGCGGGCCAGCATCGAGAGCAGGACCGACTTGCCGACGCCGGAGCCGGCGAAGATGCCCATGCGCTGGCCGCGGCAGCAGGTGATGAATGTATTGAGCGCGCGCACGCCGAGATCGATCGGCCCGCCGACCCGCTGGCGGGCATGCGCCGAGGGCGGACTGTTGCGGAAACGACACGGCGTCGGGCCAATCGGCAGCGGACCCTGCCCGTCGACCGGCTCGCCGAGCGCGTTGACGACACGGCCGAGCCACCCCTCCGAGGGGCGGACCGCGGCGGCCGCCGACATCACCACGGCGCGGCAGCCGCGGCGCACGCCCTCGAGTGCCGCGAACGGCATCAGGAGTGCGTGGTCGCCGGAAAAACCCACGACTTCACAAGGGATTGTGCGGCCCGTGGTCTCGATTCCGACACGCGCCCCGACCGACATCGCGTGCAGCGGCCCGGCCACCTCGACCATCAGGCCGCGCACGCCGACGACGCGGCCGAACACCTCGACCCCGTCGATCTCGGCGATCTGCTCGGCGAGTGTCCTCACCTGCGCCTCCTCACCTGGGCCGCCCTGCGGGGGCCGACCGATTCGCGCCACCGGGGGCCGATCCGCCGACTTTAACGCGATGTTTACCCGCACCGTTAATCATTGGATCACCGTCCTCGGGTCCATCCGGAAATCTCGTCTCCCCGCCGACGGAGGGGCGAGTCGACTGAATCGGTTACGGCCACTTCCTAAAGTGAGATGTGAGCGTGAACGTGCTCAAAAAACCATCCCGCCACAACATTTTAGGCCGATTCTGGCGAAATTGCCCAGTGGTGTCTTGCGCTGGGGAATCAGACTTTGTTAAGGATTGGCCGTTAACCTTTCGAATCAGTTGGGTCCCGAGGCGTCAGAGTTGGCCGGCAGTGCGGCGGGCCGCCCTCAATCCGACGCGGCATGGAAGGGGACTGGCATGCGCGTTCTCCTGATCGAAGACGACAGCGCGACTGCGCAATCCATCGAGTTGATGCTGAAGTCGGAGAGCTTCAACGTCTACACGACCGATCTGGGCGAAGAGGGCGTCGATCTCGGCAAGCTCTACGACTACGACATCATTCTGCTTGACCTCAACCTGCCGGACATGTCGGGCTTCGAGGTGCTGCGGGCGCTGCGGGTGTCCAAGGTCAAGACGCCGATCCTGATCCTGTCCGGCCTCGCCGGCATCGAGGACAAGGTGAAGGGGCTCGGCTTCGGCGCCGACGACTACATGACCAAGCCGTTCCACAAGGACGAGCTGGTGGCGCGGATCCACGCGATCGTGCGCCGGTCGAAGGGCCACGCCCAGTCGGTCATCCAGACCGGTGACCTGATCGTCAATCTCGACACCAAGACCGTGGAGGTCGGCGGCCAGCGGGTGCATCTGACCGGCAAGGAGTACCAGATGCTGGAGCTCCTCAGCCTGCGCAAGGGCACGACGCTCACCAAGGAGATGTTCCTCAACCATCTCTACGGCGGCATGGACGAGCCCGAGCTGAAGATCATCGACGTGTTCATCTGCAAGCTGCGCAAGAAGCTGGCGAACGCGTCGCAGGGCCGCAACTACATCGAGACCGTCTGGGGCCGCGGCTATGTTCTCCGCGAGCCGTCCGACGACGAGGCCCGCATCGCCATCTGACCCTGATCGACCAAGGGTCGCCGGCCCGGCCGGCGACCGACCTGACCGGGCTCTGCCGATCCGCTCCGTCGGTCCGTCCTTGCCGATCGCGTCGATTTCCGTCCCAGCTGTTCGGCGTTGTCCGTGAGCCGTGGGCTCTCCTCCCGAACTCGGACGTCTTCCGACCCCCGCCGCGAATGGCGGGGTTTTTGTTTTCGCGCCACGTGATTTCGGCATCGTGCCCTGGCGGCAAGCCTCTCGTGCCGATCGCTCTGGGTCTCGGTTCGCGTCGCCGGTCGACGCGCCCGGGACACGAGGAGGCGCCCGCCAACGCAAAACGGCCGGGGCGGGGCCCGGCCGTTTGCGACGTCTGGAGGTTCGACGTGACTGGCGTTCGGCGGGGCAATCGCCGAGGCCAGGAGGAAAACCGATCAGCGCACCAGGGTGCGCGCGTCCGTGGTGGAGACCATGACCTTGCCGGCCTTGATCGGGGTCGCGGCGACTCCGTAGGCGCGGGTGTCGTCCACCGCGTGCGCCGTGATGCCGATCACCATGATGGCGATCGAGGCGATCAGCGCGAGCACGACGACCTTCAGGTGGGTGACTCGGTCGGCAGTGGCGAGCGACGCGTTGTTCATGTGACCCCTCCCATCGAACGTGTCCGTTGGTCGCCGGCGATCGGGGCTCGGTTCAATCCACCTCTGTCGGTCGGGAACGCGTGTTCGGTCACGAACCCGTGTTCATCCCGGACGTGGCGTGGAAACCGAAAATCCCCGTGCAGCGCACCATCCCCTGCCGCAACAACCGATACGGGCCCGGAAGGTTTCCCCTCCGGTCGCTCACGTTGTCGTGATCGGCGACCCGAGGCAGACTATAAATCTCTTGTTCTTAGAACGATTTACAAAATTCACCAGGATTTTAATCAACTCCCCCGAAAGCGGCCTGAGGTGCTGCGGTAATGTTCCGCGCCGGATGCGGCCCGGCTGGTCGCCCACGATCAAACCCGAGCGACCAAGCCCCACGGTCCCCGTCCCGTATCCTCACGCCGTGACGATCGATGCCCTCAACTCGGTGAAAACGTTTTCACCAAGTCCGAGGCGCCATCGCCGATCCGCGCTGGTTCCGCCTCGAGGACCGACACGTCACCCCATCCCGGCCGGTACGTTGAGACAGCGGGCGGGGCGGGCCGCGGTGTCGTCGTAGGCGCCGTTCTCGGCCACCACGGCGCCGGCCACGATGGTCGCCACCGGCCAGCCCTTCAGCCGCATCCCCTCGTAGATACAGTGGCCCTTGCCCTGGTGGGTGACGGTCTTTTCGAGATCGAGGTCGACCAGCACGAGGTCGGCGTCGGCGCCGACCTGCAGGGTGCCCTTCCTCGGCGCGAGGCCGAAGCGGCGGGCCGGATTGAACGAATTGATCTCGACCAGCCGGGTGAGCGGCACACCGCGCGCGTGGTGGCCGAAATGCAGCATCAGCGGCAGCTCCCACTGGAAGCCGACCGCGCCGGGCGACTCGGTCCATAGATCGACGCCCGTCTTGGGCCGGAACGGCACATGGTCGGTGCCGATCGAGAAGATGCCGCCGTCGGCGACGCCGCGCCACAGCGCCTCCTGCTCGTCCTTGGTGCGCAAAGGCGGGCAGATCTTCGCCTTCATGTCGAGATCGGGATCGTAGGAGGTGCGGGTGAGGTAATGCGGGCAGGTCTCGATCGTGACGTCGACACCGCGGGCGCGGGCCTCGACGCCGAGCCTCACGCCGGCCCCGATGGTGGTGTGCACGACATGCAGCGGGCAGCCGGTCAGCTCGGAAAAGAAGATCATTCGGCGGATCGTCTCCTCCTCGACGAAGCCCGGCCGCGATTCCTGATAGGCGCCGAGATCCTGCCGGCCGGTCGGGCGGAGCTCGCGCTCCAGCCAGGTGCCGACCGCCGTGTTTTCGCAATGGACGTTGATGACGCCGCCGGGGATCGTCACCAGCGCCCGCATGGCCCCGAAAATCCAGCCGTCGGTCGCCGGGACGATGCCGATGGCGTTGTCGGGCTCGTAGCCGAAATAGAACTTGTAGGAGGTGACGCCCGTGTCGGCCGTGATCTGCGCCAGCCGGTGGACGTCCTCCTCGCGCTGGATGATGAAATGGAAGCCCCAGTCGATCGCCGAGCGGGTCTCGATCTGCCGGCACTTCTCGCGGAAGAAGCCGAGATGGTCGGCCGTGACCAGCGGCGTGTAGTCGAGCGCCGAGGTGACGCCGCCGACCGCCGCGGGCGGTGTCTCGGTGGCGAGATCCTCGTCGTAGGGATAGTGGAAGCCGAGATGGCAGTGGGTGTCGATCACGCCGGGCATCAGCACCCGGCCTTCGGCATCGATCACCCGCGTGGCATCCGGCAGCATCGCGTTCGCGCCCAGCATCGCGATCGTGCCGTCCACGACGGCGACGCCGCCGAAGAACTCGCCGTCGTGGCGCACGACGCGCGCATTGCGCACGACGAGATCCGTTTTCATCAGATCGTCTCCCGGGTCTCGATGCGGCTCATGCCAGTGGCCGCGAATTCAGACTCGTCGTGCCCGGCCTCGTGCCGGGCATCCACGTGTTTGATGTTGCTCTGAAGCAGTGCCGTGGATGGCCGGGACAGGCCCGGCCATGACCACGTCCGGCGCTCGGAGCCGGGATCACCCCATCGCGACCGGCGTAAAATCGGCGAACCAGTTCTGCGGCTGCACGAAGCCCTTCAGCTTGGCCGACATGGCGCGCGGATTGCGGTCGTGCACGACCATCAGGGCCACGGCGTCGTCGACCAGCAGTGCGTGCGCCTCGGCCATCGCCTGGTCGCGGGCCGCGACGTCGCGGGCGAGCTGCGCGGTCTTGAAGGCGGCGTCGACGGCCGGGTTCGCGTAGTGGCCCCAGTTGGTGCCGCGCGGCGACACCAATGCGGAGTCGAAGCAGCGGACGAAACCGCTGGTCGGATCCTGGGTCGGTAGCGACAGGTTGAGCCCGACCGGATTGTCGGCCGGCGGCTTGGCGCCGTTGCGATAGGCCGTGAACAGCGTGATGAAGTCGACCACCTGATACTCGACCACGATGCCGACCTCGGCGAGGCTCTGCTGGATCGCCTCGTTCATGGGCAGGGGCTGCATCTGGCCGCCGCCCGAGTTGGCGATCAGAATCTTGGCCCGCGCCGGCTTGCCGGCGCCGTAGCCCGCCTCGGCGAGCAGCGTTTTCGCCGCCTGCGGATCATGCTTCAGCACGAAGCCGGGCTTGCCGAACCACGGCGAGGTGCGCGGCACCAGGCCCTCGGCCGCGATCGCCGTGCCGTTGAGCATCTCGACGATGCCGGCGCGGTCGATCGCGAGATTGGCGGCCCGGCGCACCCGCTTGTCGGCGAAGGCCGAGCCTGGCAGCACCGAGAGATACCAGATCCAGGTGTGCGGATAGACGTTCTGGGTCACGGTGAAGCCGGCGCCCTTCAGGCTCGGGATCGTGTCGGGCGGCACCGACTCGATGAAGTCCACCTGACCGGCGCGCAGCGCCGACACGCGGGCCGTGCCGTCCGGGATCGGTACCAGCACGAGCGTCGCGCTCTTGGCCAGCCGCGGCTTGTCCCAATACGCATCGTTGCGAGCGAGTTCGAGGCGCACGCGCGGCTCGAGCCTGACGACCTTGAACGGCCCGGTGCCGGCGGGCTCGGCCGCGAACTTCATCCAGTCGTTGCCGAGTGCGGCGTAGCGGGCCGGGCTCGCGAACAACAGGAACGTGAGCTGATAGGGCAGCAGCGAGTCCTCGGCATGGGTGAGGATCGCGATCGTCGTCGCGTCGATCTTCTCGGCGCCCTTGACGCTCGGCAGGCGGCCCCGGATCCCGAGCGCGCGCTGGGCGAGATACTGCGGCGCCTTGTCGTCGAACACCGAGGCGAAGTTCCACACGGCGGCGTCGGCGTCGAACGGCGTGCCGTCGTGGAAGGTCACGCCGGGCCGCAGCTTGACGATCCAGCGGGTGCGGTCGGCCGGGTCCATGCTCCAGGATTCGGCGAGGCCCGGCACCAGGGTCGAGGGCTTGTCGGCACTGGACAGATCCCATGCGACCAGCGCGTCGAACACCGTGTAGCCGCCGAAGCGCAGGCCCTCGAAGCCGCCGTCCGGCCCGGCCCACAACCGCGGGACGTCGCCGAGCGACATCGCGATCGTCACCTTGGCGGCCGTCTGTGCCGCCGCGCCGTGCAGCGTGCCGAGCACGCCGGCAGCGGCACCGCCGATCAGGACGTGACGGCGCGTGAGCGCGGAGGCGCGGGCGTGCGCATGGTCGATCATGGGAACCTCCAAAGACAGCGGCGGAGCGGGGGTGTCCGGACCGGCAGGGGGTGGGGGGATCGGGCCAGAGGTGGCTCGACCGTGGCCGCCTTGCATAGCAAGTGCCGTGCCGGACATGGCCGTTGCGCCGAACGCCGAAGCGCCCCGGACGGGCCGCGTCCGGGGCGCTTCGAAGACCGCTTGACGTCCGGAGGATCAGATGCTGCCCACCGTGCGCAGCCGGGCGCGCGGGTGAATCTCGGATTGCGAGAGCACTGGCGTCTGGGCGCGGAAGCGCTCGACGATCGAGCGCACGAACGGCCGGATGCCCGGCGAGGTGACCAGCACGGGCGCCTCGCCCATGCGAGCCGCCTCCTCGAACCGCTCGCGCACCAGCGTGATGAACTCGGACAGCCGCGACGGCTGCATGGCGAGCTGGCGGTCGTCGCCCTGGCCGACGATCGATTCGGCGAAGGCCTGCTCCCACCGGGCCGAGAGCGCGATCAGCGGCAGGTGGCCGGCCGGCGTCGTGTACTGGGCGCAGATCTGGCGGGCGAGGCGGCTCCTCACATGCTCGACCAGCACGTTGGGGCTGCGCGTGAACGACAGCGCGTCGGCGACGCCTTCCAGGATGGTGCCGAGGTCGCGGATCGAGATGCGCTCGGTGAGCAGGAGCTGCAGCACCCGCTGGATGCCCGTGATGGTGATCTGCCCGGGCACGATCTCCTTGACGAGCTCGCCCTGCTCCTTGGGCAGCTCGCGCAGCAGCTTCTGTACCTCGGCGTAGGAGAGCAGCTCGGAGATGTTCGCCTTGAGCTGTTCGGTCAGATGCGTCGCCAGCACGGTCGCGGCGTCGACCACGGTGTAGCCTTTGACCGCCGCCTCCTCCTTCAGGCTCGCGTCGATCCAGGTGGCGGGCAGGCCGAACGTCGGCTCGGTGGTGTGCATGCCGGGCAGGTTCACCTGGCCACCCATCGGGTCCATCGCCATGTACTGCCCCGGCCAGACCCGCCCGGTACCGCCCTCGACCTCCTTGATCTTGATGACGTAGCTGTTGGCGTCGAGCTGCACGTTGTCGAGGATGCGCACCGCGGGCATCACGAAGCCCATGTCCATGGCGAGCGACCGGCGCAGCGCCTTGATCTGCTCGGTGAGACGATCGCTGCCGTCCGGCGAGTTGACCAGCGGCAGCAGCGCGTAGCCGAGTTCGATCTTGAGGTCGTCGATCTTCAGCGCGGCCGAGATCGGCTCCTCGGCCGGCGCCGCGGCGGCGGCCGCCGCCGAGGTGGTCGTGGCGACCTGCACCTCGTCCTTGGCGCGCTTGTCGATCACGTAGGCGAGCGCGCCGGCGCCGCCGCCGAGCAGGAAGAAGGGCAGCATCGGGATGCCGGGCAGCAGCCCCATGGCGATCATCACGGCGGCCGACATGCCGAGCGCCTTCGGATAGCCGGAGAGCTGGCGGAGCAGCACCTTGTCGGCGGCCTCCGAGAGGCCCGCCTTGGACACCAGCAGGCCGGCGGCGGTCGACACGATCAGGGCCGGGATCTGGGTGACGAGGCCGTCGCCGACGGTGAGCAGCGTGTAGGTGCGGCCGGCCTCGGCGAACGAGATGCCCTGCTGGGCGATGCCGATGATGATGCCGCCGATGATGTTGATGAAGACGACCAGCAGGCCCGCGATGGCGTCGCCGCGCACGAATTTCGAGGCACCGTCCATGGCGCCGTAGAACGAGCTCTCGTCCTCGAGGTTCTTGCGGCGGGTGCGCGCCTCCTTCTCGTCGATCAGGCCGGCCGAGAGGTCGGCGTCGATCGCCATCTGCTTGCCCGGCATGGCGTCGAGGTTGAAGCGCGCCGCCACCTCGGCGATGCGGCCCGAGCCCTTCGTGATCACCACGAAGTTCACGATCACCAGGATCGTGAACACGATGATGCCGATGACGAAGTTGCCACCCATCACGAAGTTGCCGAACGCCTCGATGACGTGGCCGGCGGCGGCCGTGCCCTCGTGGCCGTGCGACAGGATCAGGCGGGTCGAGGCGAGGTTCAGCGACAGCCGCAGCATCGTCGACATCAGGAGCACGGTCGGGAAGACCGAGAACTCCAGCGGCTTGTGGATGAACAGCGCCGTCATCAGGATCAGCACCGAGGTGATGATCGAGACCGCGAGCGCGAAATCGAGCAGCAGCGGCGGCAGCGGCAGGATGAGGACGACCAGGATGGTCATCACGCCGACGGCGAGCGCGATGTCGCCCGACCTCAGCGTGTCGCCGATCTCGCGCAGGCTCGGGAACTTGAACCCCGATCCGCCTTGACCCGCCGCAATGTCCGACATGACCTCAGCCCCGCGCACGCGCTCCGGCGAAAAAGCCGGCCCTCGGCAAAATTTGCCGGGTTCATGGTTACCGACTGGTTAACGCGGGCGTTTATTCGGGACTTTGCAGGGGATTACGGGCGGGCGTGGCGGCGGGGTGGCCCTGCGTCGCCGCCGCTCCGCCCCGGCGCCGACAAATGCGCATGGCGAAACCGTGGCCGACATTGCCGTCTCGTAATTCTTACCCAAGTTTAACTTGCCGGTTTCGAGGGCGAATACTAGCGTTCGCATAGTAATCGACGGGAGGCGGTCATGTGGAAGTCACTCCTCGCCGGCACGGCCGCGCTCGCGCTGGCGGGAACCGGGCTCTCTCTGGCCCAGCAGGGACCGGGCACTCCGACACCGCCGGCCCAGACGGTGCCCGCCCAATCCGCGCCGGCCCAGACGGCCCCGCAGGGCCGGGTCGGGTCCGGTGCGACGAGCGACATCCAGGCGTATCGCGACGCCCGCATCGCGGCGCTGCGGGCCGGCCTCGCGCTCACCCCCGAGCAGGAGAAGGCCTGGCCGGCCTTCGAGCGCGCCTGGCGGGCGTTCATGGAAGAGCGGGCCGCCGCCCGCGACGAGTTTCGCGATCCGATGCGCGAGCGCCGGGCCGACCGGGATCGCAGCGAGCGGGACCGCGGCGAGCGCGACGATCCGCTCGACCGGCTGCAGCGCTTCGCCGACCGGGCGAGCCGGCGGGCCGCCGCCCTGAAAAATCTGGCCGACGCCACGGCACCGCTGGTGAACGGGCTCGACGACGCGCAGAAGCGCCGCTTCTGGTCGCTCGCCCGGCCGTTCGGGTCCGGCTTCGCCGGCCGAGAAGGCTTCGCCGGCCGAGAGGGCTTCGCCGGGCGCGACGGCCACGGCCCGCACGGTGGTCCCGGCTGGCACCATGACGGCCGCCGGCACGATCGGTTCCACGACCACGGCCGTTACGGCTTCCGTGGCCCCGACCGGTGGCGCGACGGCGGCGACGGTTTCGGGCGCGGCTACGACCGGTATGGCCACGGTCGCGGCGACGGCTACGGCTACGGCCGGAACGACTGGCGCGACGGCCGCGGCTGGCGCGAAGGTCGCCGCGACGACGACCGCCGCGGCGACGGCCCGTTCCGCCGCCCAGACGATCGGCGTCCGCTCGGCCCGATGGAGGAGCGGCTCTGATCCGAGCCGAGTGGCAGGGTCGGTCGACGGTCGACCGGTTCCGCCAGCAGACCAAGGAGATACGGACAAGCCTCGGACGCCCCATCCCGAGGCTCGCTTAGAGGCCCGGCGTCGCACCCCGATGCCTCCCCCCAGCCCCCCAGCGACGGCAGGGCCTCGAAGGCCGCCGGGTTTCGGCCCGGCGGCCGACGCCTTTCATCGGGCCGGGCCGGCTCCGGGCGAGGCGCCGAGTGCATCGGGCCGGGCAGGGCGCGTGATCCCGACATCGGCGAAAATCGCAGCAAAACGTGGCTCCGACCGGGACGCATCCGGCGCATGCACATTTTGTGACGCGACGCGGTGGACACGGCCGGCAGCGTTTGCTACAGACGCGCGCCGCCAAGGCGTGCGGGCGCATAGCTCAGTTGGTAGAGCAGCTGACTCTTAATCAGCGGGTCCAAGGTTCGAGTCCTTGTGCGCCCACCACCGCACTCCACTTTATTCGTGCTTACCAGAGCTGTACCCGCAGGTCCGCCTCAGGGTGAGGTTTTCGTGCCACGGGTGGACGCACGAAACTGTAGCCTTTCGCGGCCGAGGGTGACTCTACGATGGCGTGGTGGGGTCGTGGACGCTGTGCGCGACGAGGAGCACCGTCCAGGAAATTCACAACCCAAGAAAGCTACAACCCAGGAAATTCACAACCCGAGTCCGGGTTCGCTCATGGGGCGAACGCGGTGGTGCTCCGCGGGCCCACGAGGGGCGGATCCATGAAATTGTCGGCGGCGTGAGAGGGGTGTGATTCACGGTTTCCGAGCGAAGCCGCGATGAACCGAGATCGCTTCTGGCTGACCGACGCGCAGTTCGAGCGCATCCGTCCGCGTCTGGCGACCGACACGCGCCGCAAGCCGCGAGCGGACGACCGTCGGCTGATCAGCATCGCGCATGGTCTCAAATCCGGCGGCCGATGGGTCGACGCGCCGGCCGTCTACGGACCGCGCAAGACGCTCCACAATCGCTTCGTCCGATGGGCCGAGAAGGGCATTTGGAAGAGGCTCCTTCAGGCCCCGGCTGCGGCGGGCGGCTGACGCCGCCGTTCCGTCGGGCGCCGCACTGCCGCGGCCGGTCACGTCTCGGGGGGGACCATCGGAGGCGTTCTGGTCGACCACGTCTCCGATGATCACCGGCGCGAAGCGTCGGCCCTGCCGCACGGCTCTCGAAGGGCTTGTCGATCCCGGCCGATCGCCGACCGGCGGAGCGCTCCCCTCGGATGGCGGGATCAGGCGATGTTGTGGAGGCCGGCGTCGACGAAGATCGTGTCACCGGTCATGCCGGACGCGCCACCACCGACGAGAAAGGCGACGGTGCGTCCGATCTCCGCGATGTCGACGAGGCGTCCGGCCGGGCTTCTCGCGACGGCGTCGGCGACGAGATCGTCGAACGCGGCGATGCCGCTCGCTGCACGAGTCTTCAGCGGTCCGGGCGAGACCGCATACACCCGGATGCCGGCCTCGCCCAGTTCGGCCGCGAGATAGCGTGTGGTCGACTGCAGGGCCGACTTCACCGGACCCATCATGTTGTAGTTGCTGACGACCTTGTCGGCCCCGTAATAGCTCATCGTCACCATGACGCCGCCGTCGCTCATCAACGGTTCGGCGAGGCGCGCCATCTCGATGAAGGAATAGCACGACACCCGCATCGCCTGCTGGAATCCGGAAAGCGAGCAGTCGATCACCCGACCGTGCAGATCGTCGCGCGGCGCGTAGGCGATCGAGTGGACGATGAAGTCGAGTCGGCCCCACTCCGCGCGAATACGCTCGAAGACGGCCTCCATCTCGCCCGGCCGCTCGACGTCGAGCGGCATCAGCAGGCTCGCACCGATCTGCTCGGCGAGCGGGCGGACGTACTTCTCGGCCTTCTCGTTGAGATGGGTCAGCGCGAGCTCGGCGCCGAAGGCGCGCAGCTTGGCGGCGCAGCCGAACGCGATGCTCTGTTCGTTCGCGACACCGACCACCAGTCCGCGCTTGCCGGCCAGCATTTCGCCGATTCGACTGTCGGGGTTCCAGACCTTCGGCAGTGGATCGATCGGCTTCGTTGCACTCGTCATGACTCGTTCCTTTCTTTCCTCGAAATCCTCGGGGGAGAGAGACGCGCGGCGCACCGCGCACCTTTCGAATCGGCGCATCAGCGCTCGAGGCACACGGCGATGCCCATGCCGCCGCCGATGCAGAGGGTGGCGAGACCCTTCTTCGCGTCGCGCCGGCGCATCTCGTGGAGCAACGTGACGAGGATGCGGGCGCCGGAGGCGCCGATCGGATGACCGAGAGCGATGGCGCCGCCGTTGACGTTCACCTTGTCGACGTCGAAGCCGAGATCGCGGTTGACCGCGCAGGCCTGGGCCGCGAACGCCTCGTTGGCCTCGACCAGGTCGAGATCGCCCGCGGTCCAGCCGGCGCGCTTCAGGGCCAGACGCGAGGCCGGGATCGGACCGGTGCCCATGATCCTGGGATCGACGCCGGCATGACCCCACGAGGCGATGCGGGCGAGCGGGGTCTTGCCCGCTTTCGCCGCCCGGCTCGCCCGCATCAGCAGCAGCGCGGCGGCGCCGTCGTTGATGCCGGAGGCGTTGCCGGCCGTCACCGTGCCGTCCTTGTCGAAAGTCGGGCGCAGCTTGGCGAGCGCCTCGAGCGTCGTGCCGTGCTTGGGGTGCTCGTCGGTGTCGACGACGACGTCACCCTTGCGAGACTTGACCGTGACCGGAACGATCTCGTCCGCGAACGTGCCGGCCTTCTGTGCGGCCTCCGCCTTGGCCTGCGACCGGCAGGCGAACTCGTCCTGCATCCGCCGCGAGATCTCCCACTGCTTGGCGACGTTCTCGGCGGTGTTGCCCATGTGATAGCCGTTGAAGATCTCCCACAGCCCGTCACGGACCATCGTGTCGAGCATCTCGAGATTGCCCATCTTCGTTCCGGCGCGCAGATGGGCGCAGTGCGGCGCGAGGCTCATCGATTCCTGCCCGCCGGCGACCACGACGTCCGAAGCGCCGGTCGCTATCGCCTGATAGGCGAGCACGACCGAGCGCAGACCCGAGCCGCACACCTGATTGATGCACGTGGCCGGGCTCTCGACCGGAATGCCGGCGCTGATGGCGGCCTGACGCGGCGGGTTCTGGCCCTGCCCTGCGGTGAGAACCTGCCCGAAGATCACTTCGGAGACCTGATCGGGCGCGACACCGGCGCGTGCGAGCGCGGCCGCGATGGCGACCCCGCCGAGCACGTGCGCCGGAACGCCGGCGAAGGCCCCGTTGAACGCGCCGATGGGCGTGCGCGCGGCCGATACGATGACGATGTCGTCCGTCATTTGGAGAAGTCCTTGATCAATGCTCCCGGATGCGACGTGGCGTCGGGACCGGTCGCGGCGTGCGCCCTCGCTTCGGGGAACACGGGAGAAACAGGGGTGTCAGCGGGTGCCGTAGACGGGCTTGCGCTTCTCGACGAAGGCGGTCATGCCTTCCTTCTGGTCGGGAGCCGCGAAGCAAAGGCCGAACAGCTCGGCCTCGTAGGCGATGGCGGATCCGAGATCGACCTTCATCCCCTCGTTGGCCGCGGCCTTGCAGTAGCCGACGGCGACCGGGCTGCGCGAGGCGATCTTCGCGGCCATCGCGAGCGCCTCCTCGAGCGCCCGACCGACCGGGACGACCTTGTTGACGAGACCGATCCGGAACGCTTCGGCGGCGTCGATGACATCGGCCGTGAAGAGCAGCTCCTTGGCGCGGCCCGTCCCGACGAGACGCGGCAGCCTCTGGGATCCGCCGAAGCCCGGCGTGATGCCGAGACTGCTTTCCGGCTGCCCGAAGCGGGCGTTCTCGGCGGCGATGCGGATGTCGCAGGCCATCGCCAGCTCGCACCCTCCACCGAGCGCGAAGCCGTTGACGGCGGCGATCACCGGCTGCGGCAGGGACTCGATGGCGGCGAAGACCTTCTGACCGAACTTTCCCCAGTTGCGCGCTTCCGTCGCCGACATCGCCTGCATCTCGGTGATGTCGGCACCGGCGACGAAGGCCTTCTCGCCGCAGCCGGTGAAGATCACCACCTGAACCGACGTGTCTTCGGCCAGGGTGCCGACCACCTTCGACAGCTCGGCGAGGGTGGCGGCGTTCAGCGCATTGAGCGCTTTCGGCCGGTCGATCGCGACGATGGCGATACCGTCCCGGTGCTCGACCAGGATATTCTCGTAGGTGTTCATGGGAACGCTCTTCGGAGGCGGATCACTTGGCGGCGTAGTCGTAGAAACCCTTGCCGGACTTGCGGCCGAGCCACCCGGCGGCGACGTACTTCTTCAACAGCGGACAGGGCCGATACTTGGGATCGCCGAAGCCCTCGTGGAGGGTGTTCATGATGGCGAGGACGGTGTCGTTGCCGATCAGGTCGGACAAGGCGAGCGGACCCATCGGGTGGTTGAATCCGAGCCTGGCGACGTTGTCGATGTCTTCGACGCTCGCCACGCCCTCCGACAGCGCGTAGACGGCCTCGTTGATCATCGGGATCATGATGCGGTTGCCGCAGAATCCCGATGCGTCGCTGACCTTCACCGTCGTCTTGCCGAGGCGGGTGACGAGCTCGTCCACCGCCGCGAAGGTCTGCGGCGACGTCGCCAGGCCGCTGATCACCTCGACCAGCTTCATCACCGGCGCCGGATTGAAGAAATGCAAGCCGATGAACTGCGCCGGCCGCCCGGTGAAGGCGGCCAGAGCGGTGATCGGCAGCGAAGAGGTGTTGCTGGACAGGATGGTGTGCTCGGGGCAGAGCGCGTCGAGAGTCGTGAAGATGTCCTTCTTGATCGCCGGGTTCTCGCTCGCCGCCTCGATCACCAGATCGACCGTCGTCGCCTCGGCATCGAGCTCGATCACGCCGGTGATGCGGCCCAGCACCGCGGCCTTCTCGTCCGCCGTCATCTTGCCTTTGTCGACGTTGCGGCCGAGAGCCTTGTCGATGCCGGCGAGACCCTTCTCGACGAGCCCGTGCTCGACGTCGCGCAGAACGACCGGGATTCCGGCCTGGGCGACGACCTGGGCGATGCCGCTTCCCATCTGGCCGGCGCCGATGACCAAGACGCGGTTGATTGGCATGTCTTTCCTCTTTCTGAACTCGGTGTTGAACGGGCCGTACGAGAGTTCGGAGGAATCGGATCGTCGCCGCGCCGGCTGCCCGGCGGTTCTCGGCGAGGTCCGGCGTCACGGTCGATTCGGGGGGCTCGATCGCGGTCGCCCGCTCTCTCGGATGGCGGATTGTCGACCCGCGGCGAGAGTCTCGGGTGACGAAAACGACCGGGCGTCCTTATTCGCTCCTGAAGCGGCGAATATCGCCGACCGGCGGACAGCGGGGGACACCGGCTGCGACGGCGGAAGACCGCATTCGGCAGACCGGGCGACGGAGCGACGAAAGGCCGGGTCGGATGCGGCGCGGCGCCGCGCGTCGGACGGCACGCGCCGTCATCGCGGTCGCCGCGCCGCCATGTCGTGACGGCACGGCCGCTTCGTCCGCGACGTGCCGAAGGGAAATCGGTCAGAACTGGACGTAGAGGCCGGCCACGGGCGTCTCGAGCCGCTTGTCGGCCGGCGCCTCGACGACCGCGAGTCCGGTGAAGGCGGTGTCGCCCTTCTGATTGATGCCGTTGCACTCGAAGGTCACCATCCTGTCGGCGGGCTCGAGCCCGACGACCGTGATCGTGACCGTCAACGTATCGCCCAGCATCACCGGTGCGGCGAATTCGATGATCTGCTTCTTGTAGACGGTGCCTGGGCCGGGAAGTTCGTTGCCGAGAAGCGCCGAGACCAGCGCGGCACCCCACATCCCGTGGCCCCTCACCCGCCGCTCTCGGGAGTCCCGCTCGAGATCGTCGTAATGGGTGGGGTTGGCATCGCCGGTCAAGACCCCGAACAGATAGATGTCTTCGACGGTCAGCGTCCGCGTGAGCTTCGCCGATTGTCCGACCCTGATTTCGTCGAACGTCTTGTTCTCGACGACGACCATGTGACTGCTTCCGCTGCTCATCCTGCTCGTCAGTCGAACTCGAAATATTTCTTCAGATGCTTGACGAAGACCCGGCTCACGGGAATCTCCGTCTTCGTCGTGCTTCTCAAGGTCAACAGGTATCCTCGATTGAACCAATTCGTGAGATACTCGATCTTGTTCATGTTGACGATGTAGTTTCGATGGCATCTCATGAACTGGCTTCCGTCGAGCTTTTCTTCCAGCTCGCTGAGGGTCGAGCGGATGGAATGCTGCCGTCCGTCCTCGGTCTGGACGAAGACGAGTCGATCCTTGGCGAAGAAGAGCTGAATGTCCTGATTGTCGATGACCTTCAGCCGGCCGGCGTGGTGGAAGCAGAATTTCTTGGGATAGTCGCGGCGCTGCTCCGGCCGTTCCGTGCCGTGGTCGAGGGTGCGCTTGCCGATGCCGGCTGCATCGCCACCTCGCATCTTCTCGACGGCGCGGTGGATGTCCATCTGCTTCAGGATGTAGTCGACGTTCTCGACCTTGATCAGGATCAGCATCCGGACGTTGCCCCAGAGGCGCCCTTTGATGAAGATCGGTGACGAGACGTCTTTCAGAATCTGGGTGCGGTCACCCAGCCTGCGGCGAAAGACCGTCACAAGGAAGGGCTTGGTCGATCTGGCGATGCGCGCCGAGATGCGGTCGCGGTGGCGGATGCGATATCGCGAATGGGTGGCGTTCCACGCCGGGTCGTTGGTCGGCGGGTGCGAGAACTTGAGATTGTTGACCGGCATGTAGGCATTGCGGTCGGTGATCGTGCAGAGGACCACGTCCGGAGCCATGGTCGAGAGGGGTTCGCAGATCGGCGGGATCAGCTTCTCGATCAGTGGGAGCCAGCGTGTCGTGTATTTCGGCGGCTCGATGTCGGGCATCTGCACATAGTCTTCGTCGAACAGCGTCTCGAGGTCGATCTCGTCGTCGTCGAGGGCCTCCTCCAGCGCCGCCGAGATGGTCTTCGCGGTCTCGATGACCACCTCGATGAACGGCGTGTCGGCGGTTTCCACCCCGCTCGCGAGGATGGTGTAGTAGAGCTCGGCTCCGAGATCGGAAAGCTGCAGGCACTGATTGGAGACGTTCTTCGAATCCTCCTTCGTCTCCAGCTCGGCGTCGTTCAGCTGGGCGACGTCCTCGAGGATCTCCTCGCAGTGCTCGCGGTTTCGGGCGGTCGACTCGGCGATGGACGCGGCGCGCCGCACCACCCGGTCACGCAGTCTGGCGACCTCGCCGAAGCCGTCCACCGCCCGCGCGATCTCGTCGAGAGCCCCCTTGATCGCCGGCAGGCGGTCCACGATCGTCGCGGTGTCCTCGATCAGGCCGATCGCTTCGCCGATGGAGCGCGTGGCCGCCGCCTGGACCTCGCTCATGCGGTCGGTGACGATGTTGGCCCCGACGAGGAGCTCGTGCGCCGAGGTGGCGATGCGGGTGTTGATCTCGGTCATGTCCTTGATCGACGAAGCCACCGCGCCGAGCAGTTCGGTCTGCTCGACGATCCGGTTGGTGATGTCCTCGACGTGACCGGTGATGTCCGCGGCGTTGATGACGACCTGATAGGAGGCGTCCGCCATGCTCTTGGCGAGGTTCAAATCGTTCGCACGAGAGCGCGTCTCACGATCCGGCAGCACTTGAAACATGGAGCACGTCCTTCTCGGGCCAGTTCACCTGGTCATTCGAACCTTGTTCCTCGCCAACGGAAGAGAGATTGGCGTACTTTCGACAAGTCATTGTGCATTCGTCGAAATCGATCGCAATCCGGCAAAGACCGGTTCCGCACCGGACGAGCGGGGGCGCAACCGGCCTTCGGAGTCACGGCACCACGACGCGGCGGTCGGGCGCCCGCACGCAACGGCAGACGCGCCCGGCACGGGGGGCCGGGCGCCGGGACGTTCGTTCCGCGTGTGCGGGCGACCCCGTGTCGTCGGGCGGGACGAGGCTCAGGCGTGCAACCGATACTCGCAGACGTCCTGCGAGACGACGAACTCGGCGTCGGTGATCTCCTTCAGTTCGTCGACCGTCAAGTTCGGGGCGATCTCCTTCAGGACGAGACCCGTCGACGTCACCTCGAAGACCGCCTTCTCCGTGATGATGGTCTTCAGCACGCCTTTGCCCGTGATCGGCAGCGTGCACTTCTTCAGAACCTTGGAGCGCCCCTTCTTGTCGGTGTGCTGGAGCACCGCGACCACCTTGCGGGCGCCTCCGACCAGATCCATGGCTCCCCCCATGCCGGGCGAGTACTTTCCGGGAGCGACGGGCATGGCCCAGTTGGCGATGCAGCCTTCCTGATCCACCTCCAGCGCGCCGAGAATGGTGGTGTCGACGTGACCGCCACGGATGATGCCGAACGACGTGGCGAGATCGAAGATCGACGCTCCCGGCAGCAGGGTGATCGGCTGCCCGCCGGCATTGGCGACGTCGCCGTCCTGCTGGCCGAGCGACGGGGTCGGTCCGAACATCAGGCAGCCGTTCTCGGACTGCAGAATGACGTTCACGCCTTCCGGAATGTGGTTGGCGACGGCGGTCGGCATGCCGAAGCCGAGATTGACGACCTCGCCGTCCGCCAGTTCGAGCGCTGCTCGCAGAGCAATGGCGTCCTTCGCTTCCATGACCTGAGCTCCTTTCTTCTACGCTGCCGTCGCGGGTGCCGCGAGGCGCCCGGTGCTCACCCAGAGGCGTTCGAAGACCGCTTGATGCTCGGCGAGCGAATGGCCTTGCACGACGGCATCGACGAAGAGGCAGGGGGTGCCGACGCGCGCCGGGTCGATATCGCCGACCTCGACGATCTCGTTGACCTCGGCCACGGTGAAATCCGCGGCCGTCGCGATCACCGGATTGCTGTTGAGGCTGACGCCGCGGTACTCGACATTGCCCATGGTGTCGGCGCGATAGCCGGCGATGAAGCCGTAGTCGGCGCGGAGCGGCACCTCGACCAGATAGGACTTGCCGTCGATCTCGAGCCGCTGCTTGCCGGCCTCCACCAGGGTTCCGAGACCGATCGGCGTCAACACCCCTCCCAGACCGGCGCCTGCGGCGCGAACCTTCTCGATCCAGGTTCCCATCGGGTAGAATTCGACGTCGAGGTCGCCGGCCTTCATCGCCTCGACGGCTTCCGGGCACGTGCCGGTATGGGCGGTGATGAACTTCCGGACCCGGCGATTCTTGAACAGCGGCGCCAGATCGAAACCGCCGCCGGGATAGGAATTGACCACCGAGACGACGGTCAGATCCGTCACGCCGCTGTCGACGATCTTCTCGATCGATCTGAGGGGAGAGCCGACGCCCAGAAATCCCCCGAACATGATGGTCGCGCCGTCCTTTATGCCGGCGATGACGTCGTCGAGTTGCCTGATTTTGCTCATGAGATGTCGTCCTTGTGGAAACGGAGTCGTCGGCGGGCCGCGACGTGGTCTCGAACCCGCGCCGTCGCCGGCGCGCGATCGCGGCGCGGCGTCACCGACTCAGAGGAGAGGCTTGCCCACGGGCAGCACGTCGCGCCCGAACATGTCGGCGAAGACGATGTGCGCCATCACGTACCAGACGCAGGCGACGGTCCCGAGCAACGAGACGGCGGACAGGGTCGTCAGCGCCGCGCCGCCGCCGAAGTGCTCGGCGACCAGCGCCACCAGCCCGACCATCAGGGTGGCGAAGGCCGCGAACAGCACCTTGCTGGTGCGCATCGAGGCGATCGTCATGATCCCGCTGTACAGCGTCCAGCCGACCAGAAACCAGCCGACATCGGTCTTGCTGGCGGGAAACAGGCCGTACTTGCCGGCGACGACGATGCCGCAGAAGGACAGCCAGAAGCAGCCGAAGCTGGTGAACACCGTGTAGCCGAAGTTGTTGCCGTTCCTGTGCTCGTGAAGACCGACCACCACCTGGGCGGCACCACCGTAGAAGACCCCCAGCCACAGCACCGGACCCATGCCGACGATCCCCAGCGCATGCAGCTGCAGCAAAAGCGTGGTCATCCCGAAGGCGGCGAGCCCGACGGCAGCCGGATTGCCCAACTTGGGAGCGGCCGCGACGAGTTGCCGAGACGGAGTTTCGTTCAGTTGCGTCATCAGGTTTCATCCCTTCTTGTAATTTCCCTGCCGGAAGCGGTCCGTCGGATGCGACAGCGGACAGGGGCCGGCGATGGTGCAGGCGCAAGCCGCCCTGCCCCCCGGAGATCCCCTCGGGATCGCGTCGGGAAGCTCACCTGCGACTGCTCGTGCGGAGGTTTAGGGTGGGATGTCGGAGATCGAGCCGGAAAAACGACCAGACGGACAAATGGGCGGCTGAAGAGCCCATAACGGCCACGGCCCGGTTCGGTTCGGCCGGATCCAGGACGCCGAGACGGTCCGCCGCAGCGTCTTCGACCCGGACAACCGGAACCATCGCCACGCCGGACTCGGCCCGATGACGCCGGACCAAGGCCGCTCCGGTCAGGCCGACGATATCCAGGCGTCCGCGAAGCGCCGCGAAGCCATCGACGGGACGAACGGATCGCGGTTCCTGAAGACTTCGTAGTTGCAGAGAAGGCGTGGAACGGCGGCGGCGAACCGGACGACGGGTCGGGCGACGGTCACGTCCGTCGGTGGACGTCACCGGCCGTTTCCAGGGTCACTGCTCGGGCAGGCCGGCCGCGACCATCAGCGTGATCAGACGGGTCGCACCCTCGACGAACAGCGGGCTGGCGTTGCGGGTCGGCGGCGCGACGGTCTTCGCCGTCGTGCCGGGCCGCAGCCGCAGGCCCTCCTGCATGGCCGCGCGCGCCTCGTCGGTCCGCCCCGCCTGCTGCAAGGCCGCGGCGAGCAGCATGTGCGAGCGCCCGGTTCCCGGCGTGATGGCGATCGACTGCTCGATCCACGGCACGGCATCGTCGCCGCGGCCGAGCATCAGCTGCGCCCAGCCGGCGCCGAGCCGCCACGTCCAGCGCGACACCGCCGGTGTGTCGAACTGGTCGGCCTGCCGGAAGGTCGCCAGCGCATCCTCGAAACGGCCGAGATGGAGCTGGCCGAGACCGATCAGATAGAGCGCGAGCCCGTTCCACGGATCGAGGCTCGCGGCCCGGGCGCAGCTCACCAGGCTCTCGACGAAACGATTGGTGGCGCTGAGGAAGCGGCACTGCGTCTCGAGCACCGCGATCGCGTTCGGCTTGGCCGCGAGGGCGCGCTCCAGCGCCGCGCCGGCCTGCGCCTCGGCGGCCGCCGCCTCGTCCGGGGTGTACCAGACCATCTGGATGCCGCGCATCTGCAGCGCCGCCAGCGCGACGGCGAGATCGACATTGTCGGGCTCGGCGGCGAGCGCGCCCTCGAGCATGGTCTGCGCCATGCCGAACCGCTCGCGCGACGTCTGGTTGATCGCGGCGGTGGCCTGCTCGATGACGACCTTGGTGCGGCCGGCGCTCGCGGCCGCGCTTTGCGATCCGGCCTCCAGGCTCTCGTTGAGCCGGCGCGCCAGCGGGTGGCCGACGCCGGCGGCGAGCCGCGACTGCTGGAGCTGCGGGTCGGGCATGTGGGCGTCGACCGAAACGGTCGCGACCGCCTGGATCTCGCCGGTCGCGGGGCGGATCAAGCGGGCGCGCAGAACCCACGATCGCCCGGCGCGCTGCAGCTCGCCGCGCAGCTCGTAGTCGGACGACGCCCGGGAAAGCGCGGCCGGCTCGGCGCGCGAGGCGCTCTCGGCGACGCGCGGCGCCACCACCCGGATGGTGTCGATGTGGGCGAAGCCGTCGGTCAGCCGCGCCGTGACGTCGGCGGCGACGCCGGCGCCGCGCGGATCGCCGCTGGCGTCGACGATCGCCGTCACGGCGAGCGTCGGCGGCGCCCGCCGGACCACGAGGTCGGGCCGGATGACCTGCGGGATGACTTGCGTGGCCGCGGCGAGCGCGACGACGGCACCGACCGCGACCCCGGCGGCGACGGCCGCCGGCCGGCGCAGGCGGGTCTTGGCCGGCGGCGTCTGGGCTCGTCCGGATGGACGATCGGCCGCCGGCTCCGGCGTGCCCCCCGTCGTGGGCGCGACCTCCGGGAGGGTCGGCTCGGCCGGCGCGGGCGCTGCCGGGCGAAGCGCCGGGGCGTCCGCCGCGACCGTCACCTCGGCCGTGAACAGGTAGCCGCGGCCGGAGACGAGCTTGACGGTCTGGCGGGTGTCGTCGCCGAGCGCCGCACGAATCTCGCGAATGCACTGGAAGAGATTGTCGTCGCCGACATGGACGTCGGGCCAGACCGCCTCCATCAGCTCCTGCTTGCGCAGAACCCGGCCGGCATTCTGAACGAGCAGCCGGAGAATCTCGAAAGTCTTCGGGCGCAGCTTCACGACCCCGGCATCGGGGCGATGCAGCTCGGCCCGGTCGAGATCCAGTCGACAGCCGCAAAAGTAAAGCATCATCCTACCGCAGGAGCCTCGTTGCTCTCCGACGCCGCGCCGGGATACCGGACAGAGTGTGCCTCGACGGTAACGACGGCGCCCTGAAAGCGCAAATTTCAGGGAAATTTCAGAATCGCATCCGCGCCGTTTCAGGACATCGCCGTTGCCGTTTCCCACCATTGCGCCAGCCGCCGGGCCTTCCCGGAGGCCGAACGAAGGTCCGCCCTGTCCCCGGTCCGGGGCGGCGTGGCCCGGGATGGCGAACGGGGAGGCCGGGCGGTGACCGAGATCGAACAACAGAAGGAGCGGCGGCGGCGCGTGCGCGCCGCCTTGCTGACGTCGACCGCGCTGGTCGTCGCCGCCGCGTGGCCGGCCGGGCCGGCGCGGACCCAGAACGCGACCTGGCTCGCCAATCCGGGCTCGGACAATTACAGCAGCGGCGGCAACTGGAGCACGGGCAGCGTGCCGACCGGCACGGCCTATTTCGACACGTCCGCCGTCACCGCCCTGTCGGTCTCGGGCAACCTCTCGATCGGCGGCTGGACGTTCAACGGCGGGGCGAACGCCTACAACTTTTCGAACTTCTATATCCTCACCTACTACGGCGCGGGCATCGCCATCAGTGGCGGCAGCGCCACCATCACCAATTACGGCGTCCTGTATTTCACCAGCACCAGCACGGCCGGGGGCGCCACCATCACAAACGTTGGCGCGGTTTATTTTTACGATTCCGGCACGGCCGGCGGCGCCAGCATCACAAACGCCATCGGGGGCCTCGTGTATTTCGCGAACAGCAGCACGGCCGGCAGCGCCACCATCACAAACGACCATGTCCTGTATTTTCAGAACACCAGCACGGCCGGTAATGCCACCATCACCAACAATGGCGGCATCTCGTTCGATCAGTCCAGCACGGCCGGCAGCGCCACCATCACCATCAACGGCAGCGTGACGTTCCACGACAACGCCACGGCCGGAAATGCCGTCTTCACCAACAACGGCGGCCTCGCCTTCGAGCACTTCAGCACGGCCGGAAGCGCCACCATCACCAACAACGTCGGCGTGTTCTTCCTCGACAACAGCACGGCCGGTAATGCCGCCATCGTCAACACCGCCGGCGCCTCGGTCGATTTCTCGAGGTCGACGGGCCAAAACGGCGACGGCAAGCTCACCGCCGGCTCGATCGCCGGCGGCGGCATGTTCCATCTCGGCGCCGTCGAGCTGACGGTCGGCGGCAACGACCTGTCGACCCTCGTGAGCGGCGTGGTCGCCGATGGCGGCGTCGGCGGCGGCACCGGGGCCTCGCTCATCAAGGCCGGCACCGGCACGCTGACGCTTGCCGGCACCAACACCTACACGGGCGCGACCGTCGTGAACGGCGGCACGGTGAGCGTCGACGGCTCGATCGCCGCCTCCAGCGGCGTGACGGTGAACGCCGGCGCGACGCTCGGCGGCACCGGCATCGTGCCGACGACCACGATCGCCGGCGGCGCGACGCTGGCGCCCGGTAACTCCATCGGCACCCTCACGGTCGCCGGTGACCTGAACTTCGCGGCCGGCTCGATCTACCGGGTCGAGGTGTCGCCGAGCGCGGCCGACCGCACCGACGTCACCGGCGTCGCGACTCTCACGGGCGCGACCGTGCAGGCGGTGGCGCTACCGGGCAGTTTCCGCCCGCGGAGCTACACGATCCTCAACGCCGCCGGCGGCTTTGGCGGCACGCAATTCGCCGGCGTGTCCGTCGCCGTCAACTTCGGCTCCGGCGTGCGCAATCCGCATCTCGCTTACGACGCCACCAACGCCTATCTGGTGCTCGATCAGGACACGCTCCAGCTCCCCGCGGGCGCGAGCGGCAACCAGTCCAGTGTGGCCAGCGCCGTCAATCGCGCGGTGGAAGGGGGCGCGACGCCACCGGCGGGCTTCGACGTGCTCCTGAACATGAGTGGGCCGCAGCTCTCGACTGCGTTGAATCAGATCTCGGGTCAGCCCGGCGCCGCCGGCACGCAGGTGTCGCTCGGCGCCATGCAGCAGTTCGTCATGATGCTCGACCCGGTCTCGGGCGACGCCGGCAATCCGGGCGGCGAGCGTGGCGTCACAGCCTACGCACCCGAGGAGGCGGCGCTGCGCGATCCCGCCCTGCGCGCCGCCTATGCGGCCGTGACCCCGGCCGACGCGCGAACGTCGCAGCAGTTCGATCGCATCGGCGAACGCTGGGGCGTGTGGGCGTCCGGTTACGGCGGAACCAGCACCGTCAACGGCAGCGGCACGGTCGGCGCGAGCGCCACCACCAGCCGGGTCTACGGCACCGTCGTCGGCGCCGACCGCCGCGTCTCGCCGGACACGCGCATCGGCGTCGCGCTCGGCGGCGCCGGCTTCGACTTCGCGGTGGCGGAGGGGCTCGGCAGCGGCCGCGCCGACGTTTTCCAAGCCGGCGTCTACGGCCGCCACGTCGCCGGCCCGGTCTATCTTTCGGGCGCGCTCGCCTATGGCTGGCAGGACGTCGAGACCGAGCGCACCGTGTCGGTCGCGGGCTTCGACAAGCTTTCGGCACGCTACAAGGCGAGCACGCTGTCGGGGCGTGCCGAGACCGGCTGGCGCATCGCGCCGTGGCCGGACGCCGCGGTCGGGCTCGCGCCCTACGGCGCCCTGCAGGTGTCGCGCTTTCTGTTGCCCGGCTATCAGGAGAGCGCCGTCGCCGGCAGTAGCCAGTTCGCGCTCGCTTACGACTCGCAGACGACGACCAATCTGCGCAGCGAGCTCGGCGTCCGGCTCGACGCCGCCGTGCCGCTCGCTCACGGCCTGCTCGGCGACGGCCTGATCACGTTGCGGGGGCGGCTCGCCTGGGCGCACGACACGAACACGGAACGGCCCGTGACGGCGGCCTTCCAGATGCTGCCGGGTGCGACCTTCACGGTGAGCGGGGCACGGCCGGCGGCCGACTCGGCGCTCGCCACGGCCGGCGCCGAGATGCGCTGGCGCAACGGCGTCTCGCTCGCCGGCACGTTCGAGGGCGAGTTCTCCGACACCACCCGCACCTATGCCGGCAAGGGCACGCTGCGTTATGCGTGGTGACCACGAGGGCGCCGCCGCGGCGCCCATCCCGCATGCGCCGAACGATCGGACCTGATCAGGCCTCGCGCCGATCGGCGATCTGCACGACGCGGAGATTGTTGGTCGTGCCGGCGCGGCCGAACGGGATGCCGGCGACGATGACGACGAAGTCGAACGGCTGGGCGAAACCCTCGCCGGCGGCGACGGCCGTGCCGCGCTCGACCATCTCCTCGTAGGAGCCGACATCGCCGGCGAGCGTGCCGTGGACGCCCCACAGGAGGCACAGGCGGCGCGCCGTCTCGCGGTGCGGCGTGATCGCCAGGATCGGCAGCGCCGGCCGCTTGCGGGCGATGCGGCTCGCCGTGGTGCCGGACGACGTGAAGGCGACGATGACGGGAGCGCCGACCGACTGGGCGAGATCGGCCGCGGCGGCCGCGACGGCGTGCGGCGCCGTCTCCTCGGTGCCGGGCTGCGAGGCCTGGACGATCGAGTGGTAGAGCTTGTGGGCCTCGGTGGCGCGGATGATGCGGTCCATCATCGCGACGGTCTCGACCGGATAGCGGCCGGTCGCCGACTCGGCCGAGAGCATCACGGCGTCGGCGCCGTCGTAGATCGCGGTGGCGACGTCGGAGGCCTCGGCGCGCGTCGGCGTCGGGGCGCCGACCATCGAGTCGAGCATCTGGGTCGCGACGATCACGGGCTTGGCGGCCTGGCGACAGGCCCGCACCAGCTCCTTCTGGCGGCCCGGGACGTGTTCGTGCGGGATCTCGACGCCGAGATCGCCGCGCGCCACCATCACGCCGTCCGAGAGCCGGAGAATGTCGTCGATCGCCTCGATGGCGCTCGGCTTCTCGATCTTCGCGATCAGCCCGGCGCGATCGCCGACCAGACGGCGCGCCTCGATCACGTCGGACGCCTTCTGCACGAAGGACAGCGCCACCCAGTCGACCCCGAGCTCGAGCCCGAAGGCGAGATCGCGGCGGTCCTTGTCGGTCAGCGGCGAGACGTCGAGCACGGTGCCGGGCAGGTTGACGCCCTTGCGGTTGGAGATGGTGCCGCCGAGCAGCACCTCGGCGTCGATCGTGTCGTCGGTCAGGCCCGTGACCTTCACACGCACCCGGCCGTCGTCGATCAGCAGCTCGTGGCCGGGCAGCACGGCGGCGAAGATTTCCGGATGGGGCAGGGGGATCGACATCGCGTCGCCGTCCGAGCCGGTGCGCACGAAGCGGATTCGATCGCCGGCCTCGACCGTGATGGCGCCGCCCGCGATGGTGCCGACGCGGATTTTCGGGCCCTGCAGATCCTGCAGGATGCCGATCGAGCAGCCCATCTCCTGCTCGAGCGCCCGGATCGCGGCGTGGACGCGGGCGTGATCCTCGTGGGTGCCGTGGCTGAAGTTCAACCGGAACGTGTCGACGCCGGCGAGCAGCAGGGCGCGCAGCATCTCCGGGGCGGCACTGGCCGGACCGACGGTGGCGACGATCTTGGCTCGACGAAAACGGCGCATGATGAACCTGCCTGTTCGAAACGCGAGGGAACGGGCGGCCGGTGCCGCCCGGTCCGGTCGCTCCGCTCCGCGAATCGATGCGGGAGCCGAGCGGGCCGGTGTTGGTAACCAGGGACGTCACGTCCCGCAATCGGCATCGCACGCGCAGCCGACCAGACCGTGATCACGTGTTCACGATGTCGCGTGTCCACGGTGTCGCGTGTCCACGGTTTCGCGTGTCCACGGTGTCGCGTGTCCACGGTGTCGCGTGTCCACGGTGTCGCGTGTCCACGGTGTCGCGTATCTACGACGTCGCATGTCCACGACGTCGCGTGCTCACGCGATCGGTTCACGCCGCCGACGGCGCGTCGCAAGCGGCGTGCCAGACCGCGGCGCGTCGGCGAGCGATCGTAACATCTTGAATGAGCTTCCATTCGTTAAGCGAGTGTGACGACCCGCGCGCGCTCCGCGACTGGATTCCCGGAAAAACCGATGAAACGGCCTCCGGCGATCCGGACATCGCCGATCGTCGCCGCCCCGACGACGCAATGCGTCGCCGACGCGCCCCTTTCATGCCGTCGGATGCAGGCTGCGGCCGCGTTCGGGACATTTTCAGAACGCGCCGGCTTCGTCCTCCGGATCGCGGATGTGCCGCAGCCGTGCCGCATATCGGACATGTGCGCCGCGGATCGAAGCGAGCGACGCCGTCTGCCATTTCGCAGATCGTCCTCCGAGACGGCTAGGCCGGAGTTCCAGCGAGTGGAACCGGAGTCGATTCATCAGAACCGAAAAACGGCTCTAAGTAGGTTGCCATATTGTTGATGATGTCGTCTCCGAACTAAACCTCCGGCGTCCGGCGCGCCGCTTGCCCGCGTCTTGCTTGCGTTCGGATCCCGAAGTGGCGTAACCCCCTCTCCCCCGTGAGCGCGCTTCGGCAGGAGGCCCGTCGTGTCCGACCCGCAGGTGCTGATCATCGAAGACGACGCCGACGTCCGGCTCGGCTGCGTCCAGGCGCTGATGCTGGAGGGCATCAGGAGCCAGGGCGTCGAGTCGACCGAGAAGGCGCAGCGTCTGCTCGGACCGGGCTTCACCGGCATCGTCGTCTGCGACATCAGGCTGCCCGGCCAGGACGGACTTTCGTTCATGCGCGAGCTCTTGGCTCAGGACGCGGCCCTGCCCGTCATCCTGGTGACCGGGCACGCCGACGTCGCCACCGCCGTGCAGGCGATGCGCGACGGCGCCTACGACTTCATCGAGAAGCCGTTCACGTCGCAGCATCTGGTCGAGGTGGTGAAGCGCGCGCTCGAGAAGCGCGCCCTCACGCTCGAAGTGCGCGGCCTGAAGAAGCAGCTCGCCGGGCTCGGCAGCCTGGAGGGCCGGATCATCGGCCGCTCCGCCGCGATCGGCGGGCTGCGCCGCACCGTGTCCGAGATCGCGCCGACGTCGGCCGACGTGCTGATCCTCGGCGAGACCGGCACCGGCAAGGAGCTGGTCGCCCGCTGCCTGCACGACGCCTCGGGCCGCCGCGGTCCGTTCGTCGCGCTCAACTGCGGCGGCCTGCCGGAGACGCTGTTCGACAGCGAGATCTTCGGCCACGAGGCGGGCGCCTTCTCGGGCGCCGTGAAGCGGCGTGTCGGCAAGATCGAGCACGCTCAGCACGGCACCCTGTTCCTCGACGAGATCGAGAGCATGCCGATCCCGATGCAGATCAAGTTCCTGCGCGTGCTGCAGGAGCGCGTCATCGAGCGGCTCGGTTCCAACCAGCAGATCCCGGTCGACTTCCGCGTCATCGCGGCGACCAAGGCGGATCTCGCCGCCGAGAGCGCCGCCGGGCGGTTCCGCAACGACCTCTTTTTCCGCCTCAACGTGGTCACGCTGGAGCTGCCGCCGTTGCGCGCGCGCCGCGAGGACGTGCCGCTCCTGTTCGAGCACTTCGTCACCCAGGCGGCGCTGCGCCACGGCCGTGAGCCGCCCGCCGTGACGGAGGCGACGGTGCGCGAGCTGATGGCGCATCCCTGGCCCGGCAACGTCCGCGAGCTGCGCAACTGCGCCGAGCGCCACGTGCTCGGCATCAAGGTGTCGACCGCGGCGAACGACCGCCCGGTGCCGCTCGCCGAGGCCGTCGACCTGTTCGAGAAGTCGCTGATCGCCGAGGAGCTGCGCCGCCAGCACGGGAACGTGCTGCGTGCCGCCAAGAACCTGTCGACCGCGAAGTCGACCCTGTTCGACAAGATCAAGAAGCACGGGCTCGACGGCGAGCCGACGTGAAGGTCACGAACTCTCGCCGACGGGCGCCTCCGCCCCGCCCGAAGCGTCGGCGAGCGGCAGCGTCAGGGTGAACACGGCGCCGCCGTCCGGCGCATCGGCCGCGGTCAGCGAGCCGCCGTAGACGCGGGCGATGTCGGCCGAGATGGCGAGGCCGAGGCCGAGCCCGCCGCCGCTCTTCGACTTGGTGGTGAAGAACGGCTCGAAGATGCGGGTGAGGATGTCGGGCGCGAATCCGGGGCCGTTGTCGGTCACGGTGAGAGCCGCGCATCCGCCCGCCGCCCTCCAGGCGATCACGGCGACGGCGTCCGTCGTCCCCCGGGTCGCGTCGAAGGCGTTCGAGATCAGATTGACGAGGATCTGCTCGATCCGGACCGCGTTGGCGTGGACGAGCACCGGCGTCTCCGACGGATCGAGCACGATCCGCATGTGCTCGCGGTCGTGGCGGTGACCGAGCAGGGCGAGCGCGTTCTCCACCGATCGGCCGAGATCGATCACCTCGCGCTCGGCGCCGGTGCGCCGCGCGAACGAGCGCAGCCGGCTGGTCAGGATGCCCATGCGGTCGACCAGGCGAACGATGCGGTCGAGATTCTCGCGCACCGTCGCCTCGTCGCCGAGGTCGAGGAAGCGCACCGAGTTCTGCGACAGGGTCGCCAGCGCCGCCAGAGGCTGGTTGAGCTCGTGGGCGATGCCGGCGGAGAGCTGGCCGATCACGGCGAGATTCTCGGTGCGGATCAGCTCCTCCTGCATCGACTTGAGCTGACGGTTCGCCTTGTCGCGTTCGTCGACCTCGGCCTTGAGCGCGGCGTTGGCGACCCGCAGCTCGGAGCTTCGCGCCTCGACCTTGCCTTCGAGATCCTCGTAGGCGCGCTCGAGCGCCGCGCGCGCGGCGTCGCGCTCGATCAGATAATTGCGGAACACGTCGACGGCGGCCGCCATGCGGCCGATTTCGTTGCTGCCCTCGAGGCCGGCCACCGACACGGTGCGGTCGCCCTCGGCGAGTCGCCGCATCGTCTCGGTGATCCGCTCGATCGGCCGGCCGATCGAGCGTACGACGATCACGACGAAGGCGGCCATCAGCACCAGCGCGAAGAAGAACAGCGTCAGGTTCAGCCGCATCGCCTGGCGGAACGTGGCGACCGCGTCGGCACCGGAGCGGTCGGCACCGCTGTTGTAGAACGCGATGGCGCGGTTGATCGCCGCGTAGACGGCGTCGAAGGCGAGCCGCGACGGACCGTTGACCAGCGCCGCGATGTCGCTCGGCGAGCGGCTCGCGAGGCCGTCGCGGATGCGGCGTTCTTCCGTCAGATAGACCTCCCAGGCCGCCATCGCGTCGGCGAAACGCTGGGTTTCTTCAGGATCGGACAGCCGGGACGAGAAGGCGCGACTGAGCTCGGCCACGTCGCTGCGCCGCCGATCCGCCGCGTCGAACACCACGGCCTGCTCGTCGAGCGTCGGCGTCAGAATGGCGCGGATGAAGCGCAGCCGGTGGCTCGCCATCACGTATTTGATCTCGGAGAGCTCGTGCACGGCCGGCAGCCAGCGCGCGTAGAGATCCTTGGTGGCGCGGTCGACGGTGGCGAGCGCATCGAGCGAGGACAGGCCGATCGCGACCAGCAGCACGAGCGAGAGCGCCATGGCGAGGATCAGCCGGGCGCGGATCGTGACGTGAGAGAAGAGCGTCAAGGCGGAACTCCGGGGATGTCGCGAGGCGCTACGTTCTGATCGGCGAGATGGCGCACCGCGCCTCCGACGTGCTGCCTCGCGTCGAGGCGCCACGCCATCCCGAGTTCTACTCATCCGAACACCGTCGCCCCGCCTCTACGCCGGCGGCCGGAACCGTGCGGATTTCCGGATTCTCGGAAATCGCTTCGCCGGACCGTCCGACGGACCGTCCGGAACGGGGTCCGCAGACATCCGGAGTCGCCGTAAATTATCACGTCTTCCTAACGACTTGGAAATCCTTCGCGGGGTGGCACGGCGATTGCGGAGCGTCTCGCGTCCGAGAGTTCGGGCGTCGTCGGAAGTCCTCGTGTCCGGTCCCGCCAGAATGTCGGAGCGGCACGAGCGGGCAGCTCGATCCCGTGAGAATCGCGGTCGTTTGGAGGATGTCATGACGTTGCAATTGGAAGGATCGCTGCCCGAGATGGCCGCGGTGGATCGGGCGAAGCCGCGCGGCACTTGGCTGCGCACCTGGTGGAAGATCGTCGACACCAATATCGGCGTCGTGCCGCTGCCGATCTTCGTCGCCCTGGTCGGTATCATCGGCTACTACTCGTATCTCGGAAAGCTCTCCGGCGAGATCACGATGGCGATCGGCATGCTGTCGGTCGGCGGCTTCGCCTGCGGGGAGCTCGGTAAGCGGATGCCGATCCTCAACAAGGTCGGTGCGGCGGCGATCTTCGCCACCTTCATCCCCTCGGCGCTGGCCTTCTATCACCTGTTGCCGGGCGAAGTGGTGCGGGTCACCACCGAGTTCTCCAAGCAGACCCAGTTCCTCTACCTGTTCATCGCCTGCATCATCGTCGGCTCGATCTTCGCGATGGACCGGCAGGTGCTGATCAAGGGCTTCCTGAAGATCTTCATCCCGCTGGCGATCGGCTCGGTCGCGGCCGGCATCGTCGGCACGCTGGTCGGCGTCGCGCTCGGCAAGTCGGCCTACGAGACCTTCTTCTTCATCGTCGTGCCGATCATGGCCGGCGGCGTCGGCGAGGGCGCCATTCCGTTGTCGATCGGCTACTCGGAGATCCTGCACCAGCCGCAGGGCGAGATGTTCGCGACCGTGCTGCCCTGCGTGATGCTCGGCAGCCTCACCGCGATCCTGCTCTCCGGCGCGCTCAACACGCTCGGCAAGCGCTATCCGCACCTCACCGGCGAAGGCCAGCTCCAGCCGGGCGTCGCGAACGACGTCGCGGCGACCGAGGAGCGGGTCGATCCCTCGACCATCGGCCCCGGCGTGGTCGCCGGCGCGCTGATCACGGCCTGCACGTTCTATCTGCTCGGCATGCTGGTCTACAAGCTCACCGGCCTGCCCGGGCCGGTCGCCATGCTGTTCCTCGCGGTCGCGATCAAGCTCGGCCGGCTGGTGTCCCCCAAGCTGCAGGCCGGCGCCGGCGTGGTCTACAAGTTCTTCCAGGTCTCGGTGACGTTCCCGCTCCTGTTCGCGGTCGGCGTCTCGATCACCCCCTGGGACAAGCTCGTCGCCGCCTTCAACTTCACCCATCTGGCGATCATCATCTCGACCGTGGTGACCCTGATGGGGACCGGCTTCCTGGTCGGCAAGCGGATCGGCATGTATCCGATCGAATCGGCGATCGTGAACGCCTGCCACTCCGGCCAGGGCGGCACCGGCGACGTCGCCATCCTCACGGCGGCGAACCGCATGGTTCTGATGCCGTTTGCGCAGATCGCCACGCGCATCGGTGGTGCTATCACTGTCACGCTGGTGCTGATCTTCCTGGCGCAGATCGTCTGAGGAGGCCCGAATCGGCGCGTCGCCCCGTGCGGCGCGCCGGTTCTTCCGAGCGGAGCACGGAGTTTCGCCGCAATCCGGCGGCACCACCCGCTCGATCGAGAGTGAATGCGATGACCGCCGAGCTGCAGTCCTACACGGTCGACCCGGCCCGCGAGCCGGACGAGCGGGAGGACATCCGGGCCTTTCTCGCGACCTGCGGTCTGGATTACGAGGTCGGCGTCCAGGCCTTCGTGGTGTTCCGGCGCGGTCATGCACTCGTCGCGTGTGCCGGGCTCGAGAAGAATATCGTGAAGTGTGCGGCGATCGCGCCCGGGCTTCGCGGCGAATCGCTCGGGCTGACGCTGCTCACCGAGATCAGCCATCTGGCTCACGAGCGCGGCCACAGCCACCTGTTCCTCTACACGAAACCGGACTGCGTCGATTTCTTCCGCGCTTGCGGCTTCTATCTGCTCGCCGAGGTGCCGGATCTCGTCGCCCTGATGGAGAACACGCCCATCGGGATTCGCACCTACTGTGATCGGCTGAAGCGACTACGCCGGCCGGGTGCGAAGATCGGCGCCGTCGTGATGAACGCCAATCCGTTCACCCGCGGCCATCGTTATCTGGTCGAGCAGGCCGCCGCGGCTTGCGACTGGCTGCACGTCTTCGTCGTCGCCGAGGATGTCTCGCTCATCTCCTACCGGGATCGCTACGCCCTCGTCGCCGCCGGCATCGCCGACATCCCGCGCACCACGTTGCACCACGGCTCCGAGTACATGGTGTCGCGCGCCACGTTCTCGGCCTACTTCCTCAAGGAGAAGGGTCTGGTCGAGAACTGCTGCACGGCGATCGATCTCCTGATCTTCCGCGAGCACATCGCCCCGGCGCTCGGCATCACGCACCGTTTCGTCGGCACCGAGCCCTTCTGCCCGACCACCTTCAAGTACAACGCCGACATGCGGGAGTGGCTGATGGGCGACGTGTCGCCGATGCCGCCCGTCGCGATGGTCGAGATCGCGCGCACCGAATGCGACGCGACGCCGATCTCCGCATCCGAGGTCCGTCGCCTCCTCGCGGCCGGCGACTTCGCCCACATCCGGCGGCTGGTGCCGCCCGCCACCCTGCAGCTCCTGGAAACCAAGTATCGCGCGCCGCGAACCTCCGCCGCCTGAGGCCCCCTGCGGGTGCTCTCCCGCCGAAGGTCGCCGACGCCGCGCAAAGCCGGAAGGACACCGCATGAAGATCGTCAGAGAGGCCCTGGCCGGGACGCTCGAATCGAGCGACCTGATGGTCAGGATATCGCCGCGCGAGGGCGAGCTCGCCATCGTGCTGCAGAGCGAGGTGGTTCATCAGTTCGGGGCGCAGATCGAGGCGGTGGTGCGCGACTGCCTGGCCAAGCTCGGCATCGACGAAGGCCTCGTGATGATCGAGGACAAGGGCGCGCTCGACTGCGTCATCGCGGCCCGGGTCCAGACGGCGGTCGCACGTGGCGTCGACGCGTGGACCGCCGACTGGAGTGCCTTGTCATGACACTTCGCCGCAGCATGCTGTTCCTGCCGGGCGCCAACGCCGCGATGCTGTCGACGGCGTTCGTCTTCAAGCCGGACACCATCATGTTCGATCTCGAGGACGCCGTCTCGCTGCGCGAGAAGGACTCGGCGCGCCTCCTGGTGTTCCACGCGCTGCGGATGCCGGTCTACCGGACCATGGAGACGGCGGTGCGCATCAACCCGCTGTCGACGCCGTTCGGCCTGAAGGATCTGGAAGCGGTGGTGCGGGCCGGCGTCGACGTCGTGCGGTTGCCCAAGACCGACACGGCCGACGACGTCCACGCTCTCGAAGCCGAGGTCGAGCGCATCGAGCGCACCTGCGGCCGCGAGGTCGGCTCGACCAAGCTGATGGCGGCGATCGAGAGCGCGTCCGGCGTCGTCAACGCGGTCGCCATCGCGACCGCCTCGAAGCGGCTGGTCGGCATCGCGCTCGCCGGCTTCGACTACGTGATGGACATGCAGACCGAGCGCGGCGACGGCACCGAGCTGTTCTACGCGCGCTGCGCCGTGCTGCACGCCGCCCGCTTCGCCAAGATCGACGCCTTCGACGTCGTCTACTCCGACGTCAACGACGACGAAGGGTTCCTCAAGGAGGTCGAGCTGATCAGGAAGCTCGGCTTCAACGGCAAGTCGTTGATCAATCCGCGCCAGATCGAGCTCCTGCACAACGCCTTCGCGCCGACCCAGGAGGAGGTCGACTACGCCCGCCGCGTCGTCGCCGCCGCCGAGAAGGGCGAGCAGCAAGGGCTCGGCGTCGTCTCGCTGAACGGCAAGATGATCGACGCTCCGGTGATCCAGCATGCGCGCGTGGTGCTGCAACGCGCCGCGGCCTCCGGCGTCCGGCAGTGAGCGAGGACGAAGCCATGACCCGCAATATCCAGACCCGTCTCGCCGGCTTCGCCGCGCCCGCCGGCGTGCCGCTGTTCGCCGGCGTCGCCGCCGCCGCGCCGTGGCTCGCCGATCGCGAGGAGAAGCACGGCCGCAAGCTGGCGAAGTCCCTCGAGGACGCGATCCGCGCCTCCGGCCTGAAGAACGGGATGACCATCTCGTTCCACCACGCCTTCCGCGAAGGTGATCAGACGATCAACTTCGTCGTCGCCAAGCTCGCCGAGATGGGATTTCGCGACCTCACGCTGGCCCCGTCGTCGCTGCTGTCGTGCAACACGCCGCTGATCGAGCACATCAAGTCCGGCGTGATCCGGCGCATCTTCACGTCGGGCATGCGCGGCAAGCTCGCCGAGGCGATCTCCAACGGCCTGATGGACGAGCCGATCAACGTCCATTCGCACGGCGGCCGGGTTCATCTGATGGACCGCGGCGAGATCGCGATCGACGTCGCCTTCCTGGGCGTCTCGACGGCCGATCCGTTCGGCAACGCCAACGCCGTGTCGGGCAAATCGCGCTGCGGCTCGCTCGGCTACGCCATGGTGGACGCCGCGCGCGCCAGGACCGTGATCCTGCTCGCCGAGGAGATCGTCGCCTATCCCAACGCCCCGGCTTCGATCCGTCAGGATCAGGTCGATCTCGTCGTCAAGGTCGACCAGATCGGCGACCCGGCCAAGATCTCGGTCGGCGCGGCGCGCATCACGTCGAACCCGCGTGAGCTCTTGATCGCCCGCTGGGCCGCGGACGTGATGGAGCATGCCGGCTATTTCGAGGACGGCTTCTCGATGCAGACCGGCACGGGCGGCTCGGCCACCGCGACGGCGCGCTTCCTCGAGCAGAAGATGCGCCGCAAGGGCATCAAGGCCGGCTTCGCGCTCGGCGGCATCACCGGCTCGATCGTCGATCTGCACGAGAAGGGCCTCGTCGGCCGCATCCTCGACACCCAGAGCTTCGACGCGGTCGCCGCGGCCTCGCTCGGCAAGAACCCCGAGCATCTGGAGATCTCCACCAACTACTACGCCAATCTCACCGCGAAGGCCGCCTCGGTCGATCAGGTCGACATGGTGATCCTCTCCGCCCTGGAGATCGACCTCGACTTCAACGTCAACGTGATCACGGGTTCGGACGGCGTCATGCGCGGCGCGTCGGGCGGACACTCCGACACGGCGGCCGGCGCCAATCTGCCGATCGTCGTCGGCCCGCTGATCCGCTCCCGCATCCCGACCGTGGTCGAGCGCTGCACCACCGTGGTGACGCCGGGCGAGACGATCGGCGTGCTGGTCACCGACCACGGCATCGCGGTCAATCCGCGCCGGCCCGAGGTCGCCGAGCTCCTGAAGGCGGCCGGCTTGCCGGTCACCACCATCGAGGATCTCTACGGCCGCGCCTGTGCGCTGACCGGCAAGCCGCAGCCGATCGAGTTCCTCGACAAGGTCGTCGGCATCATCCGCTACCGCGACGGCTCGGTGATCGACGTGGTCCGTCAGGTGAAGGGATGACGCGCGACGCGAAGGTTCCCGCGGCGGATGATCGTCGGGCCGGACCGGCCGTGACGATCGAGGCGATGCTCGCGGCGCGCGAGCGCCGCGTCGCCCGCCGTCGCGACGCCTTCGCGGTCCGTCCCGACCGCCCGCTCGTCACGCTCTCGGTGGTGATGCCGGGTCCGGTGAAGGACTGCGCCGTGAGTCGCACGGCGGCGGCTGCCGCGCGGGACGCGCTCGACCGGCTGTTCGCCGCCCGCGGCTTTGCCGCGACGAGGCTCGCGACCGAGATCGGCCCGACCGGGCCGGAAGATCTGATCGCGGTCGAGGCCGATCCGCGCGCCCTCAAGCGGGCGCTGGTCGAGCTGGAGGAACTGCATCCGCTCGGCCGGTTGTGGGATCTCGACGTCGCCGCACCGGGCGACCGGGCCGTGTCGCGCCGCGACCTCGGCCTGCCGCCGCGGCGCTGCCTCGTCTGCGACGCCCCGGCGCATGCCTGCGCCCGCTCGCGTGCGCATCCGCTCGATGCGCTGCTGACCGCGATGGAGGAGAGGGTCGATGCCTGGCAGGCGCGCATCGGCGATCCGACCCTCTGAGGTCGGCGGTCCGTTTCCCTACGTCGCGTCGTCCGCTCGTCCCCGCGTCGGCGGGGATCCAGGGCCGGCACGGCACGACGCCCCGGATGTCCGCTTGCGCGGGCATGAGCGGAGTGTGGGGCCTCGTCCGGAGACTGCAGGTCGGCCCGTTCGTCTCCGGGGGCGAGCCGACGTCGCTCGGCTCGCCGGCACGCTCGCCGATCTCGTCGTCGAGGCGCTGCTGCGCGAGGTGTGGCTGACGCCGAAGCCCGGTCTGGTCGATCGCCGCAACACCGGCTCGCATCGCGACATGGACGTCGCGACCTTCGAGCGATCGGCGGCGGCGCTGCGCCCCGGCTTCGCGGACTTCGTCATGCTCGGCGCCGAATGCGCCGCCGTGCCGGCCGATGCCGTGCTGGCGCTGGCACGCCCCGCCGGGCTCGCCTGCGAGCGCGCGATGTTTCGCGCCACCGGCGGCGTCAACACCCACAAGGGCAGCATCTTTGCGTTCGGGCTGCTGCTCACGGCGGTCGGCCGGCTGTGGGTCGCCGGCGCACCTTCGGCAGGACCGTCCATCGATGCCGACGCGGTCTGCGACGAGGTCGCCCGGATCGCCACGGGCATCGTCGCCCGCGAGCTGCGGCGGCCCGGCGAGCCGCGCACCGCCGGCGAGCGGCTGTTTCAGGCGCACGGCCTGACCGGGGCACGCGGCGAGGCGGAATCGGGCTTCGCGACGGTGCGGCACGGCGCCCTGCCGGCGCTCCAGCGCGCGCTCGCTGCCGGCCATGACGCGGACACGGCGCTCGCCGCCGCCTTCCTGCATCTTCTCGCCCGCAACGCCGACACCAACCTGGCGGCCCGCGGCGGCATCGCGGGATTGCGCTTCGCCCGCGCCGAGGCGGCGCGTGTCGAACGGGCCGGCGGCGTCGAAGCGCCCGGTTTCGTCGCCCGCATGGAGGCGCTGGACGACGCCTTCATCGCGAAGAATCTCAGTCCGGGCGGCAGCGCCGACCTGCTCGCCGTCACCTGGACGCTGCACCGGCTCCCCCGTCTTCTGCGCAGCGGCCCGGCGTCGCGGTCGTATTGAAGCAGTCGTCCGGCCCGCCTATTGTCCGGGCGGGCGTCCGCCCGACGGATCAAGGCCTTCGGAGATGATCGCGTTCCTCTCGGGAGGCACCCGGGACATTCTCGTGCAGGCCGCGAGTCGCCTCGATCTCGTGCTCGTGCCGGGATTCAAGGATTCGGGTCCGGATCATTGGCAGAGCCTCTGGCAGGACGGCCTTCCGATCTTCCAGCGCATCGCCCAGAAGCGGTGGGACGACCCCGACATCGAGCTGTGGATCGCCGCGATCCTGCGCCTGCTCGGCGAGCGCCGGCGCCCGGCCGTGCTGATCGGCCACTCGCTCGGCGCGTTGGCGGCGGCCTGCGTCGCCGGTGACCGCCATCCGCAGGTCGCCGGCCTCATGCTGGTCGCCCCGGCCGAGCCGAGCCGCTTCGAGGCGGAGGAGCGCGTGCCCGACGGGCCGCTCGGTGTGCCGGCCCTGGTGGTGGTCAGCCACAACGATCCGGTGATGCGCTTCTCCCGCGCCGAGCACTGGATCCGGACCTGGAGCGCCGTGCCGGCCGATCTCGGCGAGGCCGGGCACATCAACGCCGAAGCCGGCTTCGGCCCATGGCCGCACGGGCTCGACCTGCTCGCCGCCCTCACCGGCATGGTGCGCTTTTCGCCCGGGTGACGGCCGGTGCGACGACGCGCGGTTCGGCACGGCTCCGGAGGCTCGCATTTCGGCCACGGCGTGATCCGACGATCGGCCGGCCGCGTATCCGCCCCGGGCCGTCGCGCGTTCCGCGCAGGGGGCGGCGGAGGGCGGATCGGGACGATGTCGCCCGCGACGAGGTCGGTCGGAGCGATACCGGTCGGCACGATGCCGGTCGGGACGATGCCGGTCGGGACGATGGTGCGCGCATGACACCGATGACCCATCACGAGATCCTGCGCCTCGTCGCGCCGTTCACGCGGCGCGGCCTGCGGCTCGACCCGGCGGCGAGCGATCGCCAGAGGCGCCGCCTGGTGTTCGCGCCGCACCCCCCGGCGGCCGACCCGCACTCGACCGATGCGGGCGAGCCCGTCGCAGGCGATGCCGTGGCGGACAGGGCCGACGGTGTCGCGCCGTTCGCGAACGTCGCCGCCGGCCGCATCACCGTCGTGCTCGACGCGCCCGCGCCGGAGGCCGGCGAGGCGGCGCCGTGGCGTCTCACCCGGGTGCTCGACGATCCGGCCGGCGTCACGGCGCGGCTGGAAGCCGAGGGCCGCGATCTCGACGCGCTGCTCGACCGGCTCGCCGCGGTTGCGCCGGAACGCCACATTCGCACCGGACCCGGCTGGGTGATCGCGACGAGCTGGCGCCTCGATTCGTCCGGTGGCGGGTCGGACGCGCTGGTGCTCACCGGTGGCGTCGCCCGGCTCGGTGACGTGGTCTTGACGCTGAAGATGCCGGCGCTGCGCCGCTATCTCGCCGACCTCGAGATCACCACCGTCGACGGCAGCCGGCTCGATCTCACCGAGGATCTGCTCGCCGTGCTCGGCACCGACTGGTCGACGCTGCGACGCTACGGCACGAAATGGGTCGGCACGCTGAAGCCGCACGGTCGCGAGCCGGGACGGAGCCGTGCCGCCGAGGCGGCACTGACGACGAGCGCCGACCATCTCGCCCGCACGCTCGCCGAGCCGCCCAGTCGCTTCCATGCGCGGCTCTATCGCGCCCGCTGGGGCGTGGTGCTGCGCCGCGCCGTGCCGCTGCTCGTCAGCCTCGTCCTGCTGGTCGGCTCGCTGTTCGTCTCGAAGCTCGACCTCGATCAGAACTCCGGCCTGTGGGTGGTCATGTTCCACGCCCCGCCCTTGATGCTCGTCGTCTTCTTCTGCTTGCGCGAGATCCCGCGCATCGAGATTCCGCCGCTCCCGCGCATCTCCGCGACGGCGACATGGCGGCCGACGGACGTCCCCGGCGCGCCGGCCGCGTCCGACATGTCGCGCGGCTGAGCGGGCGGTTCGGTGCGATGCACGGAAATCCGATGAACCTCCCGCCGGTCTCGATCGCCGCCGCCAAGGCGGCGCTGACCGAGCAGTATGCCGATCCGGTGCTGCGGCGGCGCGCCTCGATGCTGTGGGGCACGCGCGGCGTCGGCAAGTCGTCGATCGTCCGCCAGGTCGCGGCGCATTTCGGCGTGCCGCTGGTCGACCTGCGGCTCACGACGATCGAGCCGGTCGACATCCGCGGCGCGATCTTCGCCGACGACACGCTCGAGAAGACCGTGTGGTTCCCGCCCGAGTTCCTGCCCGGCGCCGACCAGCCGGACGGCATCCTGTTCCTCGACGAGCTGACCGCGGCCGACCAGCGGCTCCAGATCTCGGCCTACTCGCTGATCCTCGACCGTCGCGTCGGCAACTACCGCCTGCCGGACGGCTGGCTCGTCGTCGCCGCCGGCAATGCGAGCTTCCACGGGGCGGTGAGCCACGACATGGGCACGGCGCTCGCCGACCGCATGTTCCATTTCAACATCCAGACCGCCATCGACGCCTTCCTGGCCTATGCGATCGAGCACCGTTTCGCCCCCGAGGTGATGGCCTATCTCAAGGTCCGTCCCGACAAGCTCGACGACACCCAGGCGCAGCTCGCCGCCGACCATCTGGTCGGCGCCAGCCCACGCGGCTGGGAGGACATCTCCAACGTGCTGAAGTCCGGCCTCTCCGAGGCGGGCCGGCGGCTGTTCGTGCAGGGGCGCATCGGCGCCGCCAACGCGGCCGAGTTCTTCGGTGTGCTGCGCGAGATTTCGGCCGGCGCCGACGTCGTCCGCCTGCTCGCCGCCGCGCCGGGCGCCGAGACGGCGGCGCTGCTGCCGAAGACGCTCGACGGGCTCTACGGGCTGATCTACGGCCTCTTGGCCGCAGCGACCGATGTCGTCGCGATGGGCCGCGCGGTTGCCATCGTCGAGCAGCTTCCCGACATCCGCGGGTCGGTGCCGCTGCCGATCCGCGAGGCGCAGACGCTCGCCATGGAGCTCTTGATGCAGAAGGCGCTCGCCGACGGCACCGAGGGCGCGATCCTGGCGAGCGAGGCCTACCGCCGTTACGACGCGCGGCGCGAGGACGAGCGGCGCCGCGACGGCACGGGCCGATGACGGCGGACCCGAAGGGCGCGGCCCCGACCGATACCTCTGTGTCCGGGGCGCCGGCCCTCTACGCGCATCGCGGCACCCGCGCGATCCAGCGCATGGTGGAGTTCGCGCCGTCGACCGGTGGTCTCGCGCTGTGGGTCCGGCATCACGACCTGCCGCCCGACAGCCCGGCGCCCGTCGTCCACACCGATGGTGATGCGGTTTTCTACGGCGCCGCCTTCGCGAGCCTGCCGCTCGCCCGGCAGACCGGGCTGGTCGCCCACGAGGTGCTGCACATCGCGCTCCGCCATCCGCAGCGTTTCGTCGATCTGCAGCGACTCGTCGGCGACGTCGATCTCGAGCTGTTCACGATCTGCGCCGACGCGATCGTCAACAGCACGCTCGATCATCTCGCCTGGCTGGAGCTGCCGCCCGGCGCCGTGACGCTCGATCGTCTGCTCGACCGTGCGCTCGGCGAGAAGCTCGATGTCGAGGCGGCACTGCTCGCCTGGGACGTCGAGCGGCTCTACCGGGCGATCGACGATCGGCGGCGGCCCGACCCGGAGGCACAGGCGCGCTCCAAGCGACGCGGCGATCGCGGCAGGGCGGCGCGCACCGGCGGATCGGGCGGGCGACCGGCTCCGGGCGACCCGGTGTCGCAGTTCGGCGCCCGCGAGGACGGCCCGTGCGCCGCCGCGGCCCGCGTGCTCGGCCGCGACGGGCTCGCCGATCTGCGGCCCGACCCGGCAGCCCTCGGCGCGCCCGAGGCGGAGGCCGAGGCCATGCGACAGTGGAGCGAGCGCCTCGTGCGAGGCCACGCCGGCGACGGCGCCTTCTCGATGCTGCGCGCCCTGATCGCCGATCTGCCGCGCTCCCACACGCCGTGGGAGCAGGTTCTGCGCACCCGTCTGGCGCGAGGGCTGGCGAGAAAGCCGGATCTCTCGTGGTCGCGGCCGTCGCGCTCCTATCTCGCCAACCAGAGCCGCGCCGGTGGGCGCCGAATGCCGTGGGAGCCGGGCACCACGACGGCCCGGCGGGTGCCGCGCCTCGCCGTCGTGGTCGACGTCTCCGGCTCGATCGACGACGCCCTGATGGGACGCTTCGCCGACGAGATCGACGCCATATCCCGCCGCCAGGAGGCCGGCCTCGTCTTGATCATCGGCGACGACCGGGTCCGCCAAGTCGCGCATCGCGAGCCCGGCCGCTCGGATCTCCGCGACGTCGTCTTCGAGGGCGCCGGCGGCACCGACTTCACGCCGCTCCTGGAGGAGGCCGACCGGCACGCGCCCGACATCATCGTGGTGCTGACCGATCTCGACGGCCCGGCCCGCATGCGGCCGCGCGCCCCGGTGATCTGGGCGGTGCCCCCCGCCCATGCCGGTGCTCCGGCGCCGTTCGGCGCGGTGCTGGCGCTGCGCTGACCCGCGGGCCGGCCGCACTCCACCTGCAGACCTGGATGGTCCGCCCACTTCTTGCCCGGCGCGATCCCGCCAAGCGGCACGTCCGGCTCGCCACGCGGCCGGACCGGGCCGGCGAGTTCACCTTCGCCCGGGGCCCTGGTGGTGACGCGTGGGCTCGGCCTTGAAGTGGGCGGCGGTGCCGAAGACGCACTGGCCCGACGCGCACTGGCCCGACGACGGCGAAGCGCTCGCGCGCATGCGGGAGCAGAGGGATCCGGTGTTCGGCGACCGTCCTCAGGATCTGGTGTTCATCGACACGCGCGGCACCCTCAACCGGGCCCGCATCGCGACGACGCTCGACCGCGGCCTGGTCGAGATCGAGGCCTGGTCGAGACCGAGGCGTTCCAACCGGACGCGTGGGCGAGCCTCGACGATTCGTTTTCCGCCTGGGGAACCCGCAAGGCGGCCCGTCTCCCCCACGACACCGTCGGCGCCGCGATACGATTAATCGGGAGCTAATCACCGTCCGGCGGGACCGCTGGATCGAGCTCGCATCCGTCGCCACTCTTGTCAGCGCGCGCCGAACGTCCTTACATGCCGAGTGGGGCGAACGTCGCATGCGCGCAGATTCGATCGTCGATCGAGTCGAGATGGGAGGTGTGCGGACGTGAGATCGACCGGTGTCATCCTCGTGTCGACGAACCTCGCGGGTCGGCGATCCGTAACCTCGGCGACCCGATCCGAGGCGTCTCCGTCCGGCAGCCGACGGGCCGCGATGATCGGTGTCGCCGTGGCGCTGACGTGGCCGCTGGTCGGAGCCGACGACGGCGAGGCCGTGGAGGCCTGGCCGACGCGGCCCATCACCCTGATCGTGCCGTATCCGACCGGCGGCGCCAACGACATGCTGGGGCGCCTGATCGGCCAGAAGCTCGCCGACCGACTGAAGCAGCAGATCATCGTCGACAACCGGCCCGGGGCCGGAACGCTGATCGGCGCGAGCCAGGCGGCTCGCGCCGTGCCGAACGGCTACACGCTGTTCCTCGGCGGCTTCGCCTCCAATGCCGTGACGCCGCTGCTGGTCAAGACCGACTTCCATCCGGTCGACGACTTCGCCCCGATCGGGCTGATCGGCACGGCGCCCGTGGTCGCGATCACGCACGACGGCTCGCCCTACCGGACGCTGACGGATCTGATCGAGGCGGCCAGGGCCAATCCCGGCCGCCTGACCTACGGCTCGTCCGGCAACGGCTCGCCGCTGCACATGGCCGGCGTCAGCTTCTGCCTGAAGAACAAGCTCGACATGGTCCATGTTCCCTACAAGGGCGGCAGCGCGCACATTCTCGATCTGATGGCCGGGCGGCTCGACGTCATCTTCGATTCGACCACCAATGCCACGCCGCTGATCACCGGCGGCAAGGTGCGCCCCATCGCCATCTCGGCGAAGCGACGCAATCCCGATTTCCCCGACGTTCCGACCTTCGCCGAGCTCGGCGTCGCCGATCTCGACGTCAACGGATGGTACGCGCTGTTCGCGCCGCGCCGGACGCCCACGTCGATCCTCGCGACGCTCAGCGACGCGCTGCAGGAGGCTCTCGCGGCGCCCGACGTGATCGAGCGGCTGCGCAGCGTCGGCGTGACGCCGGGCACCGGCACGCGCCGCGAGCTCGCCGACTACACGGCGCGCGAGCATGCCAAGTATCGCAATCTGGTCCGCGACGGCCGCATCAAGGCCGACTGACCGGCGCCGCGGTTCGGTGGCGTCGCGTTCCAAGTCGGTCCGTTCCAAATCGGGGCGCTCCAAGTCGGGGCGTTCAATCTCGGTCCGGTCCGCAGCGCGCCGGGCCGATGTCGCGGCGCCCTCCGTAATGCAAAGGATTGCATTGCGTCGCCTCGACCGTGCAAATACTATCTTCGCCACTCCCCGTCACGACGACGGGGCCACGGCGAACCGGACATGCGCAGCCGTCCGACCATGAGCGACATCGCCCGGATCGTCGGCGTCCACGTGTCGACGGTGTCGCGCGCGCTCGACCCCAAGACCTGTCATCTCATTTCTCCGGACGTCGTCGCCAAGATCGGCGAGGTCGCGCAGAAGCTCGGCTTCCGCCCGAACGCGGCCGGCGCCTCGCTGCGCACCAACCGCTCTCGGACGATCGGCATCGTCGTGCCGGACATCACCGACCCGGTGTTCCCGCCGATGATCCGCGGCGTCGAGGACGTGCTCAGCGAGCGCGGCTACGCCGTCGTGCTCGCCAACACGGACGGCGACGAAGGGCGCGAATCCGAGATCGTCTCCTCGATGCTGGCCCGTTCCGTCGACGGGCTCGCGCTCGCGAGCAGCCGTTTCGAGGACAAGCTCATTCCGCGCATCGGCGACGTGCCGGTCGTCACGGTGTTCCGCGAGACGAAGAAGCCGGTCGCGCCCTGCGTGATCTTCGACGAGCGCGCGGGCATTCGCCATGCGTTGACGCATCTCGTCTCGCTCGGGCACCGACGCATCGCCAACATCGCAGGGCCGCGCACGATCTCGACCGGCTACACGCGCTGGGAGGCGTTCGAGGCGACCCGGCGGGAGCTCAGGCTGCCGCTCGACAAGCGGCTGATGGTATTCGCCGACGGATTCAACGAGCAGGAGGGCGCGCGGTGCGCCGAGGCGCTGCTCGCCCGCACCAGCGACTTCACGGCGATCCTGTGCGCCAACGATCGTCTCGCCGTCGGCGTGATCGACGTGCTGCGTCGCTACGGCCTGCGCTGCCCCGAGGACGTCTCGGTCACCGGCTTCAACGACATGCCCTATGCGGACCGCTTCGTGCCGGCGCTGACGACCGTGCGAGTCCAGCAGTACAAGGCGGGCCGGGAGGCGGCGCGCTTGCTGATCGAGGCGATCGAGGGCGGCGCGGCGCGGCGGACGCGTCCGCTTCGGATCGTACTTCCGGTCGAATTGGTCGTCCGCGCCTCGACCGGCGTGGCGGCCGTGAAAGGAAAAACGCGCCGCGGGATCGCCGCGGCGCGTTGAGGGCAGGGGCGGGCGGCCGGAGGGCCGATCACTCGACACACGTGATCACTTCGCTGCGACGCCGGCCTCCTGCAGCAGCTTCGCGTAGAGCTCGACCTCGCGCTTGACCTGGGCGTCGAGTGCTTCGGGCGAGGTCGGTGCCGGCACGGCGCCCTGCTGCTTCAGCTTCTCGACCACGTCCGGCATCTTCAGGACGGTCGCCATGTCGCGGCTCACCTTGGCGATGACGTCCTTCGGCGTGCCGGCCGGCGCCAGCACGGCGAACCACGAGTCGTAGTCGTAGGACGGCACCGTCTCCTTGACGGTCGGGATGTCCGGCATCTGATCGCTGCGGGTGCCGGAGTTGATGGCGATCGCTCGCACCTTGTTGCCCGCGGTGAGCTCCTGGGCGAGCGGGATCGGCGTGAAGTAGAGCTGCGAATCGCCGCGGATCACCGCCGTGGTCGCCTCCGGCGTGCCCTTGTAGGGGACGTGCTGGACGTCGATCTTGGCGGCCTGCTTGAGCACCTCGGCCGAGAGGAACGTGGTCGAGGCGAGACCGGCGGAGGAGAAGTTCAGCTTGCCGGGCTTCTCCTTGGCGAGCGCGATGAACTCCGCGAGGTTCTTCACCGGAAGATCGGGTGGCACCACGGCGACCATCGGGACCGAGGCGATCTTGGTCACGCCGGCGAAGTCGGCCACCGGATCGAAGGAGATGTTCTTGTTGATCGTCTTCGCGATGGTGTGGCCGTTCGACGTGAGCATCAGCGTGTAGCCGTCGGCCTGGCCCTTGGCGACGCTCGTCGTGCCCGGCAGGCCGGGGCGGTTCTCGACGATGACCTGCTGCTTCCAGATCTCGGCGAGCTTGTCGGTCATGATGCGGGCGAGCGTGTCGGTGACGCTGCCGGCCGAGAACGGCACGACGATACGCACCATCTGGCTCGGCCAGTTGCCCGATGATCCCTGCGCCAGGACCGGGGCCGCGAGAGCGAGCAGCGCCGCGCCGGCGAGGGCCGCCGTCTTGTAGAATCTCATAGCCGTTCCTCCAGTTTGTTCGTTCGAAAGTCCCGCCGCTTTCGTGCGGCGGTGACGGGGGCGTCCGGACGTTACATCAGGAGCCCCGTGGGATGCTCGATCGCGTGCCTGAACGCGGCGAGAAGTCGCGCACCGAGCGCGCCGTCGACGACGCGATGGTCGCAGGAGAGGGTCACCGTCATGCGGGTCTCGAAGCGCATGCCGCCGCTCTCGGCCTCGACCGGCCGGCGCTCGGCGGCGCCGACGGCGAGCAGCGTCGACTGCGGCGGGTTGATGATGCCGGCGAACTCCCTCACGCCGTACATGCCGAGATTGGACACCGTGCCGACCCCGCCCTGGTACTCGCCCGGCTTCAGCTTCCTGGCGCGGGCGCGGGCGATCAGATCCTTCGTCTCGGCCGCGACGACGCTCATCGCCTTGCCGGCCGCGTCGTGCAGCACCGGCGTGATCAGGCCCTGGCCGTCGTCGAGCGCGACCGCGATGCCGATGTCGACACGCTCGAATCGCAGGATGCGGTCGTCCGCCCATACGGCGTTGGCGGCCGGCACGGCGACGAGGGCACGGGCCAGCGCCCGGACGACGAGGTCGTTGACCGAGAGATGCCAGGCCGGCTTGCCGTCGCCGTCGTGCGGGGCCGAGGCGTTCGCCTCCTGGCGCAGCGCGAGCAGGCGATCGAGCGTCACGTCGCACGAGAGATAGAAGTGCGGCACCGTCTGCTTGGCCTCGACGAGGCGCGCCGCGATGGTCTTGCGCATGCCGTCGGCCGGTGCCTCGACGTAGCGGCCCGCCTCGTAGAGCGCCTTGACGCGCTCGGCGCTCGGTCCGGTCGCGAGCGCGGTGCCGGCATTCGCGGCGCCGGCGTCGACGGCGGCCTGCACGTCGCGCGCGACGATGCGACCGTAGGGGCCCGTCGCCGTGATCCGCGACACGTCGATTCCGGCCTCGGCGGCGAGACGGCGGGCGAGCGGCGTGATAGTGCGGCCACCGGCGAGCCGTGCCGGGCCGAAGTTCTTCTCGGGCATGCGAACCGCATGGAACGGATCGAGCGGGCCGTTGCGCAGGCTCGACGTGACGAGCCCACTCGCGTGAGCCGGGGCCGCCGGCGGAGCTGATTTGGTCTGGGTAGGCGCCTGCGTGGGGGCAGGGGCGGAGGCTGGCGCGGTGTCGGCGGGCGGCGCGCCGGTCTCGGTGGCCGCGCCGGTCTTGGCGGCCGCGCCGGTCGCGGGCGCCGCGGCGGTGCCGTCACCGGACAGGATCGCGACGACCGCGCCGACCGGCGCGGCCTGGCCGGCCGGCACGCGGATCTCGGCCAGCACGCCGCCCGTGATCGCCGGCACCTCCATCGACACTTTGTCGGTCTCGATCTCGAACAGATTGTCGCCGGGCGCCACCGTGTCGCCCGGCTGCTTGAACCAGGTGGTGATCTTGCCTTCGGCGACCGTCTCGCCGAGCTGCGGCATCAGGATGTCCATCGTGTATCCCCGCACTCTCACGGTCGTCATGCCCGCGCGCGTCGCGGGCGTCCACGATCTATCGGTTCGACGCTGCTCGGCGTGGATGGCCGGGCGAGCCCGACCATGACGACGAGAGAGCATCTGCTCGGCATCACCAGTTCACGGAGACGTATTGCGTCTCCAGAAACTCCATCAGCCCCTCGTGCGCGCCTTCGCGGCCGAGGCCGGACTGCTTCATGCCGCCGAACGGCGCCGCCGGATCCGACATCAGGCCGCGGTTCAAGCCGATCATTCCGAAGTCGAGCTTCTCGGAGACCCGCAGCCCGCGGCTCAGATCCTTGGTGTAGAGATAGGCGGCGAGCCCGTATTCGGTGGCGTTCGCCTCACGGATCGCCTCGTCCTCGGTCCTGAAGGTCTTGATCGCAGCGACCGGCCCGAAGATCTCTTCGCGCAGCAGCTTGGCGTCGTCGGAGACATGCGTCAGCACGGTGGCCGGATAGAAGAAGCCCTTCCCGTCCGGCCGCGTGCCGCCGACCGTCACCTTGGCGCCCTTGGCGACGGCGTCGTCGACCAGCTCCTGCACCTTGTCACGAGTGTCGGCGTTGACCAGTGGACCGAGTGCGACGCTCTCGTCGAGGCCGTTGCCCATCTTCAGCGCGGCCATGCGGGCCGTGAGCTTCTCGGCGAAGGCGTCGTGGACGGCCTCGTGCACATAGAAGCGGTTCGCCGCCGTGCAGGCCTCGCCCTGGTTGCGCATCTTCGCGATCATGGCGCCGTCGACGGCGGCGTCGATGTCGGCGTCCTCGAACACCAGGAAGGGCGCGTTGCCGCCGAGCTCCATGGCGGGGCGCACCACGTTGTCGGCCGCCTCGCGCAGCAGCTTCACGCCGACCTCGGTCGAGCCCGTGAAGGAGACCACGCGCACCCGCATGTCGTGCAGCATCGCCGAGACGACGGCCCCGGAGCGGCGTGACGGTACGACGTTGACGACGCCGTCCGGCACGCCGGCCTCCTTCAGGAGCGGCATCAGGGCCAGCATGGTGAGCGGCGTCTCGGAGGCGGGCTTGAGCACCACGGTGCAGCCGGCGGCGAGCGCCGGCGCGATCTTTCGAGTCGCCATCGCGGCCGGATAGTTCCACGGAGTCACGAGACACGCGACGCCGGCCGGCCGGTGCTGCACCATGATGCGGGCGCCGGAGGAGGGTGCGTTGTAGAGCTGGCCGAGATTGCGCACGCCCTCCTCGGCGAACCAGCGGAAGAACTCGGCCGCGTAGGCGACCTCGCCGCGCGAGTCCGGCATCGCCTTGCCGTTCTCGAGCGTGATCAGCTTGGCGAAGCGCTCGCTCTCCCGGGTGAACAGCTCGAACGCCTTGCGCAGGATTTCGCCGCGCTCGCGAGGCTTCTTCGCCGCCCACTCGGCGCCGGCCGCCGCGGCCGCGTCGACGGCTGCCTTGGCGTCCTCGACGGTGCCGCTCGCAACCGACGTGATCACGTTCTCGGTCGCCGGGTCGATCACGTCGAAGCGCGATCCGTCCGAGGCCTTCTTCCAGGCGCCGCCGATCCACAGGTCGGTCGGAACCCCGGCGATCAGATTGTCGTACATGTCTCGTCCTCGAATTCTTCCGGTCGTTCCAGGGCGCTGCGAAGCCGCGAGCCTGGAATCCAGCGGCAAGTTCGGAGATCTCGGCTGGAGTCCGGGCCGGCGCGTCGCGCCGGCCCGGAGTGACCAGGATCAGCTCCCGAGACTCCGGCGGATCGTCTCGACGATCCGGGCCGGCGTCGGCAGCACCATGTCCTCGAGCGCGTCGGCGGCGGGCAGCGGAATGTGCGGCGTCGTGATCCGCACCGGCGGGCCGTCGAGATCGTAGAACGCCTCTTCGACCGCGATCGACACGATCTCGGCGCCCCAGCCGCACAGTCGCGGATTCTCCTCCACGGTGAACAGCCGGTGGGTGCGCGCGACCGAGCCGAGGATGGTCTGCATGTCGAGCGGCACCAGCGAGCGGACGTCGACCACCTCCACCTCGATGCCGTGCTCCGCCGACAACGTCTCGGCGGCGGCGAGGGCGCGCGGCACCATCAAGGCCAGCGCCAGCACGGTCGCGTCCTTGCCGGGGCGCAGGATCTTCGCGGTGCCGAGCGTGTCGACGATCTCGCCGTCCGGCACCTCGCCCTTCACGGCGTAGAGCGACTTGTGCTCGAAGAAGATCACCGGATCGGGGTCACGCACCGCGGCGGCGAGCAGGCCGACCACGTCGACCGGGCTCGACGGCGCGACGACCTTGAGGCCCGGGATCATCATGCACCAGTTCTCGACCGACTGGGAGTGCTGCGCACCGAAACGCGAGCCGGCGCCGTTGCCGGTGCGCACCACCAGCGGGCATTTCACCTGCCCGTTGGTCATGTAGCGGCTCTTCGGGAACTCGTTCGCCACGTAGTCCCAGCACACCGCGAGGAAGTCCGAGAACATGATCTCGGCGATCGGCTTCAAGCCCGTCATCGCGGCGCCCATGGCGGCGCCGAGGATCGCCTGCTCGGAGATCGGCGTGTCGCGCACGCGGATCGGGCCGAATTGATCGAGCAGCCCCACCGTCGCCTTGAACACGCCGCCCGCCTTGGCGACGTCCTCGCCGAAGAAGATCACGTCGTCGTCGCGCGCCATCTCCTGGGCGATTCCGCGGGCCACCGCGTCGCGATAGGTCAGTTCCGCCATGCCCAGCCTCCATCGGCATACACGTCGGTGAAGAGGATGTCGGCGGGCGGCATCGGCGCCGCCTTGCAGGCCTCGGTCGCCGCATCCACCATGCGGGCGACCTCCTGGTCGATACTGGTCATCACGCTCTCGGCGATGCCGAAGCTCCTCAGGCGCTCGCGGTAGATCTTGATCGGGTCGCGTTCCTTCCAGCGCTCGAGCTCGCCTTCGGGGCGGTACTTGGCGGGATCGGCACGCGAGTGGCCGCTGTGCCGGTAGGTGAGGCACTCGATCAGCGACGGGCCGTCGCCGGCCCGCGCCTTGGCGAAGGCGGCCTGCGCGGTGCGGTAGACGGCGTCGGCGTCGTTGCCGTCGACGACGATGCGGTCGAGCCCGTATGCGGTCGCGCGATCGGCGGCGGGATGCTTCACGGCCGTCACCTCGTGGATCGCCGTGTACTCCATGTAGAGATTGTTCTCGCACACGAAGACCACCGGCAGCTTCCAGATCGCCGCGAAGTTCAGCGCCTCGTGGAAGGCGCCGATGTTGGTCGTGCCGTCGCCGAAGAAGCACACCGCGACGTCGCCCGTGCCCTTGTACTGGGCGGTCAGCGCCGCCCCGCAGGCGATCGGCAGATGCGCGCCGATGATGGCGTAGGAACCCATCACGCCGTGCTCGACCGAGGTGAGATGCATCGAGCCGCCCTTGCCGCGCATCAGGCCGTTGTCGCGCTGCATCAGCTCGCCGAGCATCTTCTCGACCGAGACGCCGCGCGCGAGCGTGTGGGCATGGCCGCGATAGGTGCAGAAGGAGAGGTCGCCCGGCTTCATCGCGGTACCGAAGGCGGCGGCGATCGCCTCCTGGCCGAGTGAGAGGTGGCTCGTGCCCTTGACGAGGTTCTGCAGGAACAGGTCGTAGGCGCGCTGCTCGGCCTGCCGGATCACCTGCTGCTTGCGGTACAGCTCGAGGCGAACCGCCTCGCCGATGTCGTCGTTGCTGCGGTCGAGCACGGGGGTCTCCGCGGTCTTCTTGGCCATCGCGCGCCTCACCAGCGGCCGGCGATCGGCAGCTCTTCGGCCGGGAAGAGCGTGATCAGCTTGCAGCCCGTCGCGGTGACGACGACCTCCTCCTCGATGCGGGCGGCCGAGTAGCCGTCCTTGGCCGGGCAGTAGGTCTCGATCGCGAACACCATGCCTTCCTTGATCTCGGTCGGGTGGTCCATCGAGACGACACGCGAGATGATCGGCCGCTCGTGCAGGGCGAGGCCGAGGCCGTGGGCGAACTGCAAGCCGAAAGCGGCGAGTTCGTCCGGGAAGCCGAACTCGTCGGCCTTCGGGAACACCTCGCAGATGTGCGCCGTGGTGACGCCCGGCTTGATGCGGGCGATGGCGTTGTCGAGCCACTCGCGCGCCTGCTTGTAGGCGTCGTGCTGCACCGGCGTCGCCTTGCCGACGTTGAAGGTGCGATAGTAGCAGGTGCGGTAGCCCATGAAGGACTGGATGATGTCGAAGAATGCCTGGTCGCCGGGGCGCAGCATCCGGTCGGTGAAGTTGTGCGGGTGCGGATTGCAGCGCTCGCCCGAGATGGCGTTGATCGCCTCCACGTCGTCGGAGCCGTGCGTGTAGAGGAACTTGTTCACCTCGGCGACGACGTCGTTCTCGCGCACGCCCGGGCGCAGTATGTCCCACACGACCTGATAGGCGCCGTCCACCATGGCGGCGGCGCGGTTCAGAAGCGCGATCTCGTCGGCCGACTTGATCTCGCGCGCCTCGAGCAGCACCTGCTGGCCGTCGACGACCTTCACGCCGGCCTTCTGCAATTCGAACATCATCGGCGGCTCGACGATGTCCATGCCGATGGGCATGTCGAGGACGCCGGCCTCCTTCAGGAGCGCCGCGATCTCCTTGGCGTGCTTCTCCATCAGGCCGAAGGCCGGGTTCACGGTGCCGCGCAGGCCGACGAGGCCGGCCTTGCAGTTCTCCGGCTTCAGCCACGGTGCGTAGAGCTTGTGATGCATGGCGGCGGAGCCGAAGTCCCAGACGATCGGCTCGCCGCCGCGGGTCAGCAGCGCCCACCGCGCCAGTTTGTCGCGCTCCCACTCGCCGATCTTGGTCGAGGTGAGATAGCGGATGTTGTTGACGTCGAAGACCAGCAGCGCGCCGAGCTCGGAGTTCTCGAGCGCCTGACGAGCCCGCGACAGGCGATAGCGGTGCAGGCGGCGGTAGTCGACGCGCTCCTCGAAGTCGACCCCCATGGTTCCGAGCGCCGGCAAGGCGCGGCCCCAGTCGTGACGCGGATCGATGTCCTCGGCGCGGATGGCGCGCAGATGCTGGTCCATGCTGATCTCCCGGAAGAACGACGGCGCGGGCCCAGGGCGGCCCGTCTCGCAGGCAGATTGACATGACTTCGGGCAGCGTGCAATGAGAAATGCAAACGATTGCACGACGGCTCGTGCTGCGGCGCACAAGACGCGCCGCGATCGCCGCGGTGCCGTCGTCGACACGCCGTGCCGTCCCGTGTATCACGCCCGTCGACGTGATACACGCCACCCGGTCGGCGCCCCGAAAACGCATCCGACCGCGCGGGTCGAGAACGAGCGAGGAGAGCACGAGGATGGCGCAGAACACGCAGAAGGTCGGCTGGATCGGCATGGGCCGCATGGGCTACGCGATGGCCGAGCGGCTGGTGAAGTCCGGGCACGACGTGTCGATCTGGAACCGCACCCGGGCCAAGGCCGAGCCGCTCGCCGCCTACGGCGGCAAGATCGTCGACAAGCCGTCCGATCTGGCCGGCGTCGACGTGCTGTTCTCGATCGTGTCGACCGGCGACGATCTGAAGCAGGTCTATTTCGGCGAGAACGGCGCCGCCACCGGTGCCAAGGTGCCGCCCGTGCTGGTCGACTGCTCGACCATCTCGGTCGAGTCCTCGGCCGACATCCGCGCCGAGCTGACGAAGCGCGGCGGAGAGTTCGTCGCCTGCCCGGTGTCGGGCAACGCCAAGGTGATCAAGGCCGGCAAGCTGTCGGCGGTGGCGTCCGGGCCGGAGGCGGCGTTCCGTAAGGCCGAGGCTCTGATCAACGTGATCGCGCCGCACGGCGTCTCCTACGTCGGCGACGGCGAGCTCGCCCGCGTCTGCAAGATCGCCCACAACGTGATGCTCGGCGTCGTGATCGAGAACCTGATCGAGATCACGCTGCTGGTGAACAAGATGGGCGTGTCGCGCAGCGCCTTCCTCAAGTTCCTCAACAACAGCGTGATGGGCTCGACCTTCACGGCCTACAAGTCGCCGGCGCTGGTCAACCTCGACTGGACCACGACCTTCACGCCCGAGCTGATGCGCAAGGACATGGATCTCGGCCTCGCGCTCGGCCGCGAGATGGACGTGACCATGCCGGTGACGGCGGCGGCGCGCGAGATGATCCAGACGCATTTCGGCGCAGCGCAGCTCCAAAAGGATCCGGACGCCTATCTGGAGAAGGACTTCGCGGCCCTGATGGAGACCATGGCGCTGCTGTCCGGCATGAAGATCGAGCCCGAGAACGTGCCGACCCCGACCGGCCTCGAGCACTGATCGTTACGACGAGCCGGGGGACGGCCGCTGCCGTCCCCCGCGTTTGCCGTGCGCGGCCGTTTCGCTAAACTCCGGCGCATGCCGTCTCCCGCCCGTCCGCCCCGCCGGGGCCGCCCGTGAAGCCCGCGCCGTTCGTCCACCATGTCCCGCGCACGCTGGACGAAGCGATTGCCATGCTGGCGGACGTCGCCGATCAGGACGGGCGCATCCTCGCCGGGGGGCAGTCGCTGGTGCCGGCGATGGCGCTGCGGCTCGCCCGGCCCGCGCATCTGGTCGACATCAACGCCGTGCCGGAGCTGGCCGGTCTCGCGACGCGCGACGGCGCGCTCGTCGTCGGCGCCTGCGTGCGGCACGCGGCGTTTCATGAACCGGTCGAGCCGGGCCCGCTCGGGGCGCTGCTCGCCGACGTCGTCCGCCACATCGCCCACTGGCCGATCCGCACCCGCGGCACCATGGGTGGTAGCCTCGCCAATGCGGATCCGGCTTCCGAATGGTGCCTGGTCGCCGAGACGCTCGGCGCCGAGGTCGAGCTCGTCAGCTTGCGCGGCGGGCGCCGGCTCGGCGCGAGCGACTTCAATCGCGGCACCATGGAGACGGCGCTCGCTGCGGACGAGCTCCTGGCCTTCGTCCACCTGCCGCTGCTGCCGGAGGGCACGCGCTTCGGCTTCTGCGAGGTGAGCCGGCGCGCCGGCGACTATGCCCAGGCGATGGCGCTGGTCGTCTTCGAGCAGACGGACGGGATCATGCGCAACCTGCGCGTCGGGGTGGGCGCGGTCGAAGGCAAGCCGCGGCGAATCGCCGAGGTGGAGGCGGTGCTCGAAGGCGCGCCGCCGGACCCCGAGCTGTTCCGCCGCGCCGGCGCGGTCGCGGCCGCGCACATCGCCCCGGCCGAGCTCGACGAGGACGTGGCCGCCTACAAGCGCCACCTCGCCGGCGTCGTGGTCGAGCGTGCGCTCGTCCGCGCGATCGCCGGCGATAAGGCCGCCGCCGAACCTGCCTCCGCGGAGCCGAGATGAGAGCGCGCGAGATCACGCTGATCGTCAACGACGCGACGCATCGCGTCGCGGTCGAGCCGCGTCGAACGCTGGTCGATGTCTTGCGCGAGGATCTCCGGCTCACCGGCACGCATGTCGGTTGCGAGCACGGTGTCTGCGGCGCCTGCACGGTGCTGGTCGACGGCGATCCGGTGCGGGCCTGCCTGATGTTCGCCGTCCAGGCCGACGACAGGACGGTCCGCACCGTCGAGGGGCTCGCCGACGGCGACACGCTGCATCCGCTGCAGCAGGCCTTCGTCGATCATCACGCCCTGCAGTGCGGCTTCTGCACGCCCGGCTTCTTGATGCTGGTGGTCGGCGTGCTGGAGCGCCATCCCGATCTTCCGGACGAGGCGCTGATCGAGGTTCTGTCGTCGAATCTCTGCCGCTGCACCGGCTATCACGGCCTCGTCGCCGCGGTGCGGGCCTACGCGACGCAAATCCGCGGCACGCAAGTCCGCCGAGGATGAGCCCGTCCGGTCGGGACGAAGCTCGGAGCGTCACGATCGAAACCGAACGCCTCAGTTGGCGCCGGCTTCGGCGTACTGGTCGGTGCTGCCGTCGCTCTTGAAGAGCTTGCCGAGCGTGTCGGAGAGCCAGTTCGAGGAGGCGACCTGGGTGGCCCCGGGTGCCGAGTCGAGCCGCTCGACCACGACGATCTTGTTCACCTCGCCGCGCAGATAGGCGTCGAGGAACGCCTGGTAGTCCTTGAACGACACGCAGCCGTTCGACTGGCCGCTCGGGCCGAGCATGTAGGAATGCGCCAGGATGCCGGCGCGGCCGTACATCTTGCTCTGGTCGACCGGCGTCATCCGCAGTGCGCGCACGCCGTGGAACAGGCTCTCGCGCATCGTCAGCCGGTAGACGTTGGGCGGGGTCGCGCCGTGCATGCGCACGTTCACGTGGCGCGGATCGTCCATCTTCGGGCCGAGCCCGGAATGCGCCTCGAGCCGCTTGCCGTTCGGCATGTACACGGTCTTGGCGGTGATGTCGTAGATGGCGGTCTTCCCGTCCTCGGTGAGCGAGGGCAGCGCGTTCGGCGACAGCGCCGCGAGCTTCGGCTGCTGGCCCGGACGGACGCGACGACGGGGCTCCTCGGCGCCGGTCGGTGCGGTGCCGGACGGCGCGGTGGCCTCCTGGAGCCGGCCCATCGGGCGGGCGGTGGCGGTCTGGGCCGGGCGACCGAGCGTCACCGGCACGCTGCCGGCGCTCGCCAGCCGTAGGCCGGCGGCGGCCGCCGGGCGCGGGCCGCCGAAGCGGGTCTCGAACGAATCGGTGGGATCGAAGGCGGCGAAACGCTCGTCGAACGAGGCGCCGCGGCGGGGCTCGCCGAGCGCGGCGACGAGGTCGTCGTCCTCCATCAGGGCGCCGGCGGTGATCTCGGGATCCAGGCTGGCGAGGCGAATGCCGGACAGCGGCGCCTGTGCGGTCGGGCTCGGCAGCCGGATCAGGGCCGGGTGAATGGTGCCGAAAACCGAGAGAGTCGTGCGCTCTGCGAGCAGCCCGATGTCGGACGGCCCGGCATGCGTGCCCGGTGACTTGAGCACGAATCCCAGCGCGACGATCGCGATCCCGAACGGGATCGAGCGGACACCCACTCGAATCAAAGGCTTCCCCACCCGTGTGTCGCGCCGCTGCGGGTTTCGCCCGCGACGCACGTCCCCCGACGCAATACTAGCAAGCGCTCCGATTACGGCAACAATGGTTCGGCCGCCCTGCGATACCGCATGGCTCCCGCACGCCAGGGTGGTGGCGAAATTTACCCGGCCTTAACCATGTCGTTCGCGCGGCAGTAGAATCCGCAGCGCGCCGGGCGCGACTGTGACCCGGACCGGGGTCGCGGCGACGACCTCGCCGTCCACCGAGACCGGACGAGGCCGGTCGGTCGCGATCGTGGCGGAGCGGGTGCGCAGGGTCACGACGTCACTCGGTGCCGGTGGGACGCCCCGCAGCGCCCGCCACCAGGTCCGCAGAAGCCGATGTGGCGACGGCCCGGGAATCACGCGGACCAGCAGGTCGCCGGTCGCGAGGCCGGCGTCCGGCGCGACCAGGACGCCGCCCTGCCAGCCGCCGTTGGCCACCCGCAGGTCGAGCGCATCGAACACCGAGGTACCGCCATCGTGAGCCACGGTACAGCGGAACGGGCGGTGCCGCGCCAGCCGGCCGGCGGCGACCATCAGATAGGTGGCGCGGCCCGCCCAGCGCTTCGCCAGGTGAGCCGATCCGTGAGCCGATCCCCGCGCAATGTCGGCCGCCAGACCGATCGCGACCGCGTTGGCGAACCAGCGCTCGTCGAGCCGGCCGAGATCGATGTTCGTCGCGACGCCGTCGCGCAGCACGTCGACGGCGCGGTCCAGCTCCAGCGGCAGCCCGAGCGCCTTGGCGAAGCTGTTGGCGGTGCCGAGCGGCAACAGGCCGAGCAGCGGCCGCGCCGCCTCGCCGCGGGCCGCGACGATGCCGGCGACCGTGCTGATCGTGCCGTCGCCGCCGCCGACCACGACGAGATGATCGCGCTCGGCGGCCGCCGCCTCGGCGACGTCGCCGAGCCGCGCCGGATCCGTGACGGCGTGCGCCGCCGTGATCAGGAACCCGCGCTCGCCGAGCAATCGCAGCGCCGTGTCGAACCGACGCTGTCCGCGGCGTGAGCGCGCGTTGACGATCAGCACGACGCGGCGCGGGTGGCGCGCGTCGTCGGCCGCGTGCGATTCGCCCTCGTCGCCGTGCGTGGCGGTCACGTCGCTCATCGGTCTCCTCGCCGCACGTTCGTCGTCGTGAGATGCCGGAACGCAATGCGCGAGAGGACGTTGCGTTCCTTCGCCGGGATCCGCGCGGGGCCGATAAGCGCGGCGGTCGGTCCGGCAGGGTCGACACGGTCGCCGATTTGGTCGACAACAGGACGACCCGGGCGGCGGGGCGCCCACGGAACGGAGATCGACGCGCGGCGACGGCGCGGCCGGCAGCGAAGACGGAGGGCGTGGCGTGACGGGCGAGGCAACGACGAAGCTGATGTCGTCACGCGCGTGGTTGCGGAGCCCCACACTGCGCTACGTCGCGCTCGGCGTCGCCGCGGCTGTCGTCATGGTGATCGCGCTGGCGCCGCTCGGCTCGGCCATGGTCGAGGGCTGGTCGCGCCGCGACGTCGAGCTGCGCTCGCGCCTCGTCTTCCGCTCCATTCGTGATCAGGTCGCGGCGGGTCTCGTCGCGCCGCCCGGCTTCGACCTCGCGCCGTTCTTCGAACGGCTGTCGGAGGACGAGCGGATTCTCGGCCTCGGCTTCTGCACCGAAAACGGCACGCTGCGCTACGCGACCCGGCAGTGGCCGCAGGCGATCTCCTGCGCGAGCCTGAAGCGCGACCGCACCGACTCGTTCGCCACCGTGACGGATCAGGGGCGGCGTATTCATGTGAGCGTGTTCCCGATCGCGGCCGGGCCGGTGTCGGGTCATCTGCTGCTGCTGCACGATCTCGCCTTCGCCGACGAGCGCGCCCGCGACGCGCGCTTCTACACGATGCTCTCGGTGATCGGCGTCGCCGTCGGTCTCGGCCTGCTGGCGCTCGCCATGGTGCTGGCGCTGCAGCGCAGCTGGGTTCGATCGGTGCGCACCATGGTGGCCGACATGCGCGCCCGCGGCGTGATCGACGCGCTGCCGTCCGGCGATTCGCCGCTCGGCCGCGAGCTGCACGGCCTGCTGGAGGAGCTGCGGGTCGAGCGCACCTATGCCGACGGCATCCATGTCGAGTGGTCGCCCAAGACGCTGCACCGTTTGCTGATGGAGGAGCTGCCGGGCGCCGAGGTGCTGGTCGTCTCCAACCGCGAGCCCTACATCCACAACCGCGTCGACGGCGAGATCGTGCTTCAACGCCCGGCGAGCGGTCTCGTCTCGGCGCTGGAGCCGGTGATGCGCGCCTGCGGCGGCACCTGGATCGCGCACGGCAGCGGCTCGGCCGACCGCGATACCGTCGATCGGAACGACCGCGTGCCGGTGCCGCCCGGCGATCCGACCTACATGTTGCGCCGCGTCTGGCTCTCCGACGAGGAGCAAGACGGCTATTATTATGGCCTCGCCAACGAAGGCCTCTGGCCGCTCTGCCACATCTCCTTCGTGCGCCCGATCTTCCGCGACGAGGATTGGCGCCGCTACAGGGCCGTCAACGAACGTTTCGCCGACGCCGTCGTGCAGGAGGCGAGCCGCGACGATCCGATCGTGCTGGTGCAAGACTATCACTTCGCCCTGCTGCCCCGGATGATCCGCGAACGGCTGCCGCGTGCGACCGTGATCACGTTCTGGCACATCCCGTGGCCGAACGCCGAGACCTTCTCGATTTGCCCGTGGCGCGAGGAGATCATCGACGGACTTCTGGGCAGCACCATCCTGGGCTTCCACACGCGCTTCCACTGCAACAACTTCCTGGAGGCGGCCGACCGTTTCATGGAGAGCCGCATCGACCGCGAGCACGCCTCGGTGACGCTCGGCGGCCACGAGACCATGGTCCGCGCCTATCCGATCTCGATCGAATGGCCGCCCTCGGCGCTCGCCGGCCAGGCGCCGGTCGCCGAATGCCGGGCCGCCGTGATCGGCCGCTTCGGGCTGCCGCCCGACGCTCACATCGCGGTCGGCGTCGAACGCTTCGACTACACCAAGGGCCTTCTCGATCGCATCCACGCGGTCGACGATCTGCTCGGAACGCATCCCGAGTGGCGTGGCAAGTTCGTCTATCTGCAGGCGGCGTCGCCGACGCGCAGCAAGCTCGGCGCCTACAGCGCGCTGCAGGCAGAGACCGTGCGGCTCGCCGAGGAGGTCAACGCCAGGCATGGTCGCGACGGGTACACGCCCATCGTGCTGTCGATCCGCCACCACGAGCCGACCGAGGTGTTCGAGATCTTCCGCGCCGCCGATCTGTGCATCGTGTCGAGCCTGCACGACGGCATGAACCTGGTGGCGAAGGAGTTCGTCGCGGCGCGCGACGACGAGCAGGGCGTGCTGGTGCTCTCCGGCTTCGCCGGGGCGTCGCGCGAACTGTCCGAGGCGCTGATCGTCAACCCCTACGACACGCGCAGCATGGCGGCCGCCATGGACGCGGCGCTCCGCATGTCCACGGCCGAGCAGCGCGAGCGCATGCATCTGATGCGCGACATGGTGCGCCAGCGCAACGTCTATCGCTGGGCCGCCCAGATGCTGCTCGACGCCGCCCGCCTGCGCAAGCGCGCCCGCATCCTGGCCGGCGCGGCATGAGGCATCCAGGCGTCGCCTGCGCGAAGGGGGGCGCCGTCACCCGCCGTCACCTCTACGCCGCGGCGGCGCTGCTCGCGGCGTCGCGCCGCGCGCTCATGGTGAGCAGATCGTAGCGCGCGACGGTTTCGCCGTCCTGATTGAACACCTCGACGTCCCAGCGCACCTCGCCGTAGTCGGGCTTTCGCGCCGGCCGTTTCTCCTTGACGGTGAGCCGCACCTTGATGGCGTCGCCCGGCGACACCGGCTTCAAGAAGCGAAGATTGTCGAGCCCGTAGTTCGCGAGCAGCGGGCCGGGCGCCGGATCGACGAACAGGCCGGCCGCGAACGACAGGATCAGATAGCCGTGGGCGACGCGGCCCGGGAAGAACGGGTTCGCCTTGGCGGCGGCCTCGTCCATGTGGGCGTAGAAGGCGTCGCCCGTGAAGTCGGCGAAATGCTCGATGTCGGCGATCGTGATTTGTCGCGAGTCCGTCTCGACCGTGTCGCCGACCGCCAGTCCCTCGTAGTCGCGCTTGAATGGATGCACGGCGGCGACCGGCGCCGGTGCGCCCTTCAGCCAACGCCGCGTCAGCGCGGCGAGGCGGGCCGGCGAGCCCTGCAGCGCGGTGCGCTGCATGTAGTGGAAGACGCCGCGAAGACCGCCCATCTCCTCGCCGCCGCCGGCGCGGCCCGGCCCGCCGTGCACGAGGCCCGGCAGCGGCGAGCCGTGGCCGGTCGACTCCTTGGCGCAGTCGCGGTCGACGATCAGCACGCGGCCGTGGAACGGCGCCAGCCCGAACACCAGCGCGTCGGCGACCCGATCGTCGTGCGTGAACACCGACGCGACCAGGCTGCCCTCGCCCTTGGCGACGATCGCCACCGCCTCGTCGAGCGTGTCGTAGGGCATCACGGTCGCGACCGGGCCGAACGGCTCGACGGTGTGGACGCGCCGCGCCGCGAGCGGATCAGCGCAGGCGAGCAGCACCGGCGCCATGAAGGCACCGGTCGCCATGTCGCCGCCGATCGGCGCGGCGACGAGCGGATCGCCGGCGACGATCTCGGCTTCGGTCAGGAGGTCGGCGACCGCCTCGCGCACCGCGGCGCGCTGCGACAGCGAGGCGAGCGGACCCATGCGCACCTCGTCGTGGCGCGGATCGCCGACCGTGATCTTGTCGAGCTGCGCCTTGATCGCATCGATCACCGTGGCCTCGAGAGGCCGCGGCACGACGACGCGGCGGATCGCCGTGCATTTCTGCCCGGCCTTCACGCTCATCTCGCGCACGACCTCCTTCACGAACAGATCGAACTCCGGTGCCCCCGGCGACGCGTCCGGCCCGAGCACGGCGGCGTTGAGCGAGTCCCGCTCGGCGATGAAGCGCACCGCGTTGCGGCCGATCACCGGATGGTTGCGCAGCCGGTCCGATGTGTCGGCCGATCCCGTGAAGGACACGACGTCCTGGCCGCCGAGATGATCGAGCAGGTCGCCGGCCGCGCCGCAGACGAGCTGCAGCGCGCCCTTGGGCAGCAGCTCCGCCTCGACGATCAGTCGCACCACCGCTTCGGCCACATAGGCGGTCGCGGTCGCCGGCTTGGTGATCACCGGCACGCCGGCCAGGATCGCCGGTGCGAGCTTCTCCAGCATGCCCCAGCACGGGAAGTTGAAGGCGTTGATGTGCACGGCGACGCCGTTCAGCGGGGTCATCACGTGAAGGCCGACGAACGTCCCGCCGCGCGACAAGGGTTCGGTGTCACCGTCGATCACGAAGCGCTCGGCCGGCAGCTCGCGGCGCCCGCGTGACGCATACGCGAACAGCGTCCCGATGCCGCCGTCGATGTCGAAGAGGTTGTCGCGCTTGGTCGCGCCGGTGTCGGCCGAGAGGGCGTAGAGCTGCTCCTTGCGCTCGGACAGAAACGTCGCCAGCGCCTTCAGCCGGTCGGCGCGCTCGTGGAAGGTCAGCGCCCGCAACGCCGGCCCGCCGATCGTCCGGGCATGCCGCACCGCGGCGGAAAAGTCGACGCCGTCGCTCGACGCGAACGCCACGACCCGGCCGTCGATCGCGCTCCTGATCGCGGCGAGGCCGTGCGCCGGCGTGACCCAGCGGTCCTGCACGAAGCTCTGCAGGGTGGGCGGCGTCGTCGCGAGAGTCGGGGCGGGTGTCGGTGCGGTCATGCGGGCGTCCTCCTGCCGGGCTGCGGCGTTGTCTCGTTCGGGACGCTCCGGTACGCCCTTGCGGAACGTTGACACCGGCGCCCCGTGCGCTATCTTGGCTCGAAAGATTAACCGATCGATCGGTTAATTCAAGGGCCGCCAGAGCCCGACAAGGGAGACTCGCGTGGAGCCTTCGGTTCTCGTCGACCGGCGCGGCGGATGGGTGCGGCTCGTGCTCAACCGCCCCGACCGCCTGAACTCGTTCAACGAGGAGATGCACGAGCGCCTCGCCGCCGCGCTCGACGCGGCGGGCGCCGACGAAGCTTGCCGCGCCGTGCTGCTCACCGGCGCCGGCCGCGGTTTCTGCGCCGGCCAGGATCTGTCCGATCGCGTCGGGCCGGCCGATCTCGGCGCCACCATCGAGGCCTTCTACAATCCGCTGGTGCGGCGCATCCGCGCGCTGAAGAAGCCGGTCGTCTGTGCCGTCAACGGCGTCGCGGCCGGCGCCGGCGCCAACATCGCGCTCGCCTGCGACATCGTGGTCGCGGCGCGCTCGGCGAAGTTCATCCAGGCGTTCTCCAAGATCGGCCTCGTTCCGGACTCCGGTGGCACCTTCTTCTTGCCGCGCTTGATCGGTGACGCGCGCGCCCGCGCGTTGGCGATGCTCGCCGAGCCGCTGCCCGCCGAGAAGGCCGAAGCCTGGGGCCTGATCTGGAAGGTGCTCGACGACGCGGCGCTGGCGACCGAGGCGGAAAAGCTCGTCGCGCATCTCGCCACCCAGCCGACGGTCGGATTGGCGCTCACCAAGCAGGCCTTCGCGGCCTCGGCGACCAACGATCTCGACGCGCAGCTCGACCTCGAGCGCGATCTGCAGCGCAAAGCGGGCAGCACGCCGGACTATGCCGAAGGCGTGCGCGCCTTTCTCGACAAGCGTGCACCGAACTTCACCGGGAGGTCGTCGTGACCGCTGCCGTGGTTCCCGCGACCCGCACGGCCGAGGAGGCGGCGCGGCTCGCCGCCGACACCATGTGGGCCGGCGACGCGGCCTGCCGGAATCTCGGCATCGAGATTCTCGCCGTCGGGCCGGGCACCGCGACGCTCGCGATGAGTGTCAAGGACACGATGGTGAACGGCCACGACACGGCGCATGGCGGCTATATCTTCGCGCTCGCCGACACGGCCTTCGCGTATGCCTGCAACTCCTATGGGCTCGTCACGGTCGCGGCCCAGTGCAGCATCACGTTCATCCGCCCGGGCCGGCGCGGCGGCCGGCTGATCGCCGAGGCGCGCGAGGTGTCGCGCGCCGGGCGCAACGGCATCTACGACGTGCGCGTCTCGTCCGACGGCGTCGTGATCGCCGAGTTCCGCGGTCATTCGCGCACCATCGGCGGCTCGTTCATCGACGGCGGCGAGGGCGCGGCCGAGGCGCCCTCGGCCTGAGCGAACCCGAGAGACGTCGATGCCGGCGCCGCGCCGTGCATCGGCGACGATACATGAACAAACAAACACCAGTGGAGGAACGATGACCATGGCTCCCCCGGTTGCCGCTTTCGGCCGCAGCATCGTCGACGGCCTCGACCCCGCCGAGCGCGCCTCACGCGACGCCATTCAGTCGCTGCAGCGCGAGCGCCTCGCCTGGTCGCTCCGCCACGCCTACGAGAATGTGCCGTTCTATCGCAAGAAGTTCGAGGAGGCCGGGCTCCACCCGTCGGATTTTCGCGAGCTGTCGGATTTGTCGAAGTTTCCCTTCACGATGAAGACGGACCTGCGCGACAACTATCCGTTCGGCTTGTTCGCCGTGCCGCGTGAGAAGCTCGCGCGTATCCATGGCTCCTCCGGCACGACCGGAAAGCCGATCGTGGTCGGCTACACGCAGGCCGACGTCGACATGTGGGCCGACGTGATGGCGCGCTCGATCCGCGCCGCCGGCGTGCGGCCCGGCATGATGGTGCACGTCGCCTACGGCTACGGCCTGTTCACGGGCGGGCTGGGCGCGCATTACGGCGCCGAGCGGCTCGGTTGCACCGTCATCCCGATGTCGGGTGGCATGACCGAGCGGCAGGTCCAGCTCATCCACGATTTCCAGCCCGACGCCATCATGGTGACGCCGAGCTACATGCTCACGATCCTGGACGGCTTCACGAAGGCCGGCCTCGATCCGCGCGCCTCGTCGCTGAAATTCGGCATCTTCGGCGCCGAGCCGTGGACCAATGCGATGCGCGAGGAGATCGAGAGGGCGTTCGGACTCGACGCGACCGACATCTACGGGCTCTCCGAGGTGATCGGGCCGGGCGTCGCCCAGGAGTGCGTCGAAACCAAGGACGGGCTGCACGTCTGGGAAGATCACTTCTATCCGGAGATCATCGATCCCGTCACGGGCGAGGTGCTGCCCGACGGCGAGAAGGGCGAGCTGGTCTTCACCTCGCTCACCAAGGAGGCGTTCCCGATCGTGCGCTATCGCACCCGCGACCTGACGCGGCTGATGCCCGGCACGGCGCGCCCCGGCATGCGTCGCATGGAGAAGGTGACGGGCCGCTCCGACGACATGATCAACCTGCGCGGCGTCAACGTCTTTCCGACCCAGATCGAGGAGATCCTGCTCGCCACCGACTTCTGCTCCGGCCACTATCAGATCGAGCTGACCCGCGAGGGCCGGCTCGACGAGATGACCGTGCACGCCGAGGTGCGCGAGGACCGCGCCGACGCGGTCGATCGCGCGGCGCGCGAGAAGGAGCTGGTGCGCCACATCAAGAACCTGATCGGCGTGACGACCCGGCTCGCGCTGCATCCACCCGGCGGCGTCGAGCGCACCGTGGTCGGCAAGGCCAAGCGCATCGTCGACAACCGCCCGAAGGAGTAGGGGCGGCTGCGGCCCGGGGCGGATCACGGGATGAATTGCGGCGCCGCCGCTCCCTCTCCCCGCTTGCGGGGAGAGGGTGGCTCGCCGCGTAGCGGCGAGTCGGGTGAGGGGGCGCTGCCGCGAGTCTCTGCGTCAGCTCTCTGCATCGGGGATAGGCCCCCTCACCCGACGTCCGCGCTGAGCGCGCGAACGTCGACCTCTCCCCGCACGGCGGGGAGAGGTGCCGAGACCAAGCCCGTCCGCGGAATCGATGAACGGCATTCACACCTGATCGTAGTCGATCACCACGGTCGCTGACGTCGGACGCGCCTGGCAAGTGAGGACGTAGCCGGCCTTCAGCTCCCACGGCTCCAGCGCGTAGTTGACCGCCATCTCGACCGTGCCCTCCACCACTTTGGCCCGGCAGGTCGAGCACATGCCGCCCTTGCAGGCGAAGGGCAGATCGAGGCCGGCGCGCAGCGCGGCGTCGACGATCGCCTCGCCTTCCGCCACCGGCACGTCGCGGCGCTTGCCGTCGACGATCAGCGACGCGATGTGCGCGGGCGGTGCATCGGGCGCGACCGGCACGGGCGGCCGCGGGCGGCCGCCGAGCGCCGAGACGAAACGCTCGACATGGATGTGCGCCTCCGCAATCCCGAGCGCGCGAAGCGTCGGCACCAGCTCTTCGATCATCGCGGTCGGGCCGCACACGAAGGCGTGGTCGATCACGGCGGCCGGCACGACGCTGCCGAGGAGGCGCCGCACCTTGTCGCCGTCGAGCCTTCCGTTGAGGATGTCGAGATCCTGCTCCTCCTGGCTCAGCACGTGGAACAGCGACAGCCGACCCAGATAGCGGTCCTTCAGCTCCTCCAGCTCTTCCAGGAACAGCATGCCGGCCGTCGAGCGGTTGCCGTAGAACAGGAAGAAGCGGCTGTCGGGCTCGCGCGCCAGCACGCCGCGCAGGATCGAGATCACCGGCGTGATGCCCGATCCCGCCGCGAAGGCGACGTGCACGCGGCCGTTGCCCGGTGTGTGGGAGAGACCGAAGCGACCCGTCGGCGTCATCACGTCGAGCGTGTCGCCGGGCTTCAGATGATCGTTGATCCAGGCCGAGAACACGCCGTTCGGAACCCGCTTCACCGCGACCCGCAGCTCGCCGTCGTCGGGGCCGGCGCAGATCGAGTAGGAGCGCCGCACCTCCTCGCCGTCGATGTCCTTGCGCAGCGTCAGGTATTGTCCGGGCTCGAACTGATAATCCGCCGCCAGATGCGGCGGCACGGCGAACGCGACCGACACGGCGTCCGGCGTCTCGCGCCGGACCTCGGCGACGGTCAGCGGGTGGAAGCGGGGGACGACTCCAACTGCGGTCCGAGAATCATCTCCGGCGCCGCTGCCCCCCACCCCCGACCCCTCCCCGCCACGAGCTTCGCTCGCGGGGGGAGGGGAGTCGAGGCGCTGCGGCTCCCCTCCCCCCGTTCGCGTCAGCGAATGGCGGGGAGGGGTCGAAGGTGGGGGGCTGCTTTGCGATGCCCGCTCAGCAGCGGAATGCGGAAGGGCCGTCGATCCGTTCGCGGGGGTCATGTGTCACCTTCGGCGCATGCTCAATGGCATTTGAAATAGTCGAACGGCTCGCGGCAGGCGTTGCAGCGCCACAGCGCCTTGCAGGCCGTCGAGCCGAACTCGGCGATCGGCGCCGTGTCGGTCGCGCCGCAGTGCGGACAGGCGACCTGCTCGATGCCGAACAGGGCGCGGCGGCCGGCGCCTTTTGGGGGCGGTGCGATGCCGTAGTCCTTCAACTTGGCGCGGCCCTCGTCGCTCATCCAGTCGGTGGTCCAGGCCGGTGACAGCACGGTCTTCACGGTCGGCCGGCCGAGACCGGCCCTCTCCAGCGCGATCGCGATCTCCAACGCGATGGTGGTCATGGCCGGGCAGCCGCAATAGGTCGGCGTGATGTCGACCTCGATGCCGGCGTCGTTCACGCGCACGTCGCGCAGCACGCCGAGATCCGCGATGGTCAGCACCGGGATCTCGGGATCCTGCACGGCCCCGGCGATGCGCCACACGTCGTCGCGCAATGCTGCAGAGTCCGGGGCCTGGCTCACCACGTCGCTCCCGGGATCGTGCGCTGCAGGTATTGCAGCTCGGCGAGCAGATGGCCGAGATGCTCGCTGTGGCGGCCGCCACGCCCGCCGCTCTGCATCCAGCCGTCCTCCGGTATTTTCAGCGTGGCGCGATCCAAGACCTCGATCAGCGTCCGGCACCACGTGTCGCGCAGCGTCGCCGGATCCACGGCGACGCCGGACATGATCATCTCGCGCTCGATCTCGTCCGTGTGAAAGAGCTCGCCCGTGAACGGCCAGAGCTGTGCGAGCGCGCGCCCGGTCCGCCGTCGGCTCTCCTCGGTGCCGTCGCCGAGCCGCACCACCCATTCGGCCGAATGGCGCAGGTGATAGGCCATCTCCTTCTCGGCCTTGGCCGCGATGGCGGCGAGCGTCGGGTCGGAGGAGCCCATCATGGCGCGCCAGTAAGGGTCGGCATAGGCCGCGTAGAGGAGCTGGCGCACCATCGTCAGGGCGAAGTCGCCGTTCGGCTGCTCGACCAGCAAGAGATTGCGATAGGCGCGCTCGTCGCGCCGATACGCGAAGGCGTCCTCGTCGTGGCCCTGCGCCTCGGCCTCGCCCGCATAGGTGTAGAGTGCGCGCGCCTGGCCGATCAGGTCGAGGCCCATGTTGGCGAGCGCCATCTCCTCCTCCATCACGGGCGCCTTGCCGCACCACTCGGACAGCCGATGCCCGAGCACCAGCGCGTCGTCGGCGCGGCGCAGCACGTAGGTGACGAGCGGAGTCTCGGTGACGCGGATGCTGGTCATGAGCGGGGTCTCGGGCTGCGGTCGAGATGATTGATACGGATCACGTGGTGCAGATCACATGGTACAGATCACATGGTGTAGATCGCACGGTGCAGATCGCACGGTGATAGGGGCTCTGCGTCGATCCTGGTGTTTCCTCCCCCACAAGGGGGAGAGAGCACGCTGCGCGAGGAGAGAGGTCGCGAGACGCACGCTCACATGTGCCCGACCTCGTCGGGGATCTCGTAGAAGGTCGGATGGCGATAGACCTTCGAGGCGGTGGGCTCGAACATCATGCCCTTCTCGGCCGGGTCCGACGCCGTGATGGCGGCGGACGGCACCACCCAGATGGAAAGCCCCTCGCCGCGCCGCGTGTAGAGATCGCGCGCCGCCTGCAGGGCCAGCGTCGCGTCGGCGGCGTGCAGCGAGCCGACATGCTTGTGGGCGAGTCCGTTGCGGGCGCGGATGAACACCTCCCACAAGGGGATCTTCGGCTCGGGTTTCGCGGGCGCGGCGGGCTCTGTCACGGCGGCTCCTCGGGCGTTTCCTGATCTTGTTTGTTCGTCATTCCGGAAGCCGACCGAAGGTCGGCTGTCCGGAATCCATAGCCCCTGTTCGTGGGCATGAATTCCGGGCTCGCCGCTGCGCGGCGCCCCGGAATGACGGAGTGTTGCTACGCGGCCACGCGGTGGCGGCGCTTCTCTTTCTCGGCAAACGCCCGAGCCGCCTCGCGGACCCAGGCGCCGTCCTCCTCGGTCTGCCGGCGGCGCTCCATGCGCTGGGCGTTGCAGGGGCCGTTGCCGGCGATCACCTGCTTGAACTCCTCCCAATCGATGGCGCCGTGCTGCCAGTGACCGCTCGCCTCGTCGTATCTCAGCTCCGGGTCCGGCACCGTGAGCCCGAGGTAATGCGCCTGCGGCACCGTCGCATCGATGAATTTCTGCCGAAGCTCGTCGTTGGTGAAGCGCTTGATCTTCCACTTCGTCGACGCATCGGTGTGCTGGCTCGCGCTGTCCGGCGGCCCGAACATCATCAGGCACGGCCACCACCAGCGGTTCAGCGCGTCCTGCGCCATCTCCTTCTGGGCCGCGTTGCCGCGGCACAGGGTCAGCATGATCTCGTAGCCCTGCCGCTGGTGGAACGATTCCTCCTTGCAGACCCGGATCATGGCGCGGGCATAAGGCCCGTAGGAGCAGCGGCACAGCGGGATCTGATTCATGATCGCGGCGCCGTCGACCAGCCAGCCGATCGCCCCGATGTCGGCCCAGGTCAGCGTCGGGTAGTTGAAGATCGAGGAGTACTTGGCCTTGCCGGCGAGAAGCTGGTCGACCATCTCCTCGCGCGCCACACCGAGCGTCTCGGCGGCGGCGTAGAGATAGAGGCCGTGGCCACACTCGTCCTGCACCTTGGCGAGCAGAGCGGCCTTGCGGCGCAGCGACGGCGCCCGTGTGATCCAGTTGCCCTCCGGCTGCATGCCGATGATCTCGGAATGAGCGTGCTGGGAGATCTGGCGCACCAGCGTCCTGCGATACGCCTCCGGCATCCAGTCGTTCGGCTCGATGCGCTCCTCGGCGTCGATGCGCTCCTGAAAGGCGCGGAGCTTGTCGGCGTCCTCGATCCGGCGGTCGGCGGCGTCGGGAGCCTGAGCGAGGCCCTGCGTGTACATGCGCGTTCTCCCGGGTGTCTCGAGGTTCGTCCTCGTGCTCGTTGGTGAAAATCTTATGTAACAAGATTTGCGGCCGCAACGGCATTCTGTAACATGATCGCGAGGCGCAGCCGTTTTTGCGCGGCGTCGGTCCGCTGCTCCGGTGTTCGACCACGGACCGATCCGCGAAACGCCCGCCGGCAAGCTCTTGGTCGGACTATTGATCGACCATCCGGTTAATGTATTTTCGGGTGAGCCGCCGAAGCGACCTGCGCCGCCGGCCGCGACAATCGACCGCAGGGGAGGGGATCGCCGGAATGGCTCGCACACGCGCCCAGGATTACGACGCCAAGCGTGGGGCGATCCTGCATCGCGCCGCCGAGCTGTTCGCCCGCCACGGTTACTCCGGCACCTCGATCACCATGATCGCGGAGGCCTGCGGCATGTCCAAGGCGCTGCTTTATCACTACTACCCGGATAAGGAGGCGGTCCTCTTCGACATCCTCTCGGCGCATCTCGCGGTGCTGATCGGTGCGGTCGAGAAGGCGGCGGCCGAGAGCGCGAACGCTCCGCCGGAGGAGCGGCTCTACGCGATCGCCGCAGCGCTGCTCGACGAGTATCGCGACGCCGACGCCGAGCATCAGGTGCAGATCGCCAATCTGAAGCTCCTGCCGCAGGACAAGCAGGATCAGCTCCGCGCCATGGAGCGCACGCTGGTCGGCCATTTCTCAGAGGCGATCGCGGCGGCGGTGCCGTCGATCGGCCACGGGCCGCTGCTCAAGCCGCTCACGATGTCGCTGTTCGGCATGCTGAACTGGCATTACCTCTGGTTTCGGCCCGGCAAGGGGCTGAGCCGCGAGGATTATGCGCGTCTCGTCACGCGACTGCTCGCCAGCGGCGCGGAGGCGGCCGCCGCGGCGGTGACGTCGCCGGCCGCGGCCGTCGCGGTGCCGGCGCGCCGCGTGCGGGGCGCATGAGACCCGAACCCGCTGGACCGGGGCGCATGAGGGGCGCCGCATGAGCACGCGGAAACGCTCGGCGGCCGGCGGGGCGAGCGCGACGCCCGCCCGCAAGCTGCCGCGTGGCGCGCTCGCGCCGATTCTCGACCGGTTCCGGGCCGAGCCGTCGCGGACCTGGTCGATCATCGTCACGGTCTACGGCGACGCCATCGTGCCGCGCGGCGGCTGCGTCTGGCTCGGCACGCTGCTGGCGTTCTTCAAGGCGCTCGGCATCGCCGAGGGCGTGGTCCGCACCGCGATGTCGCGGCTGGCCGCCGACGGCTGGCTGGAGCGCCGGAAGGCCGGCCGCAACAGCTTCTACGGGCTCGCCGACAAGGGCCGCGAGACCTTCGCGGCCGCCACCCGGCACATCTATGCGGCGAGCCCGCCGGCGTTCCCCGGGCATCTCGATCTCGTCCTGCTCGCCAACGGCCCGGGCCGCGAGGCGGCGCGCGCCGCGCTCGAGGCCGCCGGCTGGGGCGCGCCGACGCCCGGCGTGTTCGTCGCGCCCGGCTGGCCGCTGCCGGCCGCGGCGCGCGACGAGCTCGCCGTGCGGGCCACGGGGGACGATGCGGCGCTGCGCGATCTCGCGGCGCGAGCCTGGTCGCTCGACGCCACGGCCGACGCCTATCACGGCTTCCTCGACACTTTCGCGCCGCTGTGCGCCGCGCTCGCCGACGGCGCCGTGCCGGACGAGGCCGAGGCGATGGTCGCCCGCGTGCTGCTGATCCACGAGTATCGCCGCATCGTGTTGCGCGATCCGCTGCTGCCGGCAGCGCTGCTGCCGCCCGATTGGCCGGGCGCCGCTGCCCGCGCTCTGTGCGCCGATCTCTATCGTGATCTGCTGGAGCCTTCCGAACGCTGGCTCGACGCCCATGCGATCGACGAGACCGGCGCTCCGCTGCGACGCGGCGGCGACGTCACGCAACGCTTCAGCGCCTGAGCGCCGCGTCCGCGACGGAAACGCACGACGAAGGTCGATCTCGGCGGTCGCGCGTCCGCGCGGTACAACCAGGGCCGCACGAGCGCCACGTGCGACCAAACGGCCGCCCCGAGGCCGTCGAGAAATCATTGACCAATCGTTCGGTTAATCTTACGCTTTGATCATGCCGCTCGTCCGCGTCCGCGGACGACGGCGCCCCGAGAAGGCGGATCAACCGCCCTCGTCGAGCCGATCGACCCTTTGGGAGCAACGCCAGATGTCTCAGTCCGCCGCCCGCCGGGCGCTGCGTGCCGCCGCCGTCCTCGCCTCCACGGCCGTGACGGCGACATTCACCACCGTCTTCACGACCGCGCCGAGCCTCGCCGCCGATCCGATCAAGATCGGGTCGGTCGTGTCGGCCACCGGCCCCGCGTCGTTCCTCGGCGATCCCGAGCAGAAGACGCTGAAGCTCTACGTCGAGGCGCTCAACAAGAAGGGTGGCCTGATGGGCCGGCCGCTCGAGCTCGTCCTCTACGACGACGGCGGCGACGCCAACAAGGCGCGCACCTTCGCCACCCGCCTGGTCGAGGACGACAAGGTCGTCGCCATGGTGGGCGGCACCACCACGGGCACCACGATGGCGATGATCCCGGTGTTCGAGGACGCCAAGATCCCGTTCATCTCGCTCGCCGGCGCGATCGAGATCGTCGAGCCGGTGCGCGCTTTCGTGTTCAAGACGCCGCACACCGACAAGACTGCCTGCCAGAAGATCTTCGAGGACATGAAGGCGCGCGGCTTCACCAAGGTCGGCATGATCTCGGGCACCGACGGCTTCGGCAAGTCGATGCGGGCCCAGTGCCTGAAGGTGGTCGGCGACTACGGCATCACGGTCGCGGCGGACGAGAGCTACGGCCCGACCGATGCCGACATGACGCCGCAGCTCAACAAGATCAAGAACACCGACGGCATCCAGGCGGTGCTCAATCCCGGCTTCGGCCAGGGCCCGGCGATCGTGACGCGCAACTACGCGCAGCTAGGCATCAAGCTGCCGCTCTACCAGTCGCACGGCGTCGCCTCGAAGAGCTTCATCGAGCTCGCCGGCCCCGCCGCCGAGGGCGTGCGGCTGCCGGCGCCCGCGCTGCTGATCGCCGACAAGCTCGCCGACAGCGACCCCCAGAAGAAGGTCGTGATGGAGTACAAGAAGAGCTACGAGAGCGCGACCGGACAGCCGGTCTCGACCTTCGGCGGCTACGGCTACGACGGCATCCAGCTCCTGCTCGCCGCCATCGAGCGGGCGAAGTCGACCGAGCCGCAGAAGATCCGCGACGCGATCGAGCAGACCAAGGGCCATGTCGGCACGACGGGCCTCTACACCATGTCGCCGAAGGACCACCTGGGGCTCGGCACCGAGTCGTTCCGCATGCTCGAGATCAAGGGCGGCGACTGGGTGCCGACCGAGACGAAGTGAGCCTCGCCTCGTCGTCGTGGCCGGGCTCGTCCCGGCCATCCACGTCTTTTCTGCCGTGCGGCAATGTCGATCGTGGATGCCCGGCACAAGGCCGGGCATGACGAGGCAGAGGGTGCCGCGCCGGGTAAGGTCATGGCCGAATTCCTCCAGCTCGTGTTCTCCGGACTGACGGTCGGCGCCGTCTACGCGCTGGTCGCGCTCGGCTTCACGCTCGTCTACAACGCCTCAGACGTGATCAACTTCGCCCAGGGCGATTTCGTCATGATCGGCGGCATGGGAACCGTGTTCCTGATGGCCGCCGGCCTCGCGCTGCCGGTCGCCGCCCTCATCGCGATTCTCGCCGCCGTTCTGGTCGGCCTGCTGCTGCACCGCCTCGCCATCGAGCCGGCGCGCGGCGCCTCGCCGGTGTCGCTGATCATGATCACGATCGGCGCCTCGATCTTCATCAAGGGCGTCGCTCAGCTCGTCTTCGACAAGCAGTTCCATTCGTTGCCCGCCTTCTCGGGCTCCACGCCGATCGCGCTCGGCGGCGCCACCCTGCTGCCGCAGAGTTTTTGGGTGATCGGCGGCATGCTGGTTCTCGTGCTCGGCCTGTGGCTCTTCCTCGAGCGCACGCTGATCGGCAAGGCGGTGCTCGCCACCGCGGCGAACCGGCTCGCCGCCAAGCTGGTCGGCATCAACGTGACGGTCGTGCTGGCGCTCGCCTTCGGCCTGTCGGCGGCGATCGGCGCGATCGGCGGCATCCTGGTCACGCCGATCACGCTGACCCGCTACGACGTCGGCACGCTGTTCGCCCTCAAGGGCTTCGCCGCCGCCATGGTGGGTGGCATGGGCAACCCGATCGGCGCCGTCGTCGGCGGCCTGCTGATCGGGCTGATGGAAGCCTTCGGCGCCGGCTACGTGTCCTCCACGTACAAGGACGCGGTCGCTTTCGTCGCCATCCTGGTGGTGCTGCTGGTGATGCCGCAAGGCCTGTTCGGCCGCCGCGCCGTGGAGCGGGTGTGATGACAGGGACGTGTGATCAGATCGCGGCGCGCTGTCGGGGGGGGGGCCGCGGCGCCCGCCGCGCAGTCGGACGTCCACTGATGATCAGAAAAATCCTCTCCTCCCGGCTCGCCGTTCTCGTGCTTCTCGCCGCGATCATCGCAATCGTGCCGGTGCTGGCGCCGTCGTCGTTCTATCTGCGGGTCGCGGCGCTCGTCTGGATCTTCTCGCTCGCCGCTCTGGGCCTCACGATCCTCACCGGCTATGCGGGACAGGTGAGTCTCGGCCACGCCGGCTTTCTCGGCATCGGCGCCTATGCGGTGGCCGTAGGGCCGGCGAAGCTCGGGCTCGATCCGCTGCTGTCGCTCGTCCTCGGCGCCGTCCTGTGCGGGCTCGTCGCCTACGCGGTCGGTCGGCCGATCCTGCGGCTCAAGGGCTACTATCTCGCCATCGCGACGCTCGGCTTCGGCCTCATCGTCGCGCTGATCCTCACGAGCGAGTCCGCCGTCACGGGCGGCCCGGACGGCATGCAGGTGCCGCGCATGGTGCTGCTCGGCTGGCGCGTCACCGGCGTCTCGACCTGGTACTGGATCACGGGCGGTGCGCTTCTGATCGGCGCCGCGCTGGCCCTCAACATTCTGGCGAGCCCGAGCGGGCGGGCGTTTCGCGCCCTGCACGACAGCGAGGTCGCAGCGGCGGGCGTCGGCATCGACGTCGCGAAGAAGAAGCTCGCCGCCTTCGTTCTGAGCGCGATCTTCGCCGGCGTCGCCGGCAGCCTGTTGGCCCTGATGAACGGCTTCATCACGCCGGACGCCGCCGGCTTCATGCACTCGATCGAGCTCGTCGCCATGGTGATCATCGGCGGACTCGGCTCGGTGGTCGGCGCCGTCGTCGGGGCTGCGTTTCTGGTCGTGCTGCCGCAGGCCCTGACCGTGCTCCAGGAGTACGAGCAGGCGGTGCTCGGGCTTCTGATCATGGTGTTCATGATCGCGCTGCCGGCCGGCATCGTGCCGTCGCTGATGCGCTTCGTTCGGGAGCGCGCCGCATGACCATCTTTCAGGTCGAGGATCTCGGCATCACGTTCGGCGGCCTGCGCGCCGTCGACGGCGTATCGTTCTCGGTCGCGCTCGGCGAGGTGTTCTCGATCATCGGGCCGAACGGTGCCGGCAAGACGACGCTGTTCAACCTCGTCACCGGTATCTACCGGCCCGGTCGGGGGCGCATCCGGCTCGCCGGCGAGGACGTGACGAATGTCGCGCCGCATCTCCTGGTCCGTCGCGGCATGGCGCGCACCTTCCAGAATCTGCAGATCTTCTTCCGCATGACGGCGCTCGAGAACGTGATGGTCGGCAATCATCTCGCCGAGCGCACCTCGTTCCTGGCCGACCTGTTCGCGTGGCCTTCGGTCGCTCGGCAGAACCGCCGCACCCGCGCCCGCGCCCTGGAGCTTCTGGAGCGCGTCGGTCTCGCCCATCACGCCGAGACGACGGCGGGCGATCTGCCCTACGGCGTGCTCAAACGTCTCGAGATCGCCCGCGCGCTCGCCGCCGATCCCAAGGTGCTGCTGCTGGACGAGCCGGCCGCCGGCTGCAACGCGGTCGAGACCGAGGCGATCGACCGGCTGATCTGCCAGATCGCCAAGGACGGCGTCGCCGTGGTGCTGATCGAGCACGACATGAGGCTCGTGATGAAGATCTCCGATCGCGTGCTGGTGCTGGCGCACGGCAAGCGGCTCGCCGAGGGGCCGCCGCGCGTCGTTCGCAACGATCCCGCCGTCATCGCCGCCTATCTCGGCGAGCACGGCGCCAGGGAGGCGGATCGTGCTCACGGTTGACGGGCTCTCCTCGGCCTATGGGCGCATCGAGGTGCTGCACGGCGTCTCGCTCGACGTCGCGGCGGGCGAGATCGTCGCGCTGGTCGGCTCGAACGGGGCCGGGAAGACGACGCTGCTGCGCACGCTCTCCGGTGTGCAGCCGGCGACCGCCGGTCGCGTCGTCTTCGAGGGCGAGGACATCGGCCGGCTGCCGGCGCACGCCCGCGTGGTGCGCGGCATCGCCCAGTCGCCCGAGGGCCGGCAGGTGTTCGGTCCGCTCACCGTCGAGGACAATCTGCGGCTCGGCGCCTTCCGCCGGAACGATGCGACCGTCGCGGCGCGGCTCGACGCCGTCTATGCGATGTTCCCGGTGCTTTCCGAGCGACGGCGCACGCCGGCGTCGAGCCTCTCCGGCGGCCAGCAACAGATGCTCGCCATCGGCCGCGCCCTGATGGCGCAGCCTAAATTGTTGTTGCTGGACGAGCCGTCGCTCGGCCTGGCGCCGCTGCTCGTCGATCAGATCCTCGCCGCCGTGGTGGATCTGAAATCGCGCGGCATCACGGTGCTGCTGGTCGAGCAGAACGCTTCGGCGGCGCTCGCCATCGCGGACCGCGGCTACGTGCTCGAGGTCGGCCACATCGTTCACGAGGGCGCGGGCGCGGCGCTGCTGCAGGATCCGAAGGTGCGGGCGGCGTATCTCGGGGTGTGAGGGTTTGTCTTTACGTGCCGCGGTGGCGAACGGGACGTCGTGCCGTGAAGCACCCCCGCCTCCCTGTCCCTCCCCGACAAGGGGGGAGGGAACGCTGGAGCCGTTGCGTCCGTTTTCTCGCACGAATTTCGAACGCCCGGAGCAGCGCGTTCGGTGTTGGTTTGAGGCTCAGTAGTTTCGGCGCTCCGCAGCCGGCTCCCTCCCCCCTTGTGGGGGAGGGGTGGGGAGGGGGGTAGGCCGCAGACTCCGTGATCGTTGGAAGCCGTAACTGTCGGCGCGGCGCTACTCCACATCCGTCCACTGTGAAAACACCGCGGCGGTGCCGCGCAGCGTGCCGGTGTGGTCGACGAGCTGCCAGACGACGCCGTCCTCGATCCAGAACGTCGCGCCCGACTTCTTCACCCGCAGGCCGCGATAGCCGGCGACGTAGCCTTGCGCCGCCACCGTGTCGAGAAAACGCTGGCGCTCGGCGCGCTCCGGCGCCTGGGCCGACAGGCGCGACGGCACGCCGACGAACGCGTCCCAGTCGTATCCGAAGCGCGCCTGCGCGGCCTTGTTGGCATAGACGAAGCGCGGATCGGCCTGCGTGTCGTGGGCGACGCAGACGAACGGCGCGTCCGCGTAGAGCCATGCAGCGTTCGTGCCGGCAGGCACGAGCGGCCGGCCGACGAGGCGTGAAAAGCTGCCTGTCAGCAGCGCGAAGAAGCTCGGATCGGTGCGCAGGTCGGCGCTGGCGGAGGACATCGTGGCGCTCGCGGAGGCGTGGGCGGACCTGCGGCGTCCATAGCGGATTCGGTGCGGCTCTCCCAGACCGCACGAGCCCGTCGTCTCGCCCCTGCTCGCCCGGTCATGCGAGGTCCAGCGCGGCCTCCGCACCGTAGACGCGCGAAAACGCCCCGTCGTCGAAGTCGCGGGCCGGCGCGTCGAGCACCAGCCGTCCGGCCCGCAACGCGACGATGCGGTCGGCATAGTCGCGCGCGAAGTCGACCTGATGGAGCGCGCACAGGACACCGATGCGATGCTCGCGGGCGATGTCGCGCAGCACGCCGATGACGTTGGCGGCCGAGCTCGGATCGAGGCTCGACACCGGCTCGTCGGCGAGCACGACGCGCGACTGCTGAGCGAGCACGCGGGCGATGGCGACGCGCTGTTGCTGGCCGCCCGACAGCGAGTCGGCGCGCTGATAGGCTTTGTCGAGCAGGCCGACGCGATCGAGCGCCGCGAGCGCGATCTGCCGGTCCGCCTGCGGAAACAGCCGGGTCGCGACGCGCCAGGTCGCGACGTGCCCGAGTCGCCCGGCGAGCACGTTGTCGAGCGCGGACAGCCGTCCGATCAGGTTGAACTGCTGGAAGATGAGGCCGATCTTTCGGCGCACGTCGCGCAGCGCGCGACCGTGCAGCGTGTCGATCCGGTGACCCAGCACCTCGACATGGCCGGCATCCGCCGTGACGAGCCGCGTGAGGCAGCGGAACACCGTGGATTTGCCGGCCCCCGATGGCCCGACCAGGGCGACGAGCTCGCCGGGCCGAACCGAGAAGGTGACGTCGTCGAGTGCCGTCGTCTCGCGATAGCGTTTCGTCACCTGCCGGAGCGCGAAGGCCGCGCCCTCGACCGGAGCGAGCGACTCCGGCCGTGCCGTCGTGGTGGCGGGGGCGGGTGCGTCGAGCGGGAGCGCGGCGAGCGGCAGATGAAGATGAGCGGTCATGGGCGTCCTCACACCAGCCGGCGGCGCAGCCAGGCCGAGAGCTGGTCGATCACCGTCACCATGATCAGCACGATGACCGACAGGGTGAGCAGCTTCTGGAAGTCGAGCAGGTCGATCGCCGCCTTGATCTCGATGCCGATGCCGCCGGCGCCGACGATGCCGAGGATCGTCGAGGTGCGAACGTTCGCCTCCCACACGTAGAGCGACACCGAGGCGAGGTTGGGCAGCACCGACGGCAGCATCGCGTAGCTGACGATCTTGGTGCGATTGGCGCCCGACATCGCGGCCGCCTCGAGCGGTGCGTTCGGGATGGTCTCGATCGCCTCGGCATCGAGCTTGGTGATCACGCCGACCGAGTGGACGATCATGCCGAGCACGCCGGCGAACGGCCCGAGCCCGACCGCGGTGACGAACAGGAGCGCGAACACCACCGTGTCGATCGCGCGGAACGTGTTGACGACCCAACGCACGGGGAACGACAAGAGCGGCGAGGGCGTGACGTTGCGGGCGACGAAGACGGCGAGCGGGAAGGCGATCAGGGTCGCGGCGGCGGTGCCCACCGTCGCGATCGCCACGGTTTCGACGGCCCGCCACGCGAACACGTCGAGATCGTCGAGATAAGGGGGCCAACCCTTCGAAGCCCACTCGAGCAGACGCGGGAAGCCGCGGGCGAGCGCGGCCGGATTCACCTCGGCGAGCTTCAGGCAGAAGGCGAACGCCACGGCGAGCGCGAGCAGCACCAGCGCCCGCACGACGACGGTGCGGGAGAGCGGGTCGAGCCGCGGCTCCAGGTAACGGCCGTCGGCGGCGCGAACGGGATGGTCGGCCAAGGCGAAGCTCCTGAAATGATCATGTCGAGTCCGGCACGACATGCCGGACCCGGACGTCGCCGGACGTGTCGGACCGGGTCAGGTCGCGCCTCGTCGGGCCGACGAAGGAATCGGTGTCCGTTCGTCCCTGCGACGGCGAGGATCCGGGTGCGACACGGTACGGCGTTCCTGGGCGGCGGATCCGGCGAAAAGGCTCTACGCCTTCAGCACGCCGAGCTCGCGCCCCATCTTCTCCAGCACCTCGTAGGGCGCGTGCGTGCCCGGCACGAAGCCGGTGTAGGGCCACGGCAGCAGCTTCCTCTGCTCGTCCGTCAGCCCGACCAGCGCGTCGCGCAGCGCGACGCGCATCTCCTCCGGGAAGCTGCGGCGCACCGCGACGACCTCGTTCGGCAGCGGATCGGACTGCCAGACGACCGTGTTGGCGTCGGCTTTCAGCGTCCCGTTGCGGATCATCGTGTTGCGGTGGATGTCCCAGCCGGTGGCGAGGTCGACCTGACCGTTCGCGGCGGCGACCTGGGCGGCGGCCGCCGAGGCGCCCTCGGCGTAACGGCCGAAGAAGGTCTTGGGCTCGAGCCCGCGCTGGCGGAACCAGTGGGTCGGCACCATCCAGCCGGTGGTCGAGCCGACGTCGAGCATCTGCATCGAGAGGCCGCGGGCGTCGTCGGGCCATTTGTCGATCTTCAGTCCGGGGCGGGCGACGATGACGGCCCGATAGGTCGGCTCGCCGTTCACCAGCATGGTGCAGGCGATGCGCGCCTCGCCCTTGGCGCGGGCCAGCACATAGCCCCACGGCCCCATCTGGGTGGCGTCGATCTGCTCGCTCGCCAGCGCCACCGAGATGCCAGCCCAGTCGTTGGCGACGGTCAGCTCGAGGCCGACGCCCATGCGGTCGGCGACGATCTTGTAGATCGGCTCCCACACCTTGCGGGTCTCGGCCTGGGTCGCCTGCTGGGGCGCGAGGCCGATCTTGATGGTCTGGCGCGCCTGCGCGCGCACGGCCGGGGCGGCCAGCGTGGCACCGGCGGCGGCCGTGGTGGCGAGGAAGCGACGGCGGTTCATCATGGGCTTGGTCTCCGGATCGGCGAGCCCGGAGGCGGACGGCACCGGGCCGATCACGGCCCCGCGCCGCATGGACGGCCGGGCAACTTGTCTAGGTTATTTGGACAAGCTGACGGAGATATGACACCTGCGCCTTCCCGCCGCGGCTCACGGGCTGTCGATCCGGAATCGCAGCCGCCCGGCCGGCACGACGTTGGAGCCGAACAGGATCGGCGCGCCGTCGCGTGCGGAATCGACGTAGCTCATCACCATGACGGGCGTGTCGGAGGCCACCGCGAGGGCCCGCGCCTCGTCCGCGCGCGGCAGCCGGCCGTCGATCCAGGTTCTGGTGCGGAAGAACTCCGGGTGGCCGAGCTCGGCGAGTGCCGGCGTGTAGCTGCGCAGGCGCCGGAACGCCTCGTCGATGCCGGCGAAACGGGCGTGCTCGAACACGTGGTAACAGTAGGCCGACACGCCCGGACCGGCGCGCCGCAGCGACTCGACGACCAGAAGCTCGGCGCCCGGCGCGATCGCGAGCAAGGCGGCGAGCTCGGCATTGGCGGTCCGCCGGGACGATCGGAGCATCTTGCCGTCCGGATGCGCGGCGAGTTGTTGCTCGAGCTCGCTCCACTTCGATTCGCGCGTCACGGCGTACTCGACCGGCCGCCGCGCCACGAACACGCCCTTGCCCTGGCGGGCGACGACGAGGCCCTCGTCGGCGAGCCGTGCCAAGGCGACCCGCACGGTGTGCCGATGCACGCCGTAGGCCTTCGCCAGCTCGGCCTCCGACGGCAGCCGGTCTCCCGGACCGTGGAAGCCCGTGCGGATCTCGAAGGTCAGGTCGATCTCGATCTGCCGCCACACCGGGACGGGCTCGCCCCGGCGCACGCGGCGGCGCGCCGCAGCCGCCATGCCGTCCTCCTGCTGCGCGCGCCTTGTGGCACGGAACCGTGCGCGAGGAAAAGGGGGCCGGCGGAGTCACGGCGCCCATGGCCGGATCGACGAACGATGGCGACGACCACGGATCGCGAGCGTCGGCCCGTCGGCGAACAGTCACGGCTCGACCGTGTCGCTCGTCATCTTGCGCAGCAGATGGACGAGCGCGACGCGCTCGACCGGATCGAGCTCACCCATCGTCAGCTCGGTGATGCGATGTGCGCTCGGCACCATGCGATCGATCATGGCCGAGCCGCGGGACGTGAGATGAACGATCACCTTGCGGCGATCACCGCCGTCGGTCGCGATCGCGACCAGGCGACGCGCCGTCAGCCGCTCGATGACGCCCCGGATGGTGCCCTGGTCGACCGCGGTCGCGCGCACGAGCTCGCTCTGCGAGCTCGGTCCGCGCTCGCGCAGGGTGCACAGCGTGACGAACTGGACGGCCGTGAGTTGTGGATCGGCGGCGTTCTGCTGGAAGATGGCGACGTGACGCTGGTAGGCGCGGCGCAGCAGATGGCCGATCTGCTCGCGGAAGTCGTAGGGTCGGGACGGCGAGGCCGCCGGGACGGTCGGTGCGGACGTCGCCGCGAAACCGTCCGCCTTCGGGGCACGGGCGTGCTCCCGTGCCGCGGACCGCAACGAGGCGCTGGCGCCGACGACCTCCGATCGAGCCTTTCGATCCTTGTATGTCATGTGTCGCCGCGGCCCTTCCGTCGCGTCCGTCGCCACCGAGACTAGTGTACACTCTTCACCTCGCACAAGCCGGACGAGCGCGTTCGGATTGAACGAATTCGCGCCGCATTGCCCGACGCGGCATCATGCGATGCACAAAATATGAAAGACGACGCGTCGACATTCCGGTTGTCGCCGCGCCTCGCGCGGTTATAGTGAGTACACTGTTCCGTGCGTGTCTGACCGAACCTGCCGTTGCCGACGCCTGCCGTCCAGGTCGTCTGGCGTCCAGGTCGTCTGCTGTTCGAGAGCTGATGTTCGAGACCTGCTGTTCGAGAGGTCTGCCGCGAAGAGACGACCGCGTGCGCGGACCGACAGGCTCCGCGGCCTGAAACCCCCACCGTGAGAGACCGGCGATGTCGTTCAAGCAAACCCTTCGTGCCTTCGTGATCGGCGCCGGGCTCTCCGGCGCCGTGCTCGGTGCGCTCGTCCCGAGCGCCTCCGCGGTCGCCGACGAGATCTCGGTGACGCAGTGGGGCACCAGCATGTACGGCGCGCCCTATGCGGTGGCCATGTCCGAAGGTCTGTTCAAGAAGGCCGGTGTCGACATCACCTCGATCATCGGCTCGGGCGGTGGCGGTACCACGGTGCGCAACCTGCTCGCCAGCGAGACGCCCTACGGCGACGTGGCGATCGCGGCCGCGTTGGCGGCGCAGCGACAGGGTCTAGACGTGATCATCGTCAACACCGGCACGCGCTCGACCGCCGAGGCGTCGCTGGTGACGATGCCGGATTCGGCCGTAAAGTCGCTCAAGGATCTGGAAGGCAAGAAGGTCGCCATCACGTCGCCCAAGGGCGTCTCCGAGATGCTGCTCCTGATGGCGCTCAAGCAGGAGGGCGTCGACGCCTCCAAGGTCGAGCGCGTCGCGTCGGGCGGCTACGTCAACGGCCTCACCATGCTGGAGCAGGGCGCGGTCGCCGCCGCGGCGCTGATCGAGCCCCTGTCGATCATCCGTGCTGCGAAGTACCGCACCGTCGTCAACTACGGCAAGCTCCTGCCGCCGATGACCACCTCGGTCGGCATCACGACTCGCGCCTTCGCCAAGAAGAATCCGGAGAAGCTGAAGGCGATCATCGCGGGCCGGGCCGCCGGCGTCGAGGCGCTCTACGCCGATCCGGCCAAGGCCGCCGAGATCGTCGGCAAGGCGTTCAAGCTCGAGCCGGCCATCGCCAAGGTCGCGGTCGACAACATGCTGGGCCCGCGCATGTGGAGCGTCGGCGAGTTCAACCAGGCCGAGCTCGATCGCACCATCGACGGGCTGCGTCTGATCGGCGAGGTCACCGGGCCGGTGGACTGGTCCAAGCTGCTCGATCCGTCGTTCCTGCCGGCTTCGATCCAGGGCAAGAAATGACCGTCGCGGCGCTCGCCGAGATCGCGCCGGTGGCGGATACCGACGATCGTCACGCCCGCCTGGCCGGCGTCACGCGGGTGTTCGGCAAGCCCGGCGCGGCGAAATCCGTCCACGCGCTCGGGCCCGTCGATCTCGATCTGCACCGCGGCGAGTTCTTCTCCGTCGTCGGACCGTCGGGCTGCGGAAAGTCGACTCTGCTCGACGTGCTGGCCGGCCTGTCGAAGCCGACCGAAGGCACGGCCGAGTTCGAAGGTCGGCCGATCGACGGCGTACCGGCCGGCGTCGGCGTGGTGTTCCAGGAGGACGCGTCGTTCCCCTGGCTCAGCGTCGCCGACAACGTCGCGTTCGGGCTTCGCCGCGCCGGTGTCGATGCGGCCGAGATCGCGCGGCGCGTCGACTACGCGATCGGCTTCATGGGTCTGCGGCAGTTCGCCGGCGCCTATCCGGCGCAGCTCTCCGGCGGCATGCGTCAGCGCGTCTGCATCGCCCGCACGCTGGTGATGCAACCGCGCCTGATCCTGCTCGACGAGCCGTTCGGTGCGCTCGATCAGCAGACGCGACTGCTGATGGGCGACGAGCTCCTGCGGCTGTGGCGCGAGACCTCGGCGACCGTGCTCCTGATCACGCACGCGCTCGACGAGGCCGCGATGCTGTCCGACCGTGTCGGCGTCATGTCGGCGCGCCCCGGCGTGTTCATCGACATCCTGGAGACCGGCTGGGAGGTCGAGCGCGACAGCCGCATCGTCTCGCATCCGCGCTTCGGCGATCTCACCGGCCATCTGTGGGAGAAGCTGCGCACCGAGTCCCTCAAGCATCTGCGCGACGGTTGATCGCGATGACACGCGAAGGCTGGATCAGGCTTCTCGTCGTCGCGCTCGCCGTGGGTGCGCTGGAGCTCGCCTGCCGGATCGACTGGATCCCGGCCTCCGTGATGATCCCGCCGTCGGCCATGGCGACGAGCCTGTGGGACATCCTGGTCTCCGGCACGCATCGGAAGGACATCCTGGTGAGCCTGCGCAGCGTCGTGGCCGCCGCGGTCCTCGCGGTCGTGCTCGGCTTCCTGATCGGCGCCGTCATCCACGCGCTGCCGTTGGTGCGCAGCGCCGTCGAGCCGCTGCTCGCCAGCTACTACGCCGTGCCGACCTTCATGTTCTATCCGGTCTTCATCATCCTGTTCGGCGTCGGGCCGGCCGCGATCGTCGCGATCGCAGTGCTGCTCGCCGTCGTCGCCATGATCTCGGCGACCCTGACCGGGCTCGATCGCATCCCGCGGGTGCTCGGCAAGACGGCGCTGATCATGCGCATGGGGCCGGTGGAGCGCGCGTTCAAGATCAGCCTGCCGGCCGCGATGCCGTACCTGTTCACCGGCGTGAAGCTCTCGGTCGCCTACGCCTTCATCGGCGTCATCGCGTCGGAGTTCATCCTGTCCGGTGCCGGCATGGGGTACGCGATCGCTTACGCCTACAACAACTTCAACAATCGCGAGATGTACGGGCTGATGCTGCTCATCGTGCTGCTCGTCACGATGGTCAACACGGCGCTCGACGCGGTCGACAAGCGCCTGCAGGCGCGGTTGCGGCGATGACGGCGGGAGCGTCCGGATGAAGAACGTGCTCGGCCCCGCCGCCGTGTTCTGTGTGCTGCTGCTCGCCTGGGAGGGGCTGCATCTCGTCGTCGCGAACAGCGGCCTGCCGTCGCCGGTGACGACGCTGTGGCGCCTCTTCGGACTGTTCGGCGAGGCCGAGTTCTGGTCGCAGGCGAGCGAGACGGCGCGCGCCTTCGCGGTCGCGGTGGTGCTTTCGACCGTCGGCGGCATCGCGCTCGGCATCCTGCTCGGGATGAACCGGACGGCGGGCGCCGTGTCGGAGCCGATCCTGGTCAACCTCTACTCGCTGCCCAAGGTGACGCTCTATCCCGTCGTGCTTCTGATCTTCGGTCTCGGCATCTCGGCGCGCATCGCCTTCGGCATCATGCACGGGATGATCCCGTTGACGCTGTTCACCATGAACGCGATTCTCCAGATGAAGCCGGTCTATCGCCGCAGCGCCGCCGTGATGGGGTTGACGCCCTGGCAGACGTCGCTCACCGTGGTGCTGCCGGCGATCCTGCCCGAGGTGATCACCGGGGCGCGGCTCGGCGTCTCGCTCTGCCTGCTCGGCGTGCTGATCGGCGAGATGTTCGCCTCGCGCAACGGGCTCGGCTACATGGTCATGCATGCGATGGAGCGCGGCGAGATGCCGACCGTGCTCGCCGTCGCGTTGCTGCTCGCCGTGGTCGCGCTCGTCGTCAACGCGCTGCTGCTGATGCTCGACCGGGCATGGCGCCATTGACCCCTCACGTCGGCCGTCCGGTTTCTTCGCTGCGCGTGGCGCAGGAGGATCGAACGGCCGTGCACCCCGCCGACGCAGAGTGAACCGAAAGGCCCGACCATGTACGACAGCTTCGCCGTCGCGCGTCTGATCGATCTCTGGCTGACCGAGGACATCGGCTACTGCGACCTCACGGCTCAGACCATGATCGAGCCGGACGAGGAGGGGCATTTCGCCATGAACGCCCGCCAGCCGATGACGGTCGCCGGCATCGAGATCGCGGCCGCCGTGTTCCGGCGCTACGAGCCGCGGCTCGCGATCGACGTGAAGGTGAAGGACGGCGACGTCGTCGGGACGGGCGCGATCCTGATGACCGTGAAGGGGCCGGCGCGCGGCATCCTCACCGGCGAGCGCACCGCGCTCAACATCGTCCAGCACATGTCTGCGATCGCCACCGAGACGGCCCGCTACGTCGCGATGATCTCGCACACCAAGGCCCGCCTGATCGACACCCGCAAGACCACGCCGGGGCTTCGTATGATCGAGAAGCACGCCGTCACCTGCGGCGGCGGGCTCAACCATAGGCTCGGCCTCGACAACGGCGTGATGATCAAGGACAACCACATCGCAGTGTGCGGTGGCATCGCGCCGGCCGTCGCGCGCGCCAAGACGAAGCTCCCGACGCTGACCAAGATCGAGGTCGAGTGCGACCGGCTGGAGCAGGTTTCCGAGGCGCTGGCCGCCGGCGCCGACGTGATCATGCTCGACAACATGTCGTGCCCCGACATGGCCAAGGCGGTGGCGCTGGTCGGCGGGCGCGTTCCTCTGGAGGCCTCGGGCGGCATTCGGCTCGACACCATCAAGGCGATCGCCGAGACCGGCGTCGACTACATCTCCACCAGCAAGATCACCCAGGCGGCCCCGGCCGTCGACATCGGTCTCGACGAGGCGTGAACGGGCGGGCAGCGATGACCCCGGGCCTTCTCTTCTTCGTCGTCGGGCCGAGCGGATCCGGCAAGGACACGCTGCTCGATGGTGCGCGCGCCGCGCTCGCGAACACGGGGCGATTCGCTTTCGCCCGTCGCGTGATCACGCGGCCGGCGGATGCCGGCGGCGAGGCGCACGAGGCCGTCGACGACGCGACCTTCGCGGCGATGAAAGGGGCGGGTGCTTTCCTGATCGACTGGGCGGCGCACGGGCTTCGCTACGGCGTACCGGTGCGTTGTCTCGACGATCTCGCCCGCGGCGTCCACGTCGTCGCCAACGGGTCGCGCGCCGTGGTGGGAGAGCTGCTCGCCCGCCTGCCCGATCTCGTCGTCGTCGAGATCACGGCGCCGCCCGACGTTCTCGCCCGGCGTCTCGCCGCGCGCGGGCGGGAGAGCGTCGACGTGATCAGGGCGCGGCTCGACCGCACGACGCCGCCGTTCCCCGAGGGTGCGGCCGTGGTGCGAGTCGCGAACAACTCGACCCCGGCAGTCGGGATCGAGCGGTTCGTCGCGGCCCTGGAGGCCCAGACGGTGCGACTGCGGCTCGAGCGTCTGCCGATCGCGGCCGGCCAGCGGGCGATCGCGGTGCTGCCGCGCGACTCCGCGGTGGTGCGGGCCGACGACTATCTCGGCCCCGGCCGCATCGACCTCGCCGCGCGGGGGCGCAGCATCAGGGCCGAGGTGGCGATCGCGGAGCCCGGCGTCGTGGCTCCCGATGCCGTCGCACTCACCCGCGAGGTGTTCGACAGGCTCGGCCTGCCGGAAGGGACACCGGTCGTTCTCACCCGCACGCCGACCCCGGCGAGCCGCACCGCCTTGCGCAAGAAAATCCGCGGCGGTTCGCTCGACGAGGCCGAGTACGCGCGCGTCGTCGGCGACATCGTCGAAGGGCGGTATCCCGACAGCGAGGTGGCGGGGTTTCTCGTCGCGGCCGACCGCGGGCTCGACGACGACGAGGTGCTGGCGCTCGCCAAGGTGCGGGCACGCTTCGCGGCGCGGATCGCGTGGGGCGAGCCGATCGTCGCCGACAAGCATTCGATGGGCGGTATCCCGGGCTCGCGCGTCACCATGGTGCTGGTGCCGATCGTCTCCGCGCACGGACTCGCGATCCCGAAGACCTCCTCGCGCGCCATCACGTCGGCGGCCGGCACGGCGGACGCGATGGAGACGCTGGCGCGTGTCGATCTCGATGTCGAGGACGTCCGTCGGGTGGTCGGGACGGCGCGTGGCTGCATCGCCTGGAACGGGCGGCTCAACCATTCGACCCTCGACGACGTGATGAACGCGATCACGCGCCCGCTCGGTCTCGAGTCGACGCGCTGGTCGGTCGCCTCGATCCTGTCGAAGAAGCTCGCCGCCGGCGCGACCCATGTGGTCGTCGATCTCCCCTATGGTCCGCGCGCGAGAATCAAGAGCTTGGTCGAGGCGACCACGCTGGCGCGGCTGTTCGAGCGGGTCGGTGAAGGGCTCGGTCTGTCGGTCGAGGCGGTGCCGACCGACGGCACGGCACCGATCGGCCGCGGCATCGGCCCGGCACTCGAGGCGCGTGACGTGATCTGGGTGCTGGAGAGCAATCCCGAAGCGCCCGGCGATCTGCGCGACAAGGTGCTGCATTTCGCCAGCCGTATTCTCGCCTGGGATCCGGCGCTCCGCGACCGTGACGTGGCGCGTCGCCGCGCCGAGGAGTTGCTCGCTTCCGGCGCCGCGCGCGAGGCGCTGGACCGGATCATCCAGGCCCAGGGGGCCCGCGAGCCGGTGCGGCCGGGGCGGCTGACCCACACGGTCGTCGCGTCGCGGCCCGGCGTCGTCGCCGACATCGACGGCTTCGCGGTCGCCGGCATCGCCCGGGTGGCGGGGGCGCCGCTCGACAAGAGCGCCGGCATCGATCTTCGCGCCCGGGTCGGCGACACCATCGGCCGCGGCGATCCGTTGTTCGTGATTCACGCGAGCTCTGCCCCGGACCTCGAAGCGGCCGCCCGGATCGCGGCGGACTTTTCGGGCTTCACGATCGGCGAAACCCGGGAGGCCTCGGCCTGATCGGGTCTCGCACGGCCGCCTCGTCGATGCCCGTTCGCTGAGCGTCGGCTGCCTCGCGACGCTGCAATGCAGCGCGTCTCGCCGCGCTGCAGCGCCGAAGACCCTCGAATCACTGCCGCCAAAGACGGCAGGACGACTGCGAACAAACAGTCGCGCACGGCCGGCTTTTTCATTAGTATACGAATGAAAACGGCGGGACGGCTCCCGCCGCACGTGCCCGCCCGGGACTGCCGCCCGATGACGACGACCCGCGACGACACCATCACGCTCAGCGTCAACGGCACCACGCACGCGCTGGCGCTGCCGGCGACGACGCCACTGCTGACGGTGTTGCGCAACGATCTCGGCCTCAACGGGCCGAAGTTCGGCTGCGGTCTCGGCGAATGCGGGAGCTGCACCGTGTTGGTCGACGGCGTCGCGGCGCGCGCCTGCGTGCTGCATATCGGCGACGTCGCGGGCCGCAGCATCACGACACTGGAAGGACTGGGCGGGCCGGACGCACTGCATCCGGTTCAGCAGGCCTTCGTCGAGATGGCCGGCGCACAATGCGGCTACTGCCTCAACGGCATGATCATGACGACGGCGGCGCTCGTCGAATCCGATCCGGAGCCGACGGAAGAGCAGATCCGCGAGGCGCTTCGTTACAATCTCTGCCGCTGCGGCACGCATGTGGAGATCCTCGCCGCAGTGCGGCGCGCCGTCGCGCATGTCGGTGCGCAACGGCGCGATGCCGAGCGGGGCGGGCGCTGATGCTGCAGCCCCAGGGCCTCACCCGAACCGACTATCTGACGCGGCGCGGCTGCCTCGCCGTGGTCGCGCCCCCGGCCGGCGTCAGGGATCCTGCGACGGCCGATCCCGAAACGCTCGAGCCGTTCGTGATCGTCGAGGCGTCGGGCGCCGTCACGGCGTTCAACGGGCATGTCGATCTCGGCACCGGCATCCGCACGGCGCTCGCCCAGATCGTGGCGGAAGAGCTCGACGTCGGCTTCGCGCGCGTCGCGATGGTGCTCGGCGACACCGCGCTGACCCCCGACCAGGGGCCGACCATCGCCAGCGAGACGATCCAGATCACGGCGCCGCCCTTGCGGCGCGCGGCCGCCCAGGCGCGGCACGCCCTGGTCGCGCGCGCTGCCGAAAAGCTCGGCGTGCCGGTGGCCGATCTGGTGGTCGAGGATGGCGTGGTGCGGCGCCGATCGGCCGCGCCGGGCCACGACGAGGTGGTGCGCGCGGCGGATGACGCGGCGGTGCTGCGCGACAACCGTTTCGTCACCTACGGCGAGCTGATCGGCGACGATCGCATCGTGCTGGCGCTGGCCGACGACGTGCCGGTGAAACCTGTGTCCGAGCACCGCATCGTCGGCCGCTCGCAGCCGCGCGTCGACATTCCGGCAAAGGCGACCGGCGGGCTCGTCTTCGTGCACGACATGCGGCTGCCCGGCATGCTGCACGGCCGGGTGGTGCGGCCGCCCTATGCGGGCGTCGACGCAGGCGATTTCGTCGGCACCAGCCTGATCAGCGTGGACGAGGGTTCGATCGCGCACATCTCCGGGATCGTCGCCGTGGTGGTGATCGGCGACTTCGTCGGCGTCGTCGCCGAGCGCGAGGAGAACGCCGAGGCCGCGATGCGGGCCCTGCGGGTCGTGTGGAAGCCGACCCCGAAGCTCCCCGACATGGGCGATCTCGCGACGACCATCACGGCGAATCCCTCGACGCCGCGCCTGCTGCTCGACCAGGGCGACGTCGATGCGGCGATCGCCGGCGCGGCCGCGCGGCTGCAGCGCACCTATGTGTGGCCCTATCACATGCACGCCTCGATCGGCCCGTCCTGCGCGGTCGCCGAGGTTTCGGACGGGCGGCTGCGCGTATGGTCCGGCACGCAGAACCCGGTTCCGCTGCGGCGCGACCTCGCCAACCTGCTCGACCTGCCGGAGAGCGCCGTCGAAGTGATCAGGATGGAGGCGGCCGGGTGCTACGGCCGCAACTGTGCCGACGACGTGACGGCCGACGCGGCGCTGCTCGCGCGCGCGGTCGGCAAGCCGGTTCGGGTGCAGCTCACCCGTGATCAGGAGCACGCCTGGGAACCGAAGGGTGCCGGCCAGGTGATGACGGTCGACGGCGGCCTGAACGCCGACGGCTCGGTCGCGGCCTACGACTTCCAGACGCGCTATCCCTCCAACGTCTGCCACACCCTGCCGCTCCTGCTCACCGGCAAGGTCGCGCCGACCCCGATGGTGGCGCAGATGGGCGACCGCACCGCCATCGGCCCCTACGACTTCGCCAACAAGCGCGTCGTCTGTCACGACATGGCTCCGATCGTGCGCGCCTCCTGGCTGCGCGGCGTCTCGGCGCTGCCCAACACCTTCGCGCACGAGTGCTACATCGACGAGCTGGCCGAGAAGGCCGGCGTCGACCCGATCGAATATCGGCTGCGCTACCTGAAGGACGAGCGCGCTCGTGATCTGGTCGAGCAGCTCGCCGACCGCGCGAACTGGGAGCCGCATGTCGGCGCCCGGCTGCGCGAGGACGAGAACGGCATCCGGCGCGGCCGCGGCTTCGCCTATGCGCTCTACGTGCACTCGAAGTTCCCCGGTTACGGCGCCGCCTGGGCCGCCTGGGTCGCGGACGTCGCCGTCGACACGACGACCGGCGAGGTCGCGGTCAGCAAGGTCACGGTCGGCCAGGACTCCGGCCTGATGATCAATCCGGACGGTGTGCGCCATCAGATCCAGGGCAACGTCATCCAGTCGACGAGCCGGGTGCTGAAGGAGGAGGTGACGTTCTCGGACGTCGCGGTGGCGAGCCGCGAGTGGGGCGCCTATCCGCTCCTGACCTTCCCCGAGCTGCCGCCGATCGACGTGATGATGGTGGAGCGGCCCAACGACGACCCGCTCGGCGTCGGCGAGTCCGCCTCGGTGCCGAGCGCCGCCGCCATCGTCAACGCGGTCTACGATGCGACCGGGGTCCGCTTTCGCGAGCTGCCGCTCACGCCCGAGCGTGTGCTCGCGGGCCTGCGCGCCGCCGGCGTCGCCCCGCCGGCGCCGGCGGCCGCAGCGCCGTGTCTGCCACCCGTCGCGACCGCAGCGAAGCCGTCGCGGCTGCGGACGATCGTGTGGCCGCTGGTCGCCGCGGCGGTCGGGGCGATCGGCTCGCTCGGCGTGATGACGTCGCCGTGGCGCGCGGCCATCGCGCCGATCGCGCGGCCCGACCCGTCGGTGTTCTCGGCGGCGACCATCGAGCGCGGCCGCGTGCTCGCGCATCTGGGCGCCTGCTTCGTCTGCCATACGGCGGAGGGCGGCGCGCCGCTCGCCGGCGGCCTGCGGCTCGACACGCCGTTCGGCGTGATCACCACGACCAACATCACCCCGGATGTCGAGACCGGTATCGGCGCCTGGTCCTATCCGGCGTTCGAGCGGGCGATGCGCGAGGGCCTGCACCGCGATGGCCGCCACCTCTATCCGGCCTTCCCGTACACGTCGTATGCGAAGACGACCGACGCCGACCTGCAGGCGCTCTACGCCTATCTGATGTCGGTGCCGGCGGTGCGCAACGCGACGCCGGCGCCGGAGTTCGAGTTCCCGTTCAACCAGCGCTGGTTGATGGCGTTCTGGAACACGATGTTCCACAAGGCGGCGCCGTTCACGCCCGATCCGGCCAAGTCCGAGCTGTGGAACCGTGGCTTCTATCTGGTCGAAGGGCTCGGCCATTGCTCGGCCTGCCACACGCCGCGCAATCTTCTGGGCGCCGAGGAGACCGGCACCCGCCGCTTCGCGGGCGGCGTCGCGGAAGGCTGGGAGGCGCCGGCCTTGAACAGCGCGAACCGAGCGCCGGTGCCGTGGGACGAGACGGCGTATTATGATTATCTACGCACCGGCTGGTCGCGCCACCACGGCGCCGCGGCCGGTCCGATGGCGCCGATCGTCGCCGAGCTGAAGGTGCTGCCCGACGCCGACATTCGTGCGATGGCGCATTATCTCGCCGCGCTCGGTGACGCGCCGAAGAGCGCGGCCGAGATCGATGCGCTGGCCGCGGCCCGCGAGGCCGCCGCGGCGGCGCGCGCGAGATCGCCGGTCTCGGTGCCGGGCGGACGCATGTTCGAAGGCGCGTGTGCGGTCTGTCACGAGCCGGGCAAAGGAATGGTGCTCTACGGCACCAAGCCGTCGCTGGCTCTGGTGACGGCCGTGCAATCCGATACGCCCGACACCGTGGTGCGGGTCATGCTCGAGGGCATCCACCCGAAAGGCCTCGGCGAGCTCGGCGCCATGCCGTCCTTCGCCGATCACATGTCCGACTGGCAGATCGCCGAGATCGTGCGTTACGTCCGCGGCCGCTTCGCGCCGGAGCGGCCGGCCTGGACGGGCCTCGAAGCGACGGTGGCGAGGCTGCGCGCACATGCGGGAGCGCGGTGATGCGAGGGACGGCGAAGCAGCCCTGCGACCTTCGTCTCGCCTCTCCCCAGCGGGGAGAGGTCGGATCTCGCGCGACGGCGCGAGATCCGGGTGTAGGGGTGCCGAACTCTCCGACTGGCGCCGTAGACCCTCGCCTCGGCGCGCTCCGACGGCGCGCCCCGACCCTCTTGTCGCGCAAGCGCGCGACCCTCGGGGAGAGGGTGAAGAGCAAGTCGCGCCGGTCCGTTCTCGCGCCGTACCTTGACAATGCTCGTGCAATGCAAGATCATTTGTGTACAAACGAAATGCCGGCCCGGCGGCCGGCCGCGACGCGCCGTTTCCCCCGGGCGCATCCGATGCGGCCCTCGCACGCTCCGATCGGCCGGACCCCGAACGAGACGAGGCCGTGATGAAGGATCCTCAGCCCGCTGCCGAGACGTCGGCCGACCTCAAGGTGCGTTGCGACGCCTGCCCGGTCGCCTGCTGGATTCGCCCCGGCCTGTCGGGCGCCTGCGATCGCTACGCCAACCGAGACGGCGAGCTGATCCGGGTCGATCCGCACGTGATCCTGGAGCGCACGCTCGACAACGGCGGCCGCGTGGTGCCGTTCAACCAGCGCAAGAGCGAGTGGGCCGGCGAGATCGTGCCGGAGGAGGAGCTGTTCGTCACCGCCATCGGGGCCGGCACCACTTATCCGGACTACAAGCCGGCGCCGTTCATCGTCTCGTCCCAGGTCGACGGCGTCGACATGGTCACGGTGGTGACGGAGGGCATCTTCAGCTACTGCGGCGTGAAGGTGAAGGTCGACACCGACCGCTTCCTCGGCCCCGAGCAGGCGACCGTGCGGGCGCAGGGCGAGGCCGTGGGCCACGTCACGACGGGCGAGTACGGCTCGCAGATGCTGTCGCTCGGCGGCGTGCACCATCTCACCGGCGGTTCCAAGAAGGAGGGCCGCGTCACCTGCGAGGCGCTGCTCGATCTCTCCAACGGCAAGCCGGTCGAGCTGACCATCGACGACGGCTCGACCATCATCGTCGAGGCCGGCAAGGCGCCGATCATCAACGGCGTGCCGGAAGAGCGCATGCGGGTCGGCTGCGGCTCGGCGACGATCGGCATCTTCGCCAAGCAGTGGTTCGGCAAGGTCGACGAGGTGGTCGTCGTCGACGATCATATCACCGGTGTTCTGTCGGAGCATGCCTCCGGCAAGGTTCTGGGCATCGCGCCGACCGGGATCAAGATGCGGGGGCGGCGCTCGACGCCGGGGCGCTACTTCCAGGTCGCCGATCCGGGCACCGGCTGGGGCGGCACCAGCATCACGGACCCGCTGTCGATCCTCGATCCGTTCGACAAGACCGTCGCGAGGCCCGGCATGACGCTGTTCATGGTCTCGACCACGGGCGAACACGCCGCCTATTTCGTGCTCGACGAGAACCTGAAGCCGGTCGAGACCGAGATGCCGGAGGTGCTGCGCGCCTCCACCGAGCGCATCAAGGAGAACTGCGAGCCGGCACTCTGCACGGTGCTGTTCATCGCCGGTGCCGGCGGCTCGCTGCGGGCCGGCGTCACCGAGAATCCGGTGCGGCTCACCCGCTCGGTGAAGGACACGCTGACCCGCGTCACCTGCGGCGGCGCACCCGTCTATGTCTGGCCGGGGGGCGGCATCACGTTCATGGTCGACGTCACGCGCCTGCCCGCCAACGCCTTCGGCTACGTGCCGACGCCGGCGCTCGTCGCGCCGATCGAGTTCACGCTGAAGCTCGACGACTATGCGGCGCTCGGTGGCCACATGGACCACGTGCGGCGTCTCGGCACGCTCGGCGATCACGACAGCAATCTGGTGCCGCCGGTCGAAGGAAACGTCTGGCCCTATGCGGCCGAGGGGCCGAGCTGGGGCCGGGGACGATCATGACGGCCGCTCCGGTCGTCTCGGCGCGCAACACGCGGCGTCCCGGCGCCCGCATGCTGCCGGACGGCCGCCGCCTGCATCTGCAGGACGGACCGATCGACCTGATCATCGAGGCGTTCGGGCCGCGCGAGATCGTCGAGGTGGCTCATAGGACCGCGTTGCAACGACTGACCGGCCTGCTCGACGCGCTGTGCGAGGAGTTGCCGGCGCTGCGGCGGCCGGTGACGACGACCTCGCCGGCGCCGACGGGGTCGGTCTCGGGCCGCATGGTCGCCGCTGTGCAGCCGTATGCGGGCAGGATCTTCATCACGCCGATGGCGGCCGTGGCCGGCAGCGTGGCGGACGAGATCGTCGCCGCGATGGTTTCGGTTGCGGGTGCCGGGCTCGTGCGGGCGTATGTCAACAACGGCGGCGACATCGCGCTCCATCTGACGCCCGGCACCCGCTTCACGACCGGCCTGGTCGACCGGCCCGATCACCCGACGATCTTCGGCACGGCCGAGATCACCGCCGATGACCCGGTGCGCGGCATCGCCACGTCGGGCGCCGGTGGCCGCAGCTTCTCGCTCGGCATCGCCGACGCCGTCACGATCCTGGCCCGCGATGCCGCGAGCGCCGATGCCGCCGCGACCGTCGTTGCCAATGCGGTGAACATCGCGCATCCCGGCATCGTCCGGATACCAGCCCGCGACATCCAGCCCGACAGCGATCTCGGCGATCTTCCGGTCACGCGCGCCGTGCCGTCGTTGGCGCAGCCGGAGATCGATGCGGCGCTCGATTCGGGTGTCGTCGTCGCGGAACAGTTGCGCGCCAGAAACCTGATCGTCGCCGCCGCGCTCCGTCTGCAGGGCACGACCCGCACCGCGGGACCGCTCCTGCGGTCGGCGATCTCCGAACCATCGTCATTCATCCGACAGGGCAATCGTTCATGGCCGACGTTCTGGTGAGAAAGCGTCTCGTCACCGTGGAGGAGATCTTTCACGAAGGCGGGCCCGTGACGGGTCGCACGATCAAGCGCGGCGCCGCCATCGCCGTGATCAAGAATCCGTTCGCCGGGCGTTATGTCGAGGACATCGCCTTCTTCATGAAGGATCTCGAGCCGCTCGGCGTGTCGCTCGCGCAGGCGCTTCTCGATGCGCTCGGCGGCGTCGCCGGGACGATCGAGGGCTACGGCAAGGGCGCGATCGTCGGCGAGGCCGGCGAGCTGGAGCACGGCGCCCTGTGGCATGTACCGGGCGGCTACGCGATGCGCGACGTGCTCGGCAGCACCAAGGCGATCGTCCCGTCGACCAAGAAGGTGGGCGGGCCGGGCACCCGGCTCGACGTGCCGATCACGCACGTCAATGCATCCTATGTGCGCACGCATTACGATGCCATGGAGGTCGGCGTGCCGGACGCGCCGCGCGCCGACGAGATCGCGCTGGTGCTGGTGATGACGATGGGTGGCCGCGTGCACGCCCGCATCGGCGGCCTTCTGGCGCATCAAATCGAGAAGTGGGATGGATTACGATGAATCTTAAAATCCGCAAGCTGGTGACCGTCGTCGACGAGACCCTCACGGAGATGGGCCACGCGGTCGAGCCGCCGGTGCGCCGTGCGGCGGCGATCGCCGTGATCGACAACCCGTATGCGGGCATTTATGTCGAGGATCTCGGGGCTCTGATCGACTTCGGCGAGGAGCTGGGCAAGCTCTTGTCCGAGCGGGCCGTGGCGGCGCTCGGTGTGCCGGGTGAGACGTGCGAGAGCTACGGCAAGGCGGCGCTGGTCGGCGCCGACGGCGAGCTCGAGCATGCCGCGGCATTGCTGCACCCCAAGATGGGGGCACCGGTGCGCAAGACGCTCGGCAAGGGCGCGGCCCTGATCCCGTCGTCGAAGAAGCGCGGCGGCCCGGGCCAGGAGCTCGACATTCCGCTCGGCCACAAGGACGCCGCCTTCGTGCGCAGCCATTTCGACGGCATGCAGGTGTCGATCAACGACGCGCCGCGCGCGAACGAGATCATGGTCGCCGTGGCGATCACCACGGGTGGTCGTCCGCTGCCGCGCGTCGGCGGCCTGAAGACGAGCGAGATCAAGGGCGAGGACGGCCTGCGTTGATGTTTGCCGGGCTCGTGGTGAGGAGCGTTCGCGGCGCGCTTGCGCGCCGCGAGCGCGTCTCGAACCATGGGCAGGCACCTCGGCCGCCGTCCTTCGAGACGCCGCCATTCAAGTCGGCTGTTACCGATTCGGCGACCCACGGGTGCCGATCTCGGGCAAGCCCGAGATCGGTGGCGACTCCTCAGGACGAGGCGGTCGGACGCACGCCGACTCGCCTGTTTGAGCACGAGGGCAGGGCATGACGAAGGTCGCGGCGACGAAGTCTCGCGCGGGCAGCTACTGCCTGGACGAGCAGGTCGGCTTCATGCTGCGCCAGGTGAGCCAGCGCCACACGGCGATCTTCGCCGAGAAGATCGGCTGCGATCTCACCTCGATGCAATGGGCCGTGCTGTCGAAGCTGCGCGAGGTCGGTGCCACCTCGCAGAACCAGCTCGGTCGCGCCACCGCCATGGACGTCGCGACCGTGAAGGGTGTGGTCGACCGCCTCACGGCGCGCGGCCTGATCAGCATCGCGCCGGATCCGGACGACGCCCGCCGTCGCCTCGTCGATCTCACGCCGAAGGGCCGCGCCTTGGTCGACGCTCACGTCGAGGAGGCGCACGCCATCTCGGACGAGACGCTCGCCCCGCTCTCCGCCGCCGAGCGCAAGACCTTCATGAGCCTGCTCGCCAAGCTGCGGTGAGTGCTGAGTCGCCCTGGTTCACCTCTCCCCGCGCGCGGGGAGAGGGAAGGACGGCGCCGTCGTGATCGAACTCACACCACCGCGGGCACCTTGGTGGCGGGTGGCGTGTTGCGGCTGCGGTCGGTGCGCACGATGCCGTCGATGACGGTCATGCCGATGCCGGGCAGGTCGCCGAGTTGGATCGACTCCAGAAAATCCTTGCCGGCCGAGTGCTGCGCCTTGTCCATCAGCACGAAGTCGGCGGCGCGGCCGGTCTCGATCAGGCCGACGTCGAGGGCGCGCATGCGGGCCGTGTTGCCGGTGGCGAAGCAGAAGGCGATCTCGGCCGGCACCTCGCCGAGCGCCGAGAGCATCGACACCATGCGGATGATGCCGAGCGGTTGGACGCCGGAACCGGCCGGGCCGTCGGTGCCGAGGATGACGCGCTCGAGCTGGCCGAGCTCGCGGGCGGTGCGCAGCGTGTACAGCGCGGCGCGCTCGTTGCCGTTGTGGACGATCTCGAGACCGCGCCGGCAGCCCTCGCAGATGCAACGGATCTCGCGGTCGGGCAGCGCGGTGTGGCCGCCGTTGATGTGGCCGACGACGTCGGTGTCGGCCTCCAGCACCATGTCGGCGCCGATCAGCCCGGAGCCCGGAATCGACGGGCCGCCGGTGTGGATGGTCGACTGGATGCCGTATTTGCGCGCCCAGGCGACCATCTCGCGCGCGTTCTTGCCGTCCTTGACGCCGCCGAGGCCGACCTCGCCCAAGAGCTTCACGCCGGCGGCGGCGAGCTCCTTGAAGTCCTCCTCGGTCATCCCGTGCTCGAGCACCGGCGCGCCGGCGTGCAGCTTCACGCCCGCCACCCGGAACGCATCGAAGCAGCGCTGCGCCGTGATCGCCATCGCCTTGAGGCCGACGATGTCGCGCGGCCGGCCCGGCGTGTGCACCTCGCCGGCCGAGATCATGGTGGTGACGCCGCCGTGCAGCGTGGAATCGATCCAGCCGAGCTGATTCTGCCGCGGCGTCCAATCGCCGGCGACGGGATGGACGTGACTGTCGATCAGCCCCGGTGCCAGCACGGTGCCGGCGGCGTCGACCACCGTGGTCGCGCCCTCGACGTCGACGTCCTTCAGCTTGCCGATCGCCGAGATTCGCCCGTCGACGGCCACGACGGTATCGGCGTCGAGAATCGGATTCTCCAGCGCACCCGACAGGAGAAGCCCGATGTTGCGGATGACCAGCTTGGTAGGACCGCTCGGTCCCGCCGGCACGTCGTGAGCCATGGTTTCTTCTCCTCGTTGCCGGACGGACCGCGCTTCGCCCCGGTATCCGGCCGTTTCGGGCCGTTGACAAGGCCGCCGCGGCTCCGTCATATTGTTAGTACACTAACGAATGTCGGTCGCCAAGGCGGTGGCCGCGACTCCCGACTTCCTGGAATTCCTCGAAGGTTCGACCCATGAGCAACTTCTTCGAAGAGCAGGTTCTCGACGTTCACCACTGGACCGACAGGCTCTTCAGCTTCTCGACGACGCGCGATCCCGGGTGCCGCTTCAAGAGCGGCCAGTTCGTGATGCTGGGCCTTCCGGGCGAAGGGCGGCCGCTCATGCGCGCCTACTCGATCGCCTCGCCGCACTATGCCGACGTGCTCGACTTCTTCTCGATCAAGGTGCCGAACGGGCCGCTCACCTCGAAGCTGCAGCAGATCCGGCCGGGCGACCGCATCGTCATCGGCCGCAAGGCGACCGGCACGCTGGTGATCGACAACCTGAAGCCCGGCGCGACGCTCTATCTGCTCGCGACCGGAACCGGCCTTGCGCCGTTCATGTCGACGATCCGGGATCCCGAGACCTTCGAGCGGTTCGAGAAGGTGGTGCTGGTCCACGGCGTGCGCACCGTCGCCGAGCTGGCCTATCGCGAGAAGATCGAGCGGGAGCTGCCGCAGGACGAGTTCCTGGGCGAGATGATCGCGCAGCAGCTCATCTACTATCCCACGGTCACGCGCGAGGAATTCCGCAACCAGGGCCGCATCACCCATCTGATCACGTCCGGAAAGCTCTTCTCCGACATCGGCCTGCCGGCGCTCGATCCGGTCCGCGACCGCGTGATGATGTGCGGCAGCCCGGCGCTGCTCGCCGACATGACGCCGATCCTCGAAGGCATGGGATTCGTCGAGGGCAACACCGGGGAGCCCGGCGACTACGTGATCGAGAAGGCCTTCGCGGAGAAGTGACGACAGCCGCCTGCGGCTCGGTCCAGTCTCTCCTTCGTCATGGCCGGGCGCGTCCCGGCCATCCACGTCCGTGACTGGTGTTCGGCAGTATCGCGGATGCCAGGCCAAAGGCCGGGCATGACGGCTCGGGGTTTGCCGGAGAGGGTCACGAACCACACGGTTCGCGACTCGGTCCTCACACGGCCAGATAGGCATCGCGCACATCGGGGCGCGCCTCGAGTTCGGCGAGCGTGCCGGTGAACTGCACGCGGCCCTTTTCGATGATCACGGCGCGATCGGAGATCAGCCGCGCGAAATGCAGGTTCTGCTCGGAGAGCAGGATCGACAAGCCTTCCTTCTTCATCGCCAGGATGGCGCTCGCCATCTGCTCGACGATCTTCGGCGCGAGGCCTTCGGACGGCTCGTCGAGCAGCACCAGCGACGGGTTGCCCATCAGGGTGCGGGCGATGGTGAGCATCTGCTGCTCGCCGCCGCTCATCCGGCCGCCCGGGCGCTTGCGCATCTCGGCGAGGTTCGGGAACAGCGTGTAGAGCTTCTCGGGCTCCCAGGTCGGCGCACCCTCGCGCGGCTTCTGGCGGCCGACCATCAGGTTCTCCTCGACGGTCAGATCGGAGAAGATGCGGCGGTTCTCCGGCACGAAGCCGAGCCCGCGCCGCGCGATCTCGTAGGTCGGCAGCGCCGTCACCTCCTCGGCGTCGAACCATACCGTGCCGGTGCGGCGCGCCACCATGCCCATGATGGAGAGGAACGTGGTCGACTTGCCGGCGCCGTTGCGGCCGAGCAGCGCGACGACCTCACCGGTGTGAACCGAGAACTCGACGTCGAACAGGATGTGGGCCTGGCCGTAGAAGGCGTTGAGCTTCACGACGTCGAGCTGCGACGTGTGCGGACGTTCGATCATCGGTGCGCCCCGGTCGATGTGGCGGCGCCCGCCGCGCCGTCCTGGTGGCGGGCGTCGTAGACGAGGCCCTCGCCGAGATAGATCGCCTGCACCTCGGGGTCGCGCCGCACCTGCGCGGGCGGTCCCTCGGCGATCAGCATGCCGCGCGACAGCACCATCAGACGGTCGGCGTGCTCGAACACCACGTCCATGTCGTGCTCGGTGAACAGGACGCCGATGCCCTCGCGCCGGGCGATCTCGGCGGTGAGCCGCATCAACTCGATGCGCTCCTTCGGCGCCATGCCGGCGGTCGGCTCGTCCATCAACAGGAGCCTCGGCCGGTTGGCGAGCGCGATCGCGAGCTCGAGCCGCTTGAGGTCGCCATAGGCGAGCTCGGCGGCGGCGCGCTCCGCATAGGCGCCCATGCCGACCAGCCCGAGCAGCCGGTCCGCCTCTTCGGCGTCCTTGGCGGCACTGCCCCAGAAGCGGCGCAGCGCGTGGGCGTGGGAGAGCAGCGCGACCTGCACGTTCTCGCGCACCGTCATCGATGCGAAGGTCGCGGTGATCTGGAAGGTGCGGCCGACGCCCATGCGCCACACGGCGCGCGGCGGCTTGCCGACGGTCGGCTCGCCGTCGATTCGGATGGTGCCGGCGTCGGGGCGGATCTGGCCGTTGAGCATGTTGAAGCAGGTGCTCTTGCCGGCGCCGTTCGGACCGATCAGCGCGAGGATCTCGCCGCGATCGAGGCCGAAGGAGACGTCGCGCACGGCCTGCACGCCGGCATAGGATTTCGAGAGGCTCTCGACCTCGAGCAGGCGGGTCACGGCTGCGCCTCCTTGATCACGGCGTCGGACGGTGCGGGCGCCGACGCGGCGGCGCGGCGGGCCGCGCGCCCGGCCTCGAAGCGCGCCCGCCAGTCGCCGAGCGTGCCGACGATGCCCTTCGGGAAGGCGAGCACGATGAACACGATGGCGGCGCCCAGCACCAGCTTCGAATAGTCGGTCTGGCTCATCAGCCAGATCGACAGCGCCTTGAACACCAGCGCGCCGACGATCGGGCCGAGCACCGTCTCGATGCCGCCGAGCAGCACCATCACGAGGCCGTCGACCGAGGTCGGGATGCCCATCACGTCGGGGAAGACGCTGCCTTTCAGGAAGGCGAACAGCGCGCCGCCGAGGCCGGCCGCGGCGCCCGCCATCACGAAGGCGACCCACTGGATGCGCTTGCGGTCGATGCCGATCGCCTCGGCGCGCAGCTCGGAGTCGCGGGTCGCCCGCAGCGCGTAGCCGAACGGCGAGAAGATCACCATCTGCAGGAAGGCGAGCGCCGGCACCACGAAGGCGAGCGTCACCCAGAAGAACGCCGCCGGTGTCGACGCGAAGGGCGCCGGCCAGATCCCCAGAATCCCGTTGTCGCCGCCCGTCACCGACACCCACTGGAAGGCGATCGACCAGACGATCTGCGAGAAGGCGAGCGTCAGCATCGCGAAATAGACGCCGGTCAGCGACACGGCGAACCAGCCGACGATCGCGGCGCCGACCGCGGCCAGCACCGGGCCGGCGCAGATCGCGAGCAGCATCGGCAACCCGGCGGCCTTCACGGCGAACGCGGCGCCATAGGAGCCGAGCCCGAAATAGGCGGCGTGGCCGAACGAGGCCAGGCCGCCGACGGTCATCAAGAGATGCAGGCTCGCCGCGAACAGCGTGAAGATCAGGAGCTCGCTGCCGACCGTGAGAGCGTAGTCGGAGAGCCACAGCGGCTGAAGCGCGACGACCAGGACGCAGGCCGCGGCGATCGTCAGCTCCGTGCGGCCGAGCGGCCGCCACGGCCGCACCGTGGCACCGACCGCCGCCTGCGCGGGGGGCGGCATCTTGCCGAACAGGCCCCACGGTCGCACGACCAGCACGATCGCCATCACGACGAAGACGAGGACCAGCGAGATCTTCGGGAAGACCAAGATGCCGAAGGCGTTGAGCTGCGAGACGATGATGGCGGCGACGAAGGCGCCCGTGGTCGAGCCGAGCCCGCCGATCACCACCACCACGAAGGCCTCGACGATGATGCGCAGATCCATCGAGTGGTTGACGGCGTCGCGCGGGATCTGCAGGGCGCCGCCGAGCGCGGCGAGGAAGACGCCGAGCGCGAACACGCCGGTGAACAGCCATTTCTGGTTGATGCCGAGCGCCGCCACCATGGCGCGGTCGTGGGTCGCGGCGCGCACCAGCACGCCCCAGCGGGTGCGGTGGAACAGCACCCAGAGCGCGGCGAGCACCAGCGGGCCGAGCACGATCAGGAACAGGTCGTAGGAGGGGATTCGCTTGCCGAACATCTCGACGGCGCCGGCGAAACCCGGGGCGCGCGGGCCGACCAGATCCTCGGGGCCCCAGATCACCAGCACCAGATCCTCGACCATCAGCGTCACGCCGAAGGTGGCGAGGAGCTGGAACAGCTCGGGCGCGTGATAGATGCGCCGCAGCAGCGTCATCTCGAGCAGCGCGCCCAGCACCGCGACGACCGCGGCGGCGGCGAGCAGCGACAGCCAGAACCCGTAGGCGCCGGCGAAGCGTTCGGTCAGCGTGTAGGCGACGTAGGCGCCCAGCATGTAGAACGCGCCGTGGGCGAAGTTCACGATGCGGGTGACGCCGAAGATGATCGACAGGCCGGAGGCGACCAGGAAGAGCGAGGCCGCGCTGGCGAGGCCGGTCATGAACTGGACGAAGACGAGCTGCATCGGCGGTCACGATCGGGTTGGGGCCGACCAGGTCGGCGAGGCTCCGCGACGCAGGCGCGGCTCTGACGGCGGGGCCGTCGTTTCGACGTCGAAAGTCACGACACGGGGGTGGGACGCATCGGTCTCCCCTGCGGCGGGGAGAGTCGGAGCTCGCGCGTATCGCAAGTGCGCAGGGCACCAGCGCACGGCACGAGCTCCGGGCGAGGGGACACGGCGGCAGGAACGGGCGCCGGCATCCATCTCGCCGTCGGAAGCGCGGGTCGGCGCGCTCCCGACGGGGCCGTCCGCGAGGGACGGTCCGCTCAGTTCTGCGGGCGCAGCTTCTTCACCTCGTCGTCGCTCGGCAGATACTTGGCGCCGTCGCGATAGCTGTAGTCGACCATGATGCCCTTGCCGTCCTTGACGGCGGTCTTGCCGACGAAGGCGCCGAGCGTCGACTGGTGATCGATGTCGCGGAACTTGACCTTGCCGAACGGGGTGCCGACCTCGAGGCCCTTGGTGGCGGCGATCAGCTTGTCGGTCTCGGTCGAGTTCGCCTTCTTCAGCACCTCGGCGGCCGAGTACATGAGCGCGTAGCCGACCACCGAGCCGAGGCGCGGATAGTCGTTGTACTTCGCCTGGTAGGCCTTGAGGAACGCCTGATGCTCCGGCGTCTCGACGCCGTACCAGGGATAGCCGGTGACGAGCCAGCCTTCCGGCGTCTCGGTCTTCAGCGGGTCGATGTACTCGGGCTCGCCGGTCAGGAACGACACCACGGTCTTGCCCTGGAACAGGCCGCGGGTGTTACCCTCGCGGACGAACTTCACGAGGTCGGGACCGAACGTGACGTTGAGGATCGCCTCCGGCTTGGTCGCGGCGAGCGCCTCGACGACGGCACCGGCATCGATCTTGCCCTGCGGCGGCCACTGCTCGCCGACCCACTCGATGTCCGGGCGCTTCTCCGACAGGAGCTTCTTGAACACGGCGACGGCCGACTGGCCGTACTCGTAGTTCGGCGCCACCGTGGCCCACTTCTTGGCCGGCAGCTTGGCGGCCTCCTCGGCCAGCATGGCGGCCTGCATGTAGTTCGAGGGCCGCAGGCGGAACGTGTAGGGGTTGCCCTTCGACCAGACGATCGCGTCGGTGAGCGGCTCGCCGGCCAGATAGTAGATCTTCTTCTGCGCCGCGAAGTCGGCGATGGCGAGGCCGATATGCGAGAAGAAGGCGCCGGTCAGCATCACCACGCCTTCCTTGGAGACCAGCTCGTTGGCCGCCGTCACGGCGTCGGCCGGCTTGCCGGCGTCGTCCTTGGAGATCACGACGAGCTTGTTGCCGTTGATGCCGCCCTTGGCGTTGATCTCCTCGACGGCGAGCTGCCAGCCCTTGCGGTAGGGCTCGGTGAAGGCGGGAAGGCCGGAATAGCTGTTGATCTCGCCGATCTTGATGTCGGCGGCGAGGAGCTGCCCGGGCATCGCCAGCGCGAAGGCGGCGGCCAGGACGTGACGGCGCGATACGGTTTTCGACACGGCGATGATCCCTCTCTTCGCTCGACAAGACCGGCTCCGACGGCCCGGGCGACGGGTCGTCGGCGTCGACGCGGATGCGTCGGGGGAGAGTGCGCCGTCGGCCTGGCTCGTCGTCCGCGAGGACCGCGAATTCGTTAGCACACTAACGGTATCAACTCCTCGTTCCCGCGCAAGGTCGAAACGCAGGCAGCGCCGTGGCATTCTTGCATATTGTTTGGACGTGTCGACCGGCAAAACGGCGAGACCGCACCGCACCGTCGCGCTTTTTCGAAGCGCTTCCGACGGATCTTTGCCTGCTTTTCCTTCAGTTTCGCCGCAGTGCGAAAACCCTGCGGGGCGCGCGTGATCAGGCCGAGGGGGTGTCGCGACGGTTGGTCGCGGCGGCGCGCAGGACGCCGAGCCCGACCACGCCGGCGCTCACCGCGAGGCCGGTCATCAGCGGGTTGATCGGCAGCGGCAGCACGAGGCGGACCAGCACGGCCGCGGCCGTGCTGCCGACGATCGAGGCGATCGCCCACGCCGCCGGCAGCCGGCCCGGGCAGAACACGGCGAGCGACAGCGGCAGGAACACGGCGGCGCCGCGCAGCGCCATCGACATGTAGTTCCAGTCGAGCACATAGGAGTCGAGCGCCGACAGCGCGATCAGCATCGACAGCACGGTGACGCCCAGGACGCAGGCGCGGTTGATGGTCAGGAGCCGCGCGTCGTCGCGCACGCCGAGCAGGCCGCGGCCGATGTCGTTGGCCATCATGGTGCCGATGCCGAGCGCGAGTCCTGCGATCGAGCCGACCACCGAGATCAGGATCCCGGCGAGCCCGATGCCGCCGATCCAGCCCGGCACGTAGCGGATCAGATAGACGGGCAGCGCGAGCACCGGCGCGAGCTCCGGATGCTTGGCGTGCATCAGCATGCCGATCGCGATCGAGGGCAGGCCGATCGGGATGGTGATCAGCGCCGCCGTCGCCGCGCCGATCGCGGCGACGCGGGTGTCGGAGGCCGCGTAGATCGCCTGCACGTAGGTCTGGGTGCAGACCACGCCGATGATCAGCGACATCAGGTTGTACAGCGTCTCGCCGGTGCCGCGGCCCCACAGGCTGAACCACGGGACGGCCGGAAAGACCGCGTCGAAGTCGGGCATCTGCCAGAGCGACACGGTGGCGTAGCCGCCGGCGATCATCAGCGACAGCCACAGCACGCCCATCTTGACGATACCGGAGACGCCCGCCCCCTTCAGGCCGCCGAACATCCCGTAGGCGACGACGAGCAGCACCAGCACCACGGCCGAGAGCCACGGCGAAAACCCGACCATCGCGACCATCAGGTGGATGCCGGCCAGCGCGCTTGCCACCGCGCTGAACAGGATGCCGAGCGACGAGACGAGACTGGTCAGCGGCCCGGCCGAGCGGCCGTAGGGGATCGTCAGATATTGCGGGATGGTCTCGAGCCCGCTCCGCCGCAGCGGGCGGGCGTAGAAGACGGCGAGTACCAGCAGCGCGAGGCCGGTGCCGAGCGTGAACCACCAGCCCGACAGCCCGACTGCGGCCGCCATCTGGGCGGTGCCGACCGTCGAGGCGCCCCCGATCGCCGTCCCCGAGATGCTGCCGGCGATCAGGATCGCGCCGGCCGAGCGGCCGTTCAGGCTGTAGGCTTGCGCGGACCGCACGTTCCGGGACGACCAGGCGCCGAACACGACGACGAGCGCGAGGGTGGCGACGAGGGCGGCGAGCTGGGCGACCGAGAGGGAGAGCATTTTCGAGACGTGCTCGCGGGGGTGGTCGCGCGTGCGGCGCGCGACGTCGGGTCGATGGTGCGATGCACCATGCGCCCGGAGCCGGCGGCAGGTCCAATGCTCAGTTGCATTTTTATAATCGCAGAAATGGATTAAAAGACATCGGCTCGCCATTCCGGGGCGAGAGCCGAAGGCTCGCGAACCCGGAATCCATTACCCCGATCCGAGTGGCTCGCGGTGGACAGGGCGTATGGGTTCCGGGCTCGGCGCACCGAAGTCGGCTTCGGCCGACTTCGGCACTCGACAAGACGGATTGCGGGCAAGCCCGGGATCCGGCGCGCCGCCCCGGAACGACGGCGTCACGTATGAAGTCGGTGCGTTCATGGACCTCAAATCCGTCCGCTGCTTCGTCGAGGTCGCCGAGAACCTGCATTTCGGCCGCGCCGCCGAGCGGCTGCGGCTCGCCCAGTCGGTGGTCAGCCGGCAGATCGCCGGGCTCGAGGCGGAGCTCGGCGTGCGGCTGATCGAGCGCCACAAGCGCGCCCCGATCCGCCTCACGCCGGCCGGCGCGCTGTTCCTCGACGAGGCACGCGCCGCCCTCGCGCAATTCGAGCGCGCCGAGCTCGTCGTCCGCCAGGCGGAGCGCGGCGAGCGCGGCCGGCTCGAGATCGGCTACGTCGCTTCCGCCACCTGGTCGGGGCTGTTGCCGTCCGCCGTGTTCGACTTCCGCCGCGCGCGGCCGGGCGTCACCGTCTCGCTCACCGAGATGGAGAGCTGGCGCCAGCTCGAGGCCCTCGCCGAAGGCCGCATCGACGTCGGCTTCCTGCGCCCGCGACCCGACTATCCGGCGAGCCTCGCGGTGCTGCCGCAGCTGCGCGAGCCGGTGCTGGTCGCGCTGCGCGCCGATCACCCGCTCGCCGCGTTGCACGGCGCGATCCCGGCGGCGCGGCTCGCCGGCGAGGCCTTCGCGGTGCCGCAGGCCGACGAGCGCGGGGGCTTCGTCGGCCACACGCTGGCGATCGGCAAGGCCGGTGGCTTCTCGCCCCGCATCGCCCATCACGTGCGCGACTTCATCTCGGTGCTGAATCTCGTCGGCGTCGGGCTCGCCGTGGCGGCCGTGCCGTCGTCGTTGCAGCGCCTGCGGCTGCCCGACGTGGTCTACCGCCCGCTCGCCGACTGCGAGGTGTTCGCCGAGCTGGCCGCCGCGTCGCGGCGCAGCGGCAACGCGGCCGTGGTGCGCAGCTTCGTTCGGGTGCTCAAGGCCCGCGGCGAGACCGTGCTGCCGGTGAGCCTCGATTGACGCGCTGCCTTACAAAGTGATTGCCACGTCGCGGCGGCGGCGGCACACAACGTCGCCCCCGCCGCTCCGCCACGGCCGAGACCATGCCCGACCGCTTCACCGCCGCCCGCTTCACCGACCTCGTCGACAGCCTACCCGCCACCGTGCCGTTCGTCGGCCCGGAGACGCAGGAGCGCGCCCGCGGCAAGGTCTTCCGCGCCCGCATCGGGGCGAACGAGAACGCGTTCGGGCCGTCGCCGTCCGCCGTCGCCGCCATGCGGGCCGCCGCGGCCGAGGCGTGGAAATACTGCGACCCCGAGAACCACGACCTGAAGCAGGCGATCGCCGCCGCCCACGGCGTCGCGCCCGAGCACGTCCATGTCGGTGAGGGGATCGACGGGATCCTCGGTCTCGTCGTGCGCATGCTGATCGCGCCGGGCCAGCCGGTCGTCTCGTCGCTCGGCGCCTATCCGACCTTCAACTTCCATGTCGCGGGGTTCGGCGGGCACCTCGTCACCGTGCCGTATCGCGACGACCGCGAGGATCCGGAGGCGCTCGTCGATGCGGCGCGCTGCGAGGGCGCCGCGCTCGTCTACATCGCCAATCCCGACAACCCGATGGGCACCTGGTGGCCGGCCGCCGACATCCGCCGCATGGTCGAGGCCGTGCCGGACGGCGCGCTGCTGCTGCTCGACGAGGCCTATGCGGAGTTCGCGCCCGACGGCGTCTCGCCCGCGCTCGATCCCGCCGACCCGCGGGTGCTGCGTCTGCGCACCTTCTCCAAGGCGCACGGGCTCGCCGGCATAAGGGTCGGCTACGCCATCGGGGCGGCACCGCTGATTCGCAGCTTCGACAAGGTCCGCAACCATTTCGGCATCAGTCGGATCAGCCAGGCCGGGGCGCTGGCGGCGATCCGGGATGCCGACCACGTCGTGCGGGTGCGCCGCGAGGTGGTGAAGGCGCGCACCCGGATCGGCGCGATCGCGCACGCGAACGGGCTCGCGGTGCTCCCCTCGGCGACCAACTTCGTCGCCGTCGACTGCGGCCGTGACGGGGCCTATGCGCGCCGCGTCCTGCAGGCACTGGTCGCGCGCGACGTGTTCGTCCGCATGCCGGGCGTCGCGCCGCTCGACCGCTGCATCAGGATCGGGTGTGGCCGGCCGGAAGAGCTGGACATTCTTGCCGCCGAGTTGCCGGCCGCGCTCGCCGAAGCGGCGGCCTGAAGGGCGCGTCCGGGCGAACGGTCAGGCTGGCCGGGAGCCGGTGTCGCTTCCCTGGCGGGGGCGGCGCGCTCGCGGTGGCAGGGTGCGGGCGAGGTGCATCATCAGGTCGATGGCGGCCGCCCGGATCAGGGTCCGTTCGTCGGCGCCCAGCGCCGGACGGGCGCCGTGCTGATCGCCCGGGGGCCCGTGTCGTCGATCGGTCATGGTCCGCTCCTGTTGCGCATCGCGGCAGGGCGGTGGTCGCCGACGGGCAGCCATCGCCTCGGTGCGCGGGGATCCGGGCCTGCGCGGAACCATCCGCGGGCCGGCGCAGGCGAACCGTTAACATCGCGCCGTCATCCCCGTTCCATGCAAAGGAGGTCGGGCCGGTATTCCGGCACGGCCGCGGTGTGTTTCGCACACTTCTCCCTGCATGCGGGGAGAGGGAGGAACAGGCGCGGCGGCGCGGTTCGATGCCTCGGTCAGTCGTGGTGGTTGTTGGTGCGGGAGTTGTCGCGGATCGCCAGCAGCCCGTCCTTGATGGCGTTGCGGATGCCTTCCTCGATCAGCGTGCGAGCGACCCCCGGCACGCTGGTGCCGTGGGTGCCCTGCCGGACCAGACGCTCCAGGTAGCCGATGGTCGCCAGCGACAGGGTGATCGGGATGCGGTCGGTCTCGGCTTTCTCGGTGGCCATGACCGAAACGTTAACCCGAGCAATCCTGTACGGAAAAGACTCTATTTCGACTCTCCGACGTGATCGCGACGTGCTCCGGACGGCCGCCGCGCCGGTCGCCGCACCGGTCTTCGCATTGCGGATCGGGCCGCAGAGAGTTAGACCGAGCCGAATATGTCTTCACCCGACGAACGAGGTTCGAGAATGGCCGGAAGCGTCAAGGACATGCTGGCGGCGGCGAATGCCGTGGTGCCGAAGATCACGCCCGACGAGGCCAAACGGATGATGGCGGACGGCGCCGTCCTGGTCGTCGACGTGCGCGACGCGCCGGAGCTCGCCGCGAGCGGCAAGGTGCCGGGTGCCATGCATGTGTCGCGCGGCATGCTGGAGTTCCGCGCCGATCCCGAGTCGCCCTATCACGACAAGGCCTTCGACAAGGCGAAGCCGGTGATCCTCTACTGCGCCTCGGGCGGCCGCTCGGCGCTCGCCGGCAAGGTGCTGAAGGACTTCGGCTACGAGCGCGTGTTCAACCTCGGCGCGTTCAAGGACTGGGTCGCGGCCGGCGGCGCCATCGACACGCCGCTCGACACCGGCATGTGACGGCGGATCTGTCGCAAAGTGCGGGTCGCGGCGCGGCCGCCGGTCAGCGCCGCACCTGCCCGCGTGGCTCGGGGCGTGTCGCCACATAGGCGGCGCAGACGACGAGGGCCGCCGCGACCGGGATCGCGACGAGCGGCCCGGGCGAGGCCGTCGTCCAGAAGATCACGAAGCCCAGCGCCATGCCGGTGCAGGCGAGGAGCTTCGAGCCGCGCGAGATCGCCCGCTGGTCGCGCCAGGCCCGCAGGGCCGGTCCGAAGCGCGGATGCGCGAGCAGCCATGCCTCCAGCCGCGGCGACGAGCGCGCGAAGCACCAGGCGGCCGCGATCAGGAAGATGGTCGTCGGCATCAGCGGCAGCACGGCGCCGATCGCGCCGAGCGCCAGCATCAGGCAGCCGAGGCCGAAATAGAGCGCGCGCGTCATGAGGCTCCGACCCGATGGTCGCGTCGTCGTTTTCGGCGCGGCCGTTCCTCGTCCCGGATCCGAGACAGGTGGTGGGTGCCTCGCCGGTGCGCAAACTCGCGGTCGATCGTCGTCCGTGGAACCCCGTTCACCCGTAGCGCCGCTGCGCCTCGATGGTGAGGCCGAGGCCGACGGCGCCGAAGCGGTCGCCGTCGACCACGGCGGCCTCGGGTAGCACGGCGCGCACCGCGGCGCGCACGCTCGGCACCAGGCTGCCGCCGCCGGTGAAGAACACCGCCTCGATCTTGCCCGGCGTCAGGCCGGCGGTCGCGATGGTCGCGGTGACGGTCGTCCGCAGCCGCTCGGCGAGCGGCGCGGTGGCGTCGTCGAACTGCGTCCGGGTCGCGGGGACGGCGAGACCCGGCTCCACCCAGTCGAGCGGGATCGTCGTCGCGGCCGCGTCGCTGAGCGCGATCTTGCCGCGCTCGACTTCGATCAGCACCGAATGGCCACGCCGCATCTCGATCAGATGGATCAGCCGGCCGAGGAGCTGCGGCGCCCGCGCCTCGCGGCGCACGAGCTTGAGCTCGGGCAGCACGGCCTTGTCGTAGAGCCGGTTGACGGTCGCCCAGGTGGAGAGGTCGAAATAGGGGCCGGACGGCACCTCGACGTCGCCGCGGTTCATCAGCGAACGGAAGCCGAGCGCCGGCATCACGGCGGCGAGCGACAGGGCGCGGTCGTAATCGGTGCCGCCGAGCCGCGTGCCGCCGCTCGCCAGGATGTCGCCCTTGCGATCGTCGCGGTCGCGCCGCTGCGGCCCGAGCCGCACGACGGAAAAGTCCGAGGTGCCGCCGCCGATGTCGGCGACGAGCGCCACGGTCTCGGCCGCGACGGCGCGCTCGTAGTCGAACGCCGCCGCCACCGGCTCGTACTGGAACGACACCTCCGAAAATCCCGCCGCGCGGGCGATGTCGGCGAGCGTCGCCTCGGCCTGGCGATCGGCGGCGTCGTCGCCGTCGACGAAGTGGACCGGGCGGCCGTGCACGACGCGGTCGAGCGGGGCGCCGCACTGCGCCTCGGCGCGCTGCTTCAGCGCCTCCACATAGGTGCGCACGATGTCGCGGAAGGCGACGCGGCGGCGGGCGAGCTGGGTCTTCTCGTCGATCAACGCGGTGCCGAGGATCGACTTCAGCGACCGCATGAAGCGGCCCTGCACGCCGTCCACATAGGCCGCGATGGCGTCGCGGCCGATCAGCGTGTGGTGGGCGTGGTCGAGCCCGAAGAACACGGCGCTCGGCACCGTCGTGCTGCCGTGGTCGAGGGCGAGCAGCACCGGTGCGCCCGCGGTCGCCAACCCCAGCGTCGAGTTCGAGGTGCCGAAGTCGAGCCCGCAGGCGCGGCCGTTCGGGGTCCGCGGGGCCGATCCTCGTGGGGCCGGCGCGGAAGAACGCGGCGCAGAGGGGCGCGGCGCAGAGGGGCGCGACGCCGGTGCTCGCGAGGACGATGGTGACATGGGGCAGGGATCCGGGTGCCGAAGGGCCGGCCTGGATAGTCGATGTGCGGGGCCGCATCAACCGGCGACGGTGCCGCGACGCAGGTGTCAGAACAGCGAGCCCTGGCCGCCGTCGGGCTTCGACGCGAGGGGCCGCCGTGGTGCGGCCCCGGCAGCGCGCTTCGCTCGGGGCCGCGGCGCGGGCACCGCAGGCACCGCGGCGGCCGACTTCTCGGCGAGCGGCGCGATCAGGTCGGGCGAATCGTTCGCGGTGCGGTTGACCGCGGTCGACACCGGCCACGTCTCCAGCAGGTCGTCCGGGGCCGGCGCGATCAGGGCGGCGGCGGTCGGTGCGTCGACGGCCGGGTCGAGCCACAGGTCGAACGCCTCGGGGGCGACGATCACGGGCATGCGGTCGTGGATGGCGCGAAGCGTGCGATTCGCCGTGGTGGTGACGATGCACACCGTCTCCAGCTCCTCGCCGTTCGGCCCCATCCAGGCCTCCCACAGCCCGGCGAAGGCGATCGGGCCGCCGCCGCGCCGGGCGATGTAGAAGGGCTGCTTCGGTCCGCCGGTCGCCTGCCACTCGAAGAAGCCGTCGGCCGGCAGGAGGCAGCGCCGCCGCTTCATGGCGTTGCGGAAGGCCGGCTTGTCGCGGACCGATTCGCCCCGCGCGTTGATGAGCAGCGGGAAGGTTCGCGGATCCTTCACCCAGGCTGGGATCAGGCCCCAGCGCAGCAGCGCGAAGGAGCGGGCGCCCTCGGCGAGTCGCACCGCCGGCACCGGCTGGGTCGGCGCGACGTTGAAGCGAGGCGGGAAGTTCGGCACCTCGCCATAACGAAATAGCGCCCTAATCGCTTCGGGCGAGGAGGTGATGGCGTAGCGACCACACATTCGTGGATTGCCTCTCCGGTGGCGTTCAGATGTGCAACCTTTAATGCGCCCTTAACCCGCCGCCCCGAGAGTTTTCTGAAAAGCGCGCAAGCCGTTCGGTCCATGAGTCAACAACCAAAACTATCCTTGGACGAGCTGCGCGCGCAGGCCCAGAACCCCGCGGTGCTGGCCAAGGCGAACATCAATCCGCTCACCCGCCTCGCGACCGATTATCTCAACCACTACAACGAAGTCATCATGCTGCTCGAGATGCTCGAGTCGTGTCCGGAGTTCGCCGCCGACATCCTCGGCTGGGAACCGCGCGGCTACGACGCCTATTTCGAGAAGTCGCACTTCAAGGACAAGGATCTCGCGCGCGTCGCCTACGAAATCGCCGAGCCGAACTCGCGGCGCGAGCTGGAAGGCATGATCGACCACATGGACGCGATCCTGGCGGCGACGCTCGATGCGCTCCGCCAGAACCTGTCGCCGACCGCGGTGGCCCGGCTCGGGACGGAATCGTCGGGCTGGCTCAAGCCGCTGGTCGCGCGGGCCGGCTCGGTGATCAACGGCGAGCACATCATGCCGGCCGCGATGTCGGACGAGACGGCGCGCCAGGACATGGTCGACGCCGTGTTCCAGCGCGGCGCCTGAGCGGGAGCGCCCGTGAGCGACGATCGGCGCTATCCCCCCCGTCCGTTCCTGGCCGTCAGCGCCGCGGTGTTCCGGGCCGGGCAGGTGTTGCTGGTCCGCCGCGCCCGGGCGCCCTCGGCGGGGCCCTGGACCCTGCCGGGCGGCGTCGTCGAGGCCGGCGAGACCCTTCACGAGGCCCTGGTGCGGGAGCTGCGGGAGGAGACCGCGCTGGAGATCGCGCCGATCGCGCTCGCCGGCCACCGCGAGGTGATCGTCCGCGACGCCGCGGGGCGGGCCGAGCGGCATTTCGTGGTGCTGTCCTTCGCGGCCTGCTGGGTCGCCGGCGAGCCGGTGCTCGACGCCGAGCTCGCAGCCTTCGCCTGGCACGATCCGGCCGCCGTCGCGGGCCTCGACACGACCGAAGGCCTGGCCGAGATCGTCGCGGCGGCGCACGGGATCGTGGGGGAGGGGTAGGAGACGCCTTGCCGCCGACGCGATTGCGTCGCAGATAGGGGCGTCGAGACCCGTGAACACCCCGCATGAACCGCGCTTTTTCCCGTTTCGCCTGTGCGCTCCTGGTCGTCCTGTCGCTCCTGCCCGCGGCTCCGGCCGCGGCCCAGCAGACGATTCCGTTCGACGGCGACCTGCGGCGCCTGTCGGAAATCCTCGGCGCGCTGCATTACCTGCGCGAGGTGTGCGGCGCCGCCGAGGGCCAGAAATGGCGCAACGAGATGCAGCAGCTCGTCGATGCGGAGGCGCCGACCGGCGCCCGCCGCGCCCAGATGATCGCCAGCTTCAACCGCGGCTACCGTCTCTACCAGCAGAGCTACCGCACGTGCACGCCGGCGGCCGACGCGGCGATTCGAAAGTACCTCCAGGAGGGCACCAAGATCGCCCGCGAGGTGACGGCCCGCTACGCCAACTGACGCCGCCGCGCGGGACGCCAAGGCGCTTCGGGCCGAGCGCCCGGCCGCCCGTTGTCCTCCGGTCTCTCGCCTCGCCATGGTGAAAATGTTTTCACCGACAGTCGCGGTGCAGGACGAGCGGCGGCACCGCAGGGCCGGGCGCGGTGCGCAACGAGCACCGCGCGCGGAGCGCCGAGCCCGCGAGGGCGGCCGCCGACTGGGCTCCCGGCCGCCCGCTGCCCCCCGCCCCAGTGAAAACGTTTTCACCTTGGTCTGGCGCGACGCGGTTGACGGCATCGGAAGGTTGTCCGGTACTGCACTCCGCACTCCGCACTCCGCACTCCGCACTCCGCACTCCGCACTCTGCACTCTGCACTCCGCACTCCGCGTAAGGATCCTCGAATTGCCTCCCCGGTCGTCCGTCCGCCCCGCTTTGGTGAAAACGTTTTCATCATGGCTGTCGCGGGGGTGGTGAGCGGCCGGCGAGGGGGGAACAAGACGGCGCGCGCCGATTTTCTGCCCATTAACCTTCCGTAAAGGATCAGCTGGTCGGGCGCCGGACATCTGGTAAGACATCCTTAAGAAACGTTGACGGCTGGGGCCGGGGACCGGGTGGTCGAGAATGTCGATGGGCATGGAAGAAGCTTCTGATCACTACTCGGATCAGGAGCAGAAGCGGGCGGCTCTCGGTCACATCAAGGAGGCTTGGGCGGAAGCTTGGGCGGACGGCATCGACGGCGACTGCCTGGCGCAGGCCTCGCTGTTCTGCGCCCTGACCGAGCTGGTCGCGACCTATGGGGAGGACGCGACGGCCCGCTTCGCCGAGGGCCTGCCGAAGCGCATCGCGGCGGGCGAGTTTTCCATCGTGCTGTCGCGCCAGTAAGGCGCCGCGCCGAAAGGCGCCATGTCGACGGACGCCGCCCCGGTGCGCGACGGCGCCGGGCGCTCACCGGACATCTGCCTGCAATCCGGCCTTGAGCCGCCGCGCCTGCCGCCCTACCTTTCGGATCGACCCTGGTCCGAACAGAATCATGCAGGTTGCGCCCCTTGCCGATCGCGGCATCGTCCTCGTCTCCGGCGACGACGCCCGCCACTTCCTCAACGGCCTGGTGACCGCGAACGTCGCGACCATGTCGCCGGCGCATCCGCGCTTCGCCGCGCTGCTCACCCCGCAGGGCAAGATCGTCGCCGACTTCATCGTCGCCGAGATCGCGGCCACCGACGGCGGCGGGTTCCTGCTCGACGTGCCGTCCGCGCTGGTCGACGGTCTGCTCGCCAAGCTCAAGATGTACAAGCTGCGCGCCAAGGTGACGGTCGAGGACCGCTCGGCCGCGCTTCTCCTGCTGGCGCTGTGGGGCGACGGCGTCGATTCGCTCGACACGGCGTTCGTCGACGGGCTCGTGCTGCGCGATCCGCGCCTGCCGGGGCTGGGGCTCCGCGCGATCGTCCCGGCCGGCACGGCGGCCGCGGTGGCCGGCCGGCTCGGCGCCGCGCTGGTCGCGCCCGAGGCCTACGAGGCGCATCGCATCGCGCTCGGCGTGCCGCGCGGCGGCGTCGACTTCGCCTATGGCGACGCCTTTCCGCACGAGACCGACATGGATCAGCTCGCCGGCGTCGACTTCAAGAAGGGTTGCTATGTCGGCCAGGAGGTGGTGTCGCGCATGCAGCATCGCGGCACCGCGCGCACCCGCGTCGTGCCGGTCACGGTCGAGGGCTTCCCGCCGCCGCCCGGCGCGCCCGTGACGGCCGGCGAGATCGCGGTTGGCACCATGGGCTCGGGCGTGGAGGGCCGCGGCCTCGCGCTGCTGCGGCTCGACCGCGTCGCCGACGCGCTCGCCGCCGGCGCGCCGCTCGTCGCCGGCGGCATCGCGCTCGTCCCGGTGAAGCCCGCCTGGGCGACCTTCGCGTGGCCTGGCGAGGCGGTGCCGGCGTGACGAGGCGCGTGTCGTGAGTTCGGTCGTGCATGCCGACGGGCTGAAGCGCTGCACCTGGCCGGGCCAGGATCCGCTCTACCTCGCCTATCACGACACCGAATGGGGCGTGCCCGAGTGGGACGACCGCGCCCTCTTCGAGAAGCTGGTGCTGGACGGCTTCCAGGCCGGCCTCTCCTGGATCACGATCCTGCGCAAGCGCGAGAATTTCCGCGCCGCCTTCGACGGCTTCGATCCGGAGAAGATCGCCCGCTACGACGCGGCCAAGCAGGCGGCGCTGATGCAGGACGCCGGCATCGTGCGCAACCGCGCCAAGATCGAAGGCGCGACGCTCTCGGCCCGCGCCTATCTGGACGCGATGGAGAAAGGCCCGGGCTTCGCGGCGCTGCTGTGGGGCTTCGTCGACGGCGCCCCGATCGTCAACCGCTTCCGCTCCAGCGCCGAGGTGCCGGCCGAGACGCCGGTTTCGCGCGCCATGTCGAAGGAGCTTTCCGGACGAGGCTTCAAGTTCTGCGGGCCGACCATCGTCTACGCCTTCATGCAGGCGGTCGGCATGGTCAACGACCATCTCGTGACCTGCCACCGCCACGCCGCGCTGGCCGGCGGCGTCCCGCGCTCGCCCAAGGCGAAGGGCCTAACGTCGAAGGCCCTGACGTCCAAGGCCCTAACGTCGAAGGCCGCGAAGACCAAGGCCGTGACGGCTGCGCCGTCGGCGCGGACGAAAAAGGTCTGATCATGCCGGCCAAGACCAAGCCTGCTCCCAAGCCCGCGCCGGCCGCGGAGGCCGAGGCGCCCCGCGCCTGGCAGCGCATGTTGTCGGGTCGGCGGCTCGACCTGCTCGATCCTTCGCCGCTCGACGTCGAGATCGAGGACATCGCCCACGGGCTCGCTCGCGTCGCCCGCTGGAACGGCCAGACCTCGGGTGACCACATCTTCTCGGTCGCGCAGCACACGCTGCTGGTCGAGGAGATCGCGCGGCGGCGCTGCGGGGCGCTCGACCGCCGGCTCGGCCTCGCGCTGCTGCTGCACGACGCGCCCGAATACGTGATCGGCGACATGATCTCGCCGTTCAAGGCCGTGATGGGCGGCGCCTACAAGAGCGTCGAGCACCGGCTTCTCGCCGCCATCCATCTGCGCTTCGGCCTGCCGCCGACGCTGCCCGACGAGACCGTGAAGATCGTCAAGGACGCCGACCGCGGCGCCGCGTTTCTCGAGGCGACCCGCCTCGCCGGCTTCGCGGTGGCGGAGGCGAGGAAGTTTTTCGGCACGCCGCCCGACCTGCCCGCCCGGATCGAGCAGGACTTCTTGCATCCCTGGCCGGCCGGCGTGGCGGAGCGACGGTTTCTCGAGCGGTTCTCGAAGATCGAGGGGGGGTAGGCCATCACGCTCCGACCTCGTCATGCCCGGCCTCGTGCCACGGCTGTCCGGCACGGATTGTGCTTTATGCGGCGAGCCTCGGTTGGTGGCGCG